>NZ_CP006587.1:2165000-2465666 GCF_000737515.1 Hymenobacter sp. APR13
ACTATAGGTTGACATTGACGCTGGGTAACACATGTGTAGCATAGGTGGGAGACGTTGAGCCAGGGCCGCTAGGTTTTGGGGAGTCGCCGTTGAAATACCACCCTTGTGTTGCTTGGTGCCTAATCTGGCAACGGAGACAGTGTCTGCTGGGTAGTTTGACTGGGGTGGTCGCCTCCAAAAGAGTATCGGAGGCTTTCAAAGGTCCGCTCAATCCGCTTGGTAACCGGATGTAGAGCGCAATAGCAGAAGCGGGCTTGACTGTGAGGCCTACAAGCCGAGCAGGGTCGAAAGACGGATATAGTGATCCGGTGGTTCCGCATGGAAGGGCCATCGCTCAAAGGATAAAAGGTACGCCGGGGATAACAGGCTGATCTCCCCCAAGAGCTCATATCGACGGGGAGGTTTGGCACCTCGATGTCGGCTCGTCACGTCCTGGGGCTGGAGAAGGTCCCAAGGGTTCGGCTGTTCGCCGATTAAAGTGGCACGCGAGCTGGGTTCAGAACGTCGTGAGACAGTTCGGTCCCTATCTGTGGTGGGCGTTGGAGATTTGACAGGACCTGACTTTAGTACGAGAGGACCGAGTTGGACCAGCCGCTCGTGCACCGGTTGTGACGCCAGTTGCAGCGCCGGGTAGCGACGCTGGGATGAGATAAGCGCTGAAAGCATCTAAGTGCGAAACTCACCTGAAGATGAGATCTCCTATATAGGAAGAGTCGTCGTAGACCACGACGTAGATAGGCGGTAGGTGTAGAGGCCGAAATGCCACAGCCGAGCCGTACTAAGGACTCGAACGCTTTGCTTGACAATGCTCGGAATTTGCTTCTTTAGTTTTCTCTTTTGTCCTTACGTCAACGGTTTTGTTGGCAGCTCGCCTTGAACACAGAGCTGCCGCCCCAGTAATGGTGGCTTTAGCCCGGGTGTTCACCTCTTCCCATTCCGAACAGAGTCGTTAAGCCCCGGAGCGCCTATGGTACTGCCTTCATCGGTGGGAGAGTCGGTCGCCGCCAACCTTACTGCATTGCCCGTTGCCCCCGTGCCGCCCCCTCCCGGGGCCTGGCGCGGGGGCAACGGCGTTATAAGCGTTGTTGCCCTTGGCAACATGCTAAGTCTACGTCCTGCTTACCTGAATTGATCAGACCAGGAAGAGTAAAAATCTGTTTCCATGACAGCAGATTGAAGTCAGGCAGCAGGCAAGCTAGATGCAAAAGGCTGCGACTGGGACGTATGTTAGTATGAGCTACTGCTCCTGTATCACATGTAGAGCGAATCATAAGCTGCTGTACTGTTTTATTCTTATCCTAGGCTTCCCCCGTCCTCTCGTCGACGCTTAGCCCAGTACTCGAGTTGCCATACAGAATGTAGAGGCGCAATATGCTCTAGGAAAGCGGGAGACAGGTGAATTGCAACTGATGTACAATAGAGCTTATAAGATATCCGCATGAATGAAGCTGAAGGTGGCAGCCACTTGAAAACTGTTAGGCACAAAGGGGCCAGCAGTAAATGTCGTGAGGCCCCGTTAAAATGTTCTGCCTGAGTAGGTGATCTGGTGGTTTACCACCAACAAAAAAGGCCGTGCGTGCGCACGGCCTTTTTTGTTGACAGACTGTGAGGCTAGAAAGGATAGCCAATGGCGATGTTCAGGCGTGGTGCTTTGTCGTCTGGAGTGCCGTAAGGGGCGCGGACGGGGACGGCGGCATCGAAGCGGATGACGAAGAACTGCACGTCGATGCGGATGCCGGCGCCGGCGCCGATGGCTAGCTGGTTGAGGAATTTACTGGGCTCAAATTGGCCCCCGGGACGGTCTACATCTTCATTGAGTAGCCAGATATTGCCGGCATCCACGAACAGTGCACCCTTCACATAGGGAAACAGATCTTGTCGATATTCGGCGTTGGCCTCGAAGCGTAAGTCGCCGACTTGGTCATAGAAGCTAGTGGAACGGTCGGTATTAGCTCTGTAGGTGCCGGGGCCGATGCCGCGGGCGGCGTAGGCACGGACGCTGTTGGGGCCGCCGATGCCATATTGCTTGAGGTAGGGCAGCACGCGGGAATTCAGGTAGGGCAGGCCGGCGCCAATGAGCACGCGGGTGGCAATCTTGTTGCCGCTAGTGGGGTTGGAGGAAATGCGGAAGTAGTTACGCACTTCCAGATCAATCTTGGAGTACTGTGAAAACTGCTGGCCGATGAGCGTGTAGGCTTTGGTGCCGTCGGGGTTGGTTTCCTTGGTCTGGCCGGTGAGGTTGCTGAGCAGGTAGGCGGCATTGCCGGAAACCTCGATGCCCCCGCTGAAATAAATCTGGTTGCGGCGCTGCTCCAGGGCCTGCTGGTTGTAGGTGTAGCGGTAGCTGCTGCCCAAGATGAACTGCTGGCGGAAGCTGTTGGCCAGGAAGGCATTCTTATCGAGCCGCGCCTGGAAGGTATCAGAAACGCCCCCTAAGCGCAAGTACTGTAGGTCGATCGGGCGCAGTTCATGCTCGTTTGTGATGTTGGTTTTCCAGGTGTAGCCGTAGTTGAGGCTGAATGCGTCCTGCTTGAAAGCCTCCAGGCGCTGCACATACTTGTAGCCGGCGCCGAAAGTGGTGCGGGGCTGGAAGTCGGAGTTGCGCAGACGAATATCGAAGGGCGGGGTAATGAGCCGCGGCACGATAAGCTGCGCATCCACCCCCAGCTCATAGGAAGTGAGGCCTATGGCGTTGGTGCCGGTGCGGGTCTGGTTTTCGAAGGCGCCGGTGACGTTGACCAACAGCTGCTCGGCGCCGCGCAGGGCTGAGCGGTTGCGGAACTGCACCCGGAAGCCGGGGCCAACGAAGCCGTTAGACTTGCTGACCAAGGCCACTTCGCCGCGCAGGCTTTTCTTGGGAACCTGCGTCATGCGCACGAAGGCGTTGAGGTGGCCGTATTCGGCCGAGTCGGGCTGGTTGCGGGCGGGACGGAAGCGGATGTCCACGAACTTAAACGTGCCCAGGCTCATGAGGCGGCTCAGGGTCTGGTCGGCGCGGCGGCGGCGGTAGAGGCTGTCGGGGTAGAGGAAGGTGGCGTTGGTGATGGCCTTCGCCTTGAACACCTTCTCATCAGGGAAGTAACGGTAGCCCTCATACATGATAGGCTGGCGTCCCTGCGAAGCTGTGTCGGAAAGCGAATAATCGGTGTTCAAGCTCACGCGGTTGAGCACGTAGGGCTGGGCCGCACGCTTCGGAATCGTGCCCTTCACCTTCACATAAATATTGGCCTGGTTGTCGAGGGTACTGTCGACCTGAAACAGCAGGTAGTCGGGGGTGAAGTAGTAGTAGCCCTGGTTTTTCAGCTCGCCGTCGATCCGGATCCGCTCGTTGATGAGGGTTTGCAGGTTGTACGGGTCGCCGACTTTCAACAGCGAGCCGGCCTGGGTGGCGCGGATGGCGCGGTCGAGCAGGGTGTCGCGCTCCGGGTACTGAATCTGCTTGATGAGGTAGGGCTTGCCCACCTGCGCCAGGTAGTCGACGGTGGCCGTGCGGTCCTTCTTCTGCACCTTACTGTGCACCACGGGCTTGAAGTAGCCGTTGTTGTTGAGGCGGTTGGCCATCAGGCTTTTCACCTTCTGGGTGTCCACCTCGCTCAGCAGCACCGGTTTTTCGCCGTATTTATCAGCCAGCCACTTGCCCAAGCCTTTGGTTTTGCCTTCGCCCATATGCCAGAAATACAGCTTGGGGCGGGCGCCGAGCAGTGGAATGGCGGCGTTGGGCTTGGGGGCAATAACGGAGGTAAGCTCGGTGGTGAGGGCGGCCTCGTTGGGGATGGGCTCCGCCGACTGCACCTTCACGCTACTGCCGGTGTAGAGGTAACTGCCTTCGGGGATGAATTTGGTGCCAGAGCAGCCCGCCCCCAGAAGCAGGGCCGTCAGCGCTGCCCAGGACCGCCACAGCCGGGAAGCCCCGGCAGGTGGGGCCGGAGAGGCTACCGGAGCAGCATTGCTACGAGAGGAAGAAGGCTTCATGCTGGAAATCTAGTGGTGTTCGTTTTCAGAGTTGATCTTTCGCCACGCAGGGTTGGGCAGGGCAACTGGCGGTTTATAGTGTGAGCCGAGTGAGACGCTCGCCAGCTGGCTCCGGAATTAGCGGCCGGAGGTAGCAGGGCGCTGCACGCTGCGGGTGGTGTCGCGGCGCGGCTCCGAGGTGACGGCCTGCGCGGAGTCCAGAGCGGTTTTCTTTTCCTCGCGTTGGCGGCGGCGGTTCTGCTTCACTTCTTCTTTCACTTCCTTGTCAATGCCCCGGAACAGGTCGGCCAAGTCGCGGTAGTCGCGCTGGAAGATCAGCGAGGCGCCGGTGCGTACAAACTGGCCGTCGATGTCGCCGTAGGCGTTGTTGCGGAAAGCGCGCAGGCGAATCCGGCCGTTGGCCAGCACGTTGTACTCGATGCTCACGTCGCCGGCGAACGAGCTGATGCCGGCCTGATTCTGGCCGTTGCTGGCCTGGTTGCCGCCACCCAGGGGCACGTCGGTGCCGAGGCGGACGGTGAGGCGGTTGTTGAGCAGCTGGCGGCGCACGGCCACGTTGAGGTCGGTGCGGGTTTTCTCGGTGCCGCTGCTGTAGTCGGCGTAGGAGTTCACGCCCAGCTCCACGCCCAGGTTGGACAGGTAGGAGCCGGTGAGGTTGTTGAGCTGCTGGGTGAGCACCTGGCTGGCGGAGCCGCGCAGCTGGTCGGCCACAAGGTTGCCGCTGCTGCTCTTGAACGGATCATCGGCCAGGAAGCGGTTGAGTACCAGCAGCGAGAATACCTGCTTGTTCAGCTCCGACTCCTCGCTGGGCTGGCGCAACTGCGACAGGCGCGCCTCAATGGGGCCGCGCAGCTCCGAGCGGGACTCCTCGGGCAAGCGAATATCGAACCCGATGGTGGGCTTGAGCAGCTCGCCCGTGACGTTGAGGTACACCTGAAACGGCAGCTGGTTGCGGCCCACGGCGCTCAGCGTTTCGTCGGCCACGCCCTGGGCCGACAGCAGCTCGGCCGGTGCAGCTTTCACGTTGTAGATGGCCGCAATATTGAGCTGGGCGTTGTAGGGGTCGCCGCTCCAGACGATGTAGCTGTCGGAGCCGATCTTGAATTCGCGCGAAGCCAGGTCGTAGAGCGACATATTGTAGGCCCCGTCGGTCACGTCGAGGCGGCCGGTGAGGCTGATGGTGCCGGCCGGGTCGATGGCGGTGTTGAGCGTGCCCTCGGCCCGCACCTTCAGGTTGTCGCCGGAAATTGGGTCGATGACGAGCGTGAAGGGCGTGTTGTCGCGGACGGTGATGCGGGCGGTAATGTCGTAGCCGGCGGCGGTGCGGGCCGTGTCCAGGGCCAGCTGCCGGGCCAGCATGGTATCCACGGGCGCGCTCTTGTCGATCCACTCCACAATGCCGTCGGTAGCGACCAAGCCGGCCTCGTCGTTGGGCACCACAATGGTCAGGTCGGAGCCTTCTTCCACCAGCACATTGGTGTTGAGCACCGGCAGGTTCAGGTTGCCGCTGATGCGGGTGTCCGAGTCGAGCACCAGCTTGCCGTAGAACAGCTCGTTGTCGGTCGGGCGGCTGTTGACGGCCAGGAAGTCGTCGGTGGTGGCGTTCAGGTTGAAGCGGTAGGAGGTGACGTCGGCGTAGTTGGGCACGATGATGCGGCCATCCACCACGGCCTTGTTGCCGAGCGAGTCCAGCACCGTGAAGTTGTTGAAGGCAATGTTCTGCGGGTTGAACGTCACCGTCTGGTTGGGCATGCGGAAGTCGGAGCCCAGCTGGGTAAGCGTCAGGCCGGCGTCGGCGGTGGTAGTGAGGGCACCGTTGATAACGGGCTGGGCGGCCGTGCCCGTCACTACAATGTTGCCCGTCACGCCGCCCACGCCTTCGCGCAGCTGCCCGGCCGAAAACGGCTCGGCCATTTTGAAGTCAAACCGGTTCACAGTCACGTCGAAGCGGATCGGGTCGGGCGGGGTGGCCAGGTAGTAGCCTACAGCGCGCACATCGGCCCCCTGCGCGTTGGTAAGGCG
The DNA here is from genome assembly GCF_000737515.1 of Hymenobacter sp. APR13. Taxonomy (NCBI): domain Bacteria; kingdom Pseudomonadati; phylum Bacteroidota; class Cytophagia; order Cytophagales; family Hymenobacteraceae; genus Hymenobacter; species Hymenobacter sp. APR13. The sequence goes on from NZ_CP006587.1 coordinate 2,170,995, forward strand.
GGCATCGACGTTGTAGCGGTTGGGCGTGGGGTTGGTGGCCTTCAGGGTCACGTCGCCTATCACCGATTTGTTGTAGACGAGGTTGCTAAGCGTGGCGTCGGCCGTGAAAGCCTGCTTGGGCTGGCCCAGGCTCAAAGCCAGCGCCTGGCCGTTGAGCGTGCCGGCTATCAGTGAGTCCTGTAGGCCGGCGGCGTGGCCCAGGGCGTTCAACTCCAGGTTCTGCATGTTCAGCTGCAGCGGGTATTGCGCGCCGGGCAGGGTCTGAAGCTTCAGGCTGCGGCTGTTGCGGCTGAACTCCAGGTTGTTGGCGAAAATAGCGCCGGTAGCCGGCGTGTAGCGCAGCTCGTTGCCGGGCGTCACGTTCCAGGCCGCGCGGTCCAGCATCAACTGGGGATCGAAGCTGAACACATACGAGTCACCGCCACCTAGCACACGCAGCACGCCGGCCATGTTCAGGCGCTCGGCACTGTCCGACTCGGCAATGCGCAGGCGGGTACCAATCTGGTTGTTCTGCACGCTGCCGGCCAGGGTCGGGTTGGGGATGCGCAGGGTGGTGTCCTGGCTGATCTGGCGCAAGCCCAGCGCGTAGTCCAGCTTCTGCGCGTCGGAGTTGACGTTGAATTTCAGCGAGTCCAGCGCGTAGCCCATGTACACGATGCGCGGAATGCGGGTGTTGAGCGTGAGGTTGGCGGCGCGGCTGTCGAAGCCGCCCGTGAGCTTGAAGGGCGTGAGCTGCTTGAGGTCGGGCACCAGTTTCTGCACCAGACGCGTGTTCTTCACGTTGGCCTCGAACGTGAACTGCCGGTAGGCCGCCGAGGGCCGGTAGCGCACGCCGGGCAAATCAAAATACCGGTCGATGTGCTCCTGCAGCACCGTAGCCAGGTCGCCGAGGCGGGTGTTGCCTTGCAGGTTGAAGTCGGCCACGTTGGAGTTGAACACCACTTCGGTGCGGCCCGTGCGCTGCACAATGCGGCCACTCACCGAGTCCAGCGGAATGGTCTGGTTGTCGCGCACGATGATGATGTTGCGGCCCGAGAACGTACCGTTGATGCTGTTGGCGTCGGAGCCGCTGAGGTTGGCCGTGAGGTCGCCCTGCACGCGCAGGTCGCCGCCGGTGTAGAAGCCCAGGGCCGTGAGGTTGGCACCGCGCAGGTTCAGGCGCTCCACCGAGTAGCTGGGGTTGCTGGCGTTGCGCAAGTCCACGGTGGCCAGCAGATCCAGGTTCAGGTTGGGGTCCTGACGGCTCTTGGCGTCGATGACGTAGCGGTTGCGGTCGATGCCCACGTTGGCCGTGATGCCGCGGTAGGTGTAGCCGTTGTAGGTGGCGCGCTGCACGTTGGCCGTGAGCTGGCCGCGCAGCAGGTTGGGGTCGAGGCCGCCGCGCCCTTTCAGGCGGCCGCTGGCCGTGACGGTGCCGATGGTGGGGTCGTTGAGGATGCGGCCCACGTTCAGGTTCTGGGTGCTGAACACGGCCGTAATCGGCTCCTGGCCTTTGGGGCCGGCGCCAAGGTTAATCTTGGCCGCTACGTTGCCGTAGGTGGTGGTGGCGCGCAAATCGGCATCGAACAGCAGCGCCGACGGGCGGCCGCGGAACGTGCCGGCCACCGTCAGGCGCGGCGGAATGTTGTAGCCGGGCGGAATCGTGCCTTTCGGGGCCAGCATCCGAATGTCAGCCTCCGAGGTGCTGAACTGCTGAATGCGCAAATCGGTGTAGAGGCGGCGGTCGGTTTCGGGCAAGCCCTGGATGCGGCCGCTGGCTTTCACGATGGTGTTGCGGAAGCCCACGAACTCCAGCCCCTGAATCCGCATATCGCCCACGCGGCCACTCACGCGCCCGCTCAGCAGCACCGACTGGTTGGGGCCGGTGGTGAACGGCGGCGTGCCGGCCAGGTCGGGGGCCAGGTACAGGATGTCGCGGAAGCCGAGGCGCACGTTGCGCAGGTCGCCTTCGATGCCCAGGTTGGGCAGCTGGCGGGTGTCGGCCAGCGCGTCGAGGCTCTTGTAGCGCATGCCCAGCGTCTGGCGGATGCGGGTATGCGGCGTAATCAGGTCGAGGTTGGTGAGGCGGGTCTGCACCGAGTCGAACACTACGTCGGCGGTGGCCGAGTCGATGCGGAAGCCGCTTTGCTCGCGGCCGGCCAGCTGGTTGATGCGGCCGGTGGTGCTGTTCTCGGAGTAGCGCAGGTTCTCCACGTTCAGCACCAGATCCGTGAACTTGAGGTGGTTGTAGTCCATGGCCGGCAGGCGGGTGCGCTGCTTGGGCTCGTCGAAGTTGTCGAAGGCCACATCCACGCCCCAGATGTCGGAGCGGTTGAGCGTCACCACCCAGTTGCTGGGCTGGCCGGTGGCGCCTTCCACGGCGTCGTTCAGGTCGCGCACCACCTCGGCGGGGTTCACGAGGCGCTTTTCCACCGGCACGTTTTCGTTCTGGGCGTAGGCAATGCTGGTGTTGCGCAGCTTCACCGTGTTCAGCGCCACCCGGGAGTTGATCAGGTCGATGTTGTCGGCCGTAATTTCGGCCTCGCCCACGCGGGTGCTGATAAACTGCGCCGACGGTTCGTTTTTATACGTCAGGCTGACGTTGCTGAGCAGGGCCTTGTTCAGCCCGAACGTGAGGGCTAGCGGCTCAGCCACGGCCGTATCGGGCGGGGCGGTTTTGGTCTGGGCGATGCTGATGGCCGTGTTGCGCAGCGTGGCTTCGTCCACCTTATAAATCGACTGGTCTACGTCCACGGCGTCCATGGTCACGGCCAGCTCGCCCACTTTCGTGCGCACCGCCATGCCTTCCACCTGGTCGTCGTAGGTGAGGCGGATATTAGTCAGGCGCAGGTCGCCGATGTTGTACTTGAAGCCCGCGGTGGTATCGGCCGGCGCAGTAGTCGCCGTGTCGGCCGTCGCGAAGGCATTTACGATGAAGTCGTAGTTGCTCACGCTGTCGGGCAGCGTGCGGCTGATGGCCAAGCGGCCGTCGTTGAGCTCCAGCTCCTTGAGGTTGATTTCTGATTTGGTGAGAGCCCACAAATCCAGATCGACGCCCAGGCGGCCTACCGACAGCAGCGTGTCGCCTTTCTGGTCTTCGATGTAGACGCCCTCCAGGCTAAGCGCGTGCTTGAAATCGGTGCGGAACTTGTCAATACGCACCTCCGTGCCGATTTTGCCTTGCAGGTAACCGGCAGCTTTGCTGGCCGCATAGTCCTGCACTGAAGGGAATTGCAGCGCCACCACCACTCCTATAAGTAGGAGCAGCACAAATGCTACAAGGCCGAGGAGGGCATAGAGGGCGCGGCGGGCGTAAGTAGGTAGCGAGTTGATAACCGTACAGAATTAGGGTGTAGTGTAACCCAACGGGTAAAAAGGCTCTGAGGTTGGAAATTAGCTGGTTGATTGCCGGAAAACCAATTGCCCGGCGGCCGGAATGCGGGCATCAGTTGCGGGCCGGATGTTCGCATTCCCCTCCTGACCCCGTATCTTTCGTGCTTCATCCTAGATGCCCCATGATTCTTCGTTTCTCCCTGCCCTTCCGCACCGCGTGGGGCCAGCGACTGGTCGTGTGCGGTTCCGAGCCCAGCCTGGGCAACTGGAACCTCGACCACGCCCTGCAGCTGCAGTATAATCCCGAACTCGGCCGCTGGAGCCAGGAAATCAGCCTGCCCGACGATGCCCCCGGCACCGTCGATTACAAATACATTCTGCTCGACGACCAGGACGGCGGCAAGCACTGGGAGTGGGGCCCCAACCGCCAAGTGCACTACGACGGCCGCCAGTTTTCGCGCCTCGTGCTGGAAGACTACTGGCGCCCGGCTGCCCAGCCTGAAAACGAGCTGTTCACGGCCGCTTTCACGCAGGCACTGCTGCGCCGCCCGGCTACCGGCCCGGCCAAGCCCGCCAAAGCCGCCCGCGTGGCCGACTCGGTGGTGCGCTTCCAGTTGGCCGCGCCCCGCGTAGAGTCGGGCCACCAGGTGTGCGTGCTGGGCTCCGATGCTGCCCTCGGCGCCTGGGATGCCCGCAAAGCCGTTGTCCTCTCCGACGCCGACTACCCGACCTGGACCGCCGAGGTAGCGCTGGAGCAGCCCGACAAGCCTACTCAGTATAAGTATGGTATCTGGGACCCCGCCACCAAGCAGATTGTGCTGCTGGAAACCGGCGAAGACCGGATCATTCCGCCAGCCCAGGACCGCCGCACGCTGCGCGTCCGGGCCGATGAGAACTTCCGCTACCCGACAGCATGGCGCGGGGCCGGCGTGGCGCTGCCCGTATTTGCCATGCGTAGCCAGCAGGGCCTGGGGGTGGGCGAATTCCCTGACCTGAAGCTGCTCACCGACTGGGCGGTGCAAACCGGCCTCAAGCTGGTGCAGATTCTGCCAATCAACGACACAGTGGCCACCCATACCTGGGTGGATTCGTACCCGTACGCGGCCATTTCGGTGTTTGCCCTGCATCCGCAGTACCTCAGCCTCGATGCTATTGCGCCCCTCCAGGATGCTGCCGCGCAGCAGGAGCTGGAGCAGCTGCGCCAGGAGCTGAACGCCAAGGACTTCGTGGACTACGAGCCGGTGATGAAAGCCAAGTGGAAGTTTGCGCGCCTGCTCTATCAGCAGGAGAAAGCTGCTTTCCTGGCCGATCCGGCGTTCCACGCTTTCCGCGAGGAGCAGAAGTCGTGGCTGGAGCCCTACGCCGCCTTTTGCGCCCTGCGCGACCAGTACGGCACCGCCGACTTCCAGCAGTGGCCCGAAGAGTACCGCACGCCGGCCAAAGTAGCCGAGCTGGTGCGCGCCGATGCCGCCAACTTTGACGAGGTAGGCCTGCACTTCTTCATCCAGTTCCACCTGGACAAGCAGTTGCGCGAAGCCGTGGACTACGCCCGCCACCGCGGCGTGGTGCTCAAAGGCGACCTGCCCATCGGCATCTACCGCCACTCTGTGGACGCCTGGACCCAGCCCGAGCTGTACCACATGCACCAGCAGGCCGGCGCCCCACCCGACGACTTCTCCACCACCGGCCAGAACTGGCGCTTCCCCACTTATAACTGGGAGCGGATGGCCGAGGACGGCTACGCCTGGTGGAAGCAGCGCATGGGCACCCTGGCCCGCTACTTCGACGCCCTCCGCATCGACCATATCTTGGGCTTCTTCCGCATCTGGGAGATTCCCGGCCATTCGGTGGAAGGCCTGCTTGGGCACTTCTCGCCCGCGCTGCCCTTGCACCAGCACGAAATTGAGCAGCGCCTGGGCTGGTTCGACTACGGCCGCCTCTGCGAGCCCTACATCCGCTGGCATATGCTGCAGCACATCTTCCACGGGCAGGCGCAAGCCGTGTTCGACGAGTTTATGGAAGATGCCGGCTACGGCGCCATCCAACTGAAAGAGCACGTGCGCACCCAGCGTCAGATGGAAAGCGTGTTTGCCGAAAAAATAGCCGCCGACCCCGCCAACACCGAGCATTACCAGTGGCTGCGGTCCGGCCTCTACAGCCTCGCCAACGAAGTGCTGTTTGTGCCCGACGACCTGCGCGCCGACTTCTACCACCCGCGCATCACGGTGGGCAAGTCGCTGTCGTTCAAGGAGCTGAACGGCGAAGATCAGCACCGCATGCGGGAGATTTACAACGACTTCTTCTTCCAGCGCCACGAGGAGTTCTGGCGCGAGCAGGGCCTGCGCAAATTGCCGCCGGTACGCTACGCCACCAACATGCTCATCTGCGGCGAAGACCTGGGCATGGTGCCGGCTTCCGTGCCCGGCGTGATGCGCGCCCTGGGCATGCTGGGCCTCAACATCCAGCGCATGCCCTCCGACCCCAAAGTGGAGTTCGGCCACCCCGACGCCGCGCCTTACCTGTCGGTGGTCAGCCCCGGCTCGCACGATATGAGCACGGTGCGCGGCTGGTGGGAAGAGGACCACGTGAAAACCCAGCGCTTCTTTGAAACCATCCTGGGCCATTGGGGCGAGCAGGCGCCCTACCACTGCGAGCCGTGGGTGGCCCGCGAAATAACGGTGCAGCATCTGCACTCGCCGGCCATGTGGGCCATCTTCCCGCTGCAGGACCTGTTGGCCATGAGCCCCGACCTGCGCCGCGCCAACCCCGACGACGAGCAGATCAACGTGCCGGCCAACCCCACGCATTTCTGGAAATACCGCCTGCACCTGCCGCTGGAGGAGTTAAACCAACAGGCTGGCTTTAATGATGAGGTGCAGGAACTGGTGAGCCGGAGCTCCCGGGTGAGCAGCTACTAGACTGCCTCTCAGACTCCAGGAAGGTTTTTGCTAAAGGCAAGGTCTACGCAGGTAGGCCTTGCTTTTTGCTGCAGTGGTAATGGCAGCGCACAGGCCGATTGACTAAATAAACGACTGTCAGGTGAGGGGACTCCTTTCCCATTAAGCTGTTTGCAGCCACGTAGTCCGTTCGACTCACTCTGGAACAAGGAGGGTGGTTTACCATACATTACCGGATATAATTGATTTATAATAGGTAATTAATTGCATTTTATAAATAATGAATTTTGTTAATAGTATTTCTTCGTACTACCATAGTCCCATAGTACTTTTTGCTGCTGAGCTAAAAAAACTCTTTCTAATAGCGCAGAATAATATTTTTCAAAATATAATAACATTCAATCCAGCTAACGCTAAGAAAATGTATAGTTTATGGGTAGTTTTGCAGCGTTTTGGCTGTCGAATTTAATAGAAATATTAGAGGACCATGTTTCGCGGTGAAGTTGGGATATTCACCGAGAGTAATGCCAGATTCAGCGAAAAACAACTGCACAACGACTCAGTGCCAATTAGCTTTATGGCACTGCCAAGCTATAGTATGCAAACGTTGGGCTTTGCTCATTCACACTCTTGCAAATTTCTTCAATACCATACTTCTTACCATGAAAACACGCTTACCATTACTAGCGTTGCTGATTAGTTGGGCTACGCTTGGAACCCCTATTGTAGCCCGGGCGCAGATAGCCGGCAAAGGGCCACAGCTGTTGCAGAACAACACGTTCGGTAAGCATCCAGAAACCGCTGCGGCAGGTGCGTACACTATTCCGGCTGGCACTGATCTGGGGAACTGGACCAGCGGTTTAAACTATACTCCTACAGATGTAGTACCAACGGCAAACGCAGTAGCTATTCAGTTGGATGCAGCTACCAACCAATCTGCTTTTCCAGGCGACGCAACCAATGGCATTCCCGCCTCCCGTAGTTGGCTCTATATGTTCGGCAATACAGCGGCCACAGCCACGGTAAACTTCTGGCAGCAGAATGTGGCTGTTCGCCCGAATACTACTTACACATTCGTTTGCTACGCCTCGAATGCTACAGGAGTAGGATCAGCTACCACGACGGACCCACAACTAGATTTCTATGTAGGTGGCGTGAAGCAGGGAACCACCTTTGACGTGGTGAAGGAGACTACTGCCAATGGCGGCGATAAGTGGACGCGTTACGCCGTCTCATTTACGACGAACAGTACACAAACTGCTTTGGCTCTAGCCTTACGCAACCCTCGATCCACGACGGGTACCGGCAACGCGTTGGCTATCAGTAGCATTTCATTTCGGACTGATAATCCCGGCGCCGTGAATTCACGCTATAGCTGCGACGGGCAGTTCTACCAGATTCGGCAAGTCGTTACTACTACAGCACCAATCACCAACTCCACTCGCCTTTTCGACGTGGACCGCACAACTGGTAATGCTTATGTTACGAACGAAAAGAAGGACTTAGGAGCTACCATAAACGGTCTGGGTTACCGTCCGGGGGATGGCCTGCAGTATGCGCTGACCTATGTTTCAAACGAAGTTGCGTCTAACACGGCCGGTGCAGATCGTATCAATGAATATACAGATCCAATGGAACTGTATGTCATTGACAAGAATGGTGACATCAAGTCGCTTGGCATTGTAGGTAATTTACCCGGTGACCAGTGGGCGGGAGGCGTTATTGATCGGGCAGGCAACTATTATGTGGTGAGCCAGCGGTTTGATACACCGCGTTTCTATCGAATAGATTTGAATGCGCCGACACTAACGGCTACACAAATAACATTCACGGGGGCTCCCGCAGCAGGTACTGGTTTTGCTCTCTACGACATAGCCTTTAACCCGCGGGATAACAACTTCTATGGAGTGAGCTTCTTGAACGAAGCATATAAGCTTGTAGTCAACAATACGACGAATACGGCAGCGGTAACTCGCCTCACCAACGCAACGGCAGTGACGTTCAATCAGACCCAAGCAATGGGTACCTGCTTCTTCGACATTGCTGGTACATTCTATGCGTATCGTAATGGCACAGCAGGCACCGCCGGTTCTTCCAACTTTTACATTATCAGCACTACGGATGGTTCAGCGACTAACCTGTCGGCAGTAGACCCAGCCATAAACAGCGATGGAGCCAGTTGCGTGACGCCTGACCAGAGTGTGGATGTAGTGAAGGAAGTAGTGAGCGTGACGCCGTCGGGAACACCCAACCAGTTTAACGTTGCATTCAGCATTAAGGTCCGCAACAACGGTTCCATCACTGACCCAAACGTGCAGGTTTCTGACCTGCTGTGGAGCGGTAATACCACAGCTAATGCTGCTACTACGTTTTCCGGTGCTAACAACGTCACGATTTCGGGTCTGACAGTAACCAATACGGCTGGTGCCACACTAGCCGCCAACACGGGAGCCACTGGTTTTAACGGACAATCGGGCCGGGCTGGCCTGCTAACTGGTAACCAGCAATTAGCCGCTGGGCAGGGTGCCATTATAACCTTTACAGCTCAAGTGACTTTCCCTTCGGCTGCGGCAGTACCTACTGCAGGACAGAATAACACGGCGTATGGCACGAGCACAGTGGCTTCCTTCATTGGATATACGCTGCAGGGTAGCACCTTGGTCCCTCCGCCCGACTTGCTGGCCCAAGACGCCTCTACCAACAGCGCCGCCCTACCGGAGACGCCCAACGCCGATGCGGCGTCTCCTTCACCTATCTATTATCAGACGGCTATCCTAGGCAATGTGTTCGAGGATGCCAACTACGGCGGTGGCGCCGGACGCTCGCAGACCGCCAGCAATGGTGAAGGCGTAAGCGGCGCAAGGGTTGAGTTGTATTCTAGTGCAGGATCCTTTATCGGGTTCGCGAATGCTGATGCGGCTGGCAATTACAGCTTTGTGAACGGCTTGAATGGTATCACGCTCACGGCTAGTACTGTATATCGGGTACGGGTAGTAAACTCCACGGTAGTAAGCAACCGCCCCGGTAGCATAGCGGGTCTGTTGCCCGTACAAACGTATCTGAACGGCAATGTGAACCGGGTAGGTGGCGAGGAGCCTAACCTCATAGATGAGGTAGCCAACACAGGCGCACAAACGTTAGTGCAAGTTGAGGCAGTAAGTGCTGCGGGTACTATCGAAACCCTGACTCCTCTCACCGGCACCGGATCTGTCACTACTCCGGCTTCCGGCCCTTTGGTGGGGGTAGACTTTGGCTTCAACTTCAGCACAGTAGTAAACACCAATAACTCCGGCCAAGGGTCTTTGCGGCAGTTCATTGTTAACAGCAATACCTTGACTAATGCCAACTTGGATCAGGCAGCCTTTAATGGCACTGCAGCAGCAACAACTACGGCCATCGATCCGGCGGCGGGCGTTGAATATGCCATCTTTATGCTCAACGATGGACGCCTAACCGGAGCGCCGGCAGGTCTGCGTGACGCCATGACTGCACCTGCAGGCTACAACATTACGTCCAAGGCCTTCACGTTCAACTCTGCTACGCTGCCAACCATTACCGATAGCAACACGGCTATTGATGGTAAGCTGCAGACTATTCTAACGGGTGAAGGCACAATACCGACTGCTAACAACACCGCCGGTGAAATCATCCTTGACTTTGTAGGGGCAACCCGAGGTGGTCTGCTTATCACGGGCGCTAACACACGCATTGCTTCGCTCAACGTAACTAACGCTGGTGTAGCTGTTGGAAGCAGGGCATTGAATACTACCGGTGCCGTCCAATCCGATGGTGCAGCTATCGTCTTCACGGGCGCAGGCACTATTGGCTCGGTGGTAAACAATATTACGGGTCAGAACAACACCATTGCTACGGTTCTGCTGGAAGGAGGCGCCACGGGTGTGACCATCAGCAACAGTGTGATGCGTACAGGCCGTGCTACGGCCGCCTCCGGCACTACTATTGCCTATGATGGGGCAGGTATTTTGCTCTCCAATGCTTCCGGTAACACCATTAACAACAACAATATCAGCGCTAACAATGGGTTTGGTATTGAGTTGGCTGGGGGGAGCAACGGGAATACTATCACTGGAAACCAGATTGGCTCAAATGGCGCAGGTACAGCCACTGCTAGTGACGCTGGCATTAGCATCACGTTGGGTAACAACAACTTGATTGGTAACAACACAATCACTGGTAACTCCGGCGACGGTATTGTAGCTGCCAACAGCACTTCCGGCAACCGTTTCACCCAAAACAGCTTCTCCGCCAACGGTGACTTGGGTATTGACCTAGTGACGACGGGTAGCGCTAGCGTAACCGGCGACGGCCAGAACCTGAATGATAACACTGATGTGGACACCGGCGCCAATGGAATCCTCAACTTTCCGGTTATCACTCAGCTTTTCAAAGACGCTAACAGCCTGCTTATGCTAGGGTATGCTCCCGCCAATGCTGTAGTAGAGTTCTTTGTGGCTGATGTAGCTGCTGCTGCCTACGGTGAGGGACTGACTTACCTCACAACTCGCATTGAAGGCAATGCTACCGACGATACCGATAATAATGTTGGCACGTATTCCTTCTCTGGCTTCCCTGGTGAAATCAATCAAGGCAGCGAGCGAAATGCCCGTCGTTTTGCCTTCACTATTCCACTATCGAGCCTGACGCCAGCTCAACTCACGGCTCTTAATACAAGTGGCGCCCGCCTTACGGCAACAGCGACCATTATCAATACAGTAAATGGATTGTCTGTAGGTAACACATCAGAGTTTTCCGGCAATGTTGCCGTGACTGCTACCCCACTGCCCGTCGAGCTGAAAGCCTTCGAGGTAGCGGCCAGCAATGCCAACGCCTTGCTGACCTGGAGCACGGCTTCAGAGCAGAATAACGACCATTTCGTTGTGGAGCGCAGCGTTGATGGCGGCAGCTTCGAGCGGATCGGGCAGGTGCAGGGCCGCGGCACTACCAGCCAGATGACCAACTACAGCTTCACCGATATCAACATCGGGACCAAGCGCGCCGGTGTGGTGTACTACCGTTTGCAGCAGGTCGACACAGATGGCACGGCCAGCTACAGCCCTGTACGTACGGTCAACTTCGCGGCAGGCCTGACGGCTGGCGTGGCGACAGTAGGGGTGTACCCCAACCCAGCCACCAGTCAGGACCGTACCATCACGCTGGCTCTGACGACACTGCCTACTGGCACGTACAAGGTAACTGTGCTGGATGCAACGGGCCGGGTGGTGCGTACGCAAGCCGTGCAGGGCGGGCAGGACCAGACGCTGCAGGTGCAGCAACTGCCGGCTGGCATGTACTTGGTGCAGGTGCGCGGTAATTCCCTCAACCTGACTCAACGCTTCAGCAAGCAGTAATCAGCAAAAAGTAAGCGGCTTCGGCCGCTGAACAGGAAGCCCTCCTCTGGCAACAGGGGAGGGCTTTTTGTTGCGATGTCTTGAGCTATGATGGCTGGCCGCCTGTTCCTGCTATAGCCAATGCAGCCGTCTGCAGGTATGTATAACATCGGTGCAGTCTAGCCACTGTGGCAGTGGAAGAAAGCCTAGTGCTAGGCGGATGCACGGTATGTGAAAGGCTCCTTCCGTACCATGATTTTGTGGTTGAAAGCTGTGCCACTTCATCTGGTGTGTAGCAGCATTGCTACCAACTGCTCAGGTAGGAGTTATTGCAAATATAACTTTGTAGAGTTTTATGTGTAAAATATATATATGCGCTAGCCGCTACTTTCAAATATTGCGAACATTAGTTAGCAGGGAGATTGTTTTTGTTATATTCTAATAATAATGTTAATCATACTGTCTTCCTGTTGTGAGAATAAATGCTTATTAAGTTTCATAATGGGATGGTATGTATCTAATAGATAGACTCTAAATCCGGATTTGCTGGCTGTTCGTATGTCCGCCGTGTGTAGGTAGTGATTGGTCGAAAAAAGGGACTTTGTGAAGAACATGGATCCTAGTTTTATCGATATCAGCAGACCTAATCACCTTTTCGTTGGGAGCCGATAGCGGCATTTACGTGGTACCACATTTTGCATAATTTATGAAAACACTCCTACCTCCTTTGTTCAGGATGCTGCTGGCCTGCCTCCTGATGCTGCCGCAGGCCTGGGCCCAGCAGGTGCTGCCCACGCCGCCGCCCCCGGCCCTGGTATCCTCCATCAGCGACCTGCTGCCGCCATCTTTCCGGTCGGTTTCAGGCGAGTTAACTGAGCAGGATCTGGCCAGCGAACTAATGATGGGTACAATCGTGCAGCCCCAGACTGCCTCCCGGCCTCAGACGGCACCTACGCTAAACAATGGCTCATTCACGAGGCAGGCCGACATCGATATACTGCGGCTTTTCAACCCGCTAGCTCGCGTAACCAATGGTGGTACAGGCACAATCACTGCCATCCGGGTTACCTCCCTGCCCGATGCAGCCCAAACGGAGTTCGGGCTGAGAAACTCGACTACTGGTGTAACCATAAATCTGACTACTGTTCCTGTTATACAACTTCTGAGTAGTTACGACCAAATCTACATCCGCCCGCGTGTTAACCGGACATTCAGCACCAACTTTCAGTTTCAGCTGATCAACGATGCCAATGAGATATCGAACACAAGTACTGTTACGCTCAACTTCACGCAGATTGCCGTTGCGCTGCCGCACGTTTCGCAGATTGTGCCGGCCGGTGCCCCGGCTACCCCGCTCACTGAGCCGCTGAGCTTCGACCCCGATGGCCTGGCAGCCTCTTCCTACCGCATTACCACCATCCCAACAGCCGCGGAAGGTGTGCTAGCGCTTGACGGGGCGCCTATTACGGTAAACCAAGTTCTGACGCCAACTGAAGGCAGCCGGCTGACCTTTGACCCGGCCCCCGGCTATTTCGGCACGGCCGTGTTCGACTACAACGCCCGCGATGCGGCCGGTACCAACTTCGTATCGACCAGCTACGGGATTCCGGTAGCCAAGGCCATCTGCGGCCAGGCCAGCACGCTTAACTTTGCCGACCTGGCCGATACCCGCAACTTCCAGACTGCCCAGTCCATCGTGGTGGAAGGCGTAACCATCACGGCCAGCAACTACACGGCCCCGTCCAACGAAACCACCTTCCGTATTGAGGACAACGGGTCGTTGCCGGGCAAGACGCTCGCCTGGACGGCCGACTATTCATTGTCGGCCAACAATACCTCGTCGGTGGACTTCGCCTTCAGCCGGCCTCTGGAGAATTTCTCCATGGCTATATCGGATATCGACCGGGTGGGTGATGTCTGGACCGACCAGCTGCAGATTGATGGTTTCACGGCCACCGGGCAGCTTATTTCGCTGTCGGCTGCCGACGCCGCGCTGGCGCCTAACGGCTCCAACGCGTTTTCCTCGCCCAACCAGATTACCGGCCAGGGCAACGCCAACAACTTCGGGCCCAGAAGCAACGTGGTGCTGACCTTCCCGCAGCCACTTGTGCGCGTGCGCCTCACCTACCGCAACGTAGAGCCGATTACCAATCCTGGCGGCCAGCTTATCGGCATCAATTCCATGTCGTGGTGCTCGGTGGTTGATGTGTACACCCGCTTCACGGCCGGTCCGGTAGCGGCCAACGTAGGCAATACGGTGAGCTACACCGTGGAATTCGGCAACAACGGCCCCGACGAAGCCCAGCAGGTGACGCGCACCGTTACGCTGCCAGCTGGCGCTACCAACGTGACAGGGCCGGCCGGCGCCACGTACAACTCCACTACCCGGGTGATTGACTTTGGCCCGGCCGCCACGCTGGCGAGTGGCAGCAGCAACTCGTTCACGTTTGGCTTCACTGTACCGGCCACTGCCGGCGGCTATTCTGTGGTGTCAAATACCAGTACGCCCGGCAACGAGAACGGCGCTACGGCCAACAACTCCGCCACCCGTGCGCTGACAGTGAACGATTGTAATTCCAATAACCTGCTCAACTATACGCTCGCGGCAACTCCAACCGGCAGCCGCAAAACCTCTACGGAAACCTTTGGGTCTACGACAGCCACGTACAGCAATTTTACCAGCACTGCACCTGTCGGGCAGGATAACTTTTTTGACGTAGAGAATTTTGTGGTTAACGGCACGACTCCTTTGCTCAGTGGCAAGGCACTCAGCTGGATTCAGAACTACACCAATTTGCCAGCTACGAACCAGTCGACTGTCACACTGACATTCGCGCAGCCGGTAAATAACCTGACCCTGGTAATTGATGACATTGACGCCTCAACGCAGGGTGTAGCTGGGAGTGACTTCATTGATGTGCTACGCTTGGATGGCTTTCCGACCAGTACCAGCCTGACCGCCGCCACCCTCACGGCGGCCAATTTCACAGCGGGTACCACCAACTCCTTTTCCGGCAACAACTCGCTGACGGGTAACAACAATGCGGTGAATACCCGCTTGGATGACGCCGCTACCATTAGCTTCACAACGCCGGTGCAGCGCCTTGTGCTCACGTACAGCAACACCCGCGCTTTTACGGCCAACAACAATCGCCTACAGGCCATTGGTATTCAGTCAATATCGTACTGCAACCAGCCACTGGCAGATCTGCAAACAACGGTAACGGCTGTGGCTTCGCCCGTAAATGCTGGAACTACGGGGCAGTTCAACATCACATTTACCAACGCCGGGCCGCAAACTGCTATTGACATAGTCCGTCAGGTGCAGTTGCCAACCGGCCTGACCAATGTGGTGGCTACTAATGGTGGTACGTATAGCGCTGTAACTGGTCTTGTAACGTATCCTGTTACGGCCTCCCTTGCCAATGGGGCCAACGTCAACTCAACTATTACATTCACGGCCCCAGCCGGGGGTGTGGTTACTGCCTCCTCGCTGATCAGCGGTGACGTAAATGAGAGCGGCAACACGGCCAACAACTCGGCCAGCGGTACAATTACCGTGACGCCCGTGGCCGATGTCACGACTTTGGTGAGTGGCCCGACCAGCGTGGTGGCCGGCCAGCCTGCCGGCACCTACACGGCCAGCTTCAGCAACAACGGCCCGAGCTCTGCCAGCGCCGTGCCCCAGACCGTAACCTTGCCGGAGGGCGTCACCGACGTGGTGATTCCGCGCGGGGCCACCTACAACGCTACCACCCGGGTGATTGACTTCGGGACGGCGGCGGCCATTGCGGCCGGCACTGTCAATACCTTCCAGTTCAGCTTCACGGCCCCGGCTACGCCCGGCAGCGTGAGTGTGGCCAGCAGCACCGGCACCACCACCAGCCAGGGCGCCAACACGGCTCCCGACCAAGCAACGCTGGCGCTTGACGTCCGCAACCTGGCCGATGTGGCCGTGGTCGTAACGGCCACCAACGCGTCAGTTGTGGCTGGTGCACCGGTGGAGTTCACGGCTGTGTTCCGCAACAACGGCCCGACGACGGCCCGCAACGTAACGCGCCAGGTGCAACTGCCCGCCGGCCTGGTGGGTGTGGTGCTGCCTGATGGCGGCACCTACAACAACATGACCGGCGTGGTGACCTTCGACAATGTAGCGGCGCTGGCGGCCAATGCTTCCCAAAATTTACGTATTCAGTTGACGGCCCCGGCCGCCATGGTTACGGTAGTGGCAACTGGCAGCACCACCACCACCGACAACGAGCAGGGCCAGACGGCCAACAACTCCTCGGCGGCGCCTGTCACGGTATCGCCAGCCTTCGACCTGCTGACCCGCATCAGCGGTCCTGCCACCACGGTGGCCGGCACCCTGGCCACGTTCAGCGTGGTGACCCAGAACAACGGACCTTCGGCGGCCGCCAACGTGGTGCAGACCGCTCAGCTGCCTACGGGCCTGCTTGGAGTGTTTGTGAGCAACGGCGGCACGTATAACAGTGCTACCGGCGTGGTGACGTTCCCGGCTGTGCCGGCCATGAGCAGCGGCACTAGCCTCAACAACACCATCAGCTTCCTGGCGCCGGCTACCGGCTTCACGGCTACGGCATCTGTTACGCCAACCAGCGGCGACACTAACACAGCCAACAACACGGCCTCGGCACCGGCTACCACCGTCACGGCGGCCCCGGCTACCCGTGCTAACCTGTTCACCACCATCACCTCGAACGTGGCCACGGTGGCCCCCGGCGGCGCCGTAACCTTCACGGTCACGCAGGGCAACGACGGTCCTGATCCGTCCCTGAACGTGGTGCAGCGCATCTCGCTGCCCGCTGGCCTGACCAACGTGTCGGTGTCGGGTGGCGGCAACTATGATAACGCCACGGGCGTGGTGACATTCCCGCAGATCAACTCGCAGGCCAGTGGTGCCAGCACGAGCTACACCATTACGGTGAATAATGCCCCGGCTACCGGGGTGCTGGCAGCCGTGGCCAACGTGGGTGGGGCTACGCCCGACCCCATGCCGGCCAACAACGTGGCCACCGCCGATGTGCGTGTGAACCCATTGGCCGACGTGCTGACCACCCTCAGCGGCCCTGCTTCCGCTACGGCCGGCCAACTGCTGACCTACACCGTGCTGACGGCTAATGCCGGCAACACGCCCGCTGCCAACGTAGTGCAGACCGTGCAGATTCCGGCCGGCCTGACCGGCGTGACGGTGTCGGGTGGCGGCAGCTACAACGACGTTACGGGCGTGGTGAGCTTCCCGGCCATTACGGTGCAGCAGCCCGGCAACTCGGTGAGCAACACCATTTCGTACGCGGCACCGGTGAGCGGCACGCTCAACAACGTGGCGGCCGTATCGACTACCACTGCCGAAACGGCGGTGGCCAACAACCGCGCCGCCGTAACGACCACCGTGGCCGGACGGACTGATGTGTCCGTCAGCATTGCGGGCCCTGCTACTGCAGTAGCCGGCAACCTGGTAACGTATGCCGTGACGACGACCAACAACGGTGCCTCGGCGGCCCTGAACACGGTGACCTCCGTGCAGCTGCCCAAAGGCCTGACCGGCGTCTCGGCCACCGGCGGCGGTAACTATGACCCCGCTACCGGCCTAGTGACGTTCACGGCCGTGCCTTCGCAGCCGGTTGGCTCCGTAACCAACACCATCAGCTTTGTAGCCCCGGCTACCTCTACGCTGGTGGCGACGGCCAACACTGCGGCCAACAACGAGGACGTGCTGACCAATAACTCGGCCACGACCAGCACCACCCTCGCGCCGGCTACCACGCCGGCCCTGAACCTGACCACGACTATCACGTCCAGCAATCCTGGGCGTGCGGCTGGCGCTGCCGTTACGTTCACGGTATCCTCGACAAACAGTGCTGGCAGCGCTACTACGGCAACCAAAGTGCAGCAGGTGGTATACCTGCCGGCAGGCCTGACCGGGGTAGTGGTGTCGGATGGCGGCAGCTACGATGAAGCGACGGGTGTGGTCACGTTTCCGGTTATTGCCTCGCTGGCCGCCGGGGCCTCTACCCCTGCTTACACCATCCGGGCTAATACGCCTGCTTCCGACCCTTTCCGTGCGGTGGCTATGGTAGGTTCCGACCAGAGCGAAACCACTACGGCTGACAATACGGCGACAGTGACGGTGAATGTGAATGAGCGGGCCGACGTAACGACGGTAGTCACGGGCCCGGCCACGGCCAGCCCCGGCGCTACGGTTACCTACGGCGTGGTGACGCGCAACGACGGCATCTCGCCGGCGGCCAACACGGTGCAGCAGGTGCAGCTGCCCGCCAACCTCACCAATGTGGTAGTATCGGGCGGCGGCAACTACGTGGCTGCCACGGGCCTCGTGACCTTCCCGACCATCACAGCGCTGCAGCCGGGCACAGCCAACCAGCTGAGCAATACCATCAGCTTCACGGCGCCGGCCGCGGCCTTCGATGTGGTGGGCACCGTTTCTACCGCCACCAACCAGGGGGGGAATACGGCACCTGACCAGTCCACGCAGGCTACTGCACCGGCCAACCAGCCGCCCACGGCCAACGCAGTGGTGAATGCGCTGAAGGCGCCATTCGGCGAAACGGCCGGTCCGCTGCCCATCTCGCCGCTCTCGGGCCGCGATGCCGACGGCACGCTGGCCTTGTTCACCATCAGCAGCGTGCCGCCGGCCAGCCAGGGCGTGCTGCGCTACAACAACGCGGTGGTAACGCCCGGCACGTCGATTCCGGCTGCCGATGCCGACAAGCTCACGTTTGATGCGGCTCCGGGCTTCGTGGGCAATGCCTTCTTCACCTACACTACCACCGACAATGCCGGCGCGGTGTCGCAGGAGGCCATCTACACCATTCCGGTGGGACAGGATACGAACTCGCTCTACACCAACTCGCCGGTGAAAGGCGGCTCGGCCAACCCGTACCAGAACAACGACCCCATTGCCACGGTGTTCGACGTGAACGGCGGCCGCTACAGCTCGGCCGGCGCCGTGACGGCCAACGGCCTGACCAGCGCCACCACGAACACTGACGGCACCAACCAGCTCGCCACGCTGGGCCTGCAACTTGATCCGGTATCAGGCCTGATTTCGGTGCAGAACCGCCTGCTGCTGCGCGCTGGCACCTACACGGTGCAGGTAACGACGGTGGATGCCTTCGGCGGCACCAACACCCAGCCTGTGACGTTCACCATCGGGGCCGCGCCGCTGCCGGTTGTGCTGGTTAGCTTCGACGTGCAGGCTGTGGGCACTGACGCCCGGCTGAACTGGAAAACGGCGCAGGAAACCAACAGCAGCCACTTCGTGGTGCTACGCAGCCTCAATGGCGGGGCCTCGTTCAGCGAAGTAGAGCGGGTGCAGGCCCAAGGCACCAAGTCGTCTGCCACCACTTACTCCTACCTCGACAAAGGAGTGGGCCGGCAGCAGAACGGGACGGTGTACTACCGCCTGGAGCAGGTAGACCAGGACGGTACTTCGGTCCTGACGGAAGTGAAAACGGTGTTCTTCAAAAACGAGCAGCCGACTGCCGTCCAGGTGTACCCCAACCCAGCTTCTGACCAGCAGCAGGTACGGCTCGACCTGACGACGCTGCCCGCCGGCAGCTACAAGGTGACCCTGACCGACATGGCTGGCCGCGTGGTGCAGACCGTGGCAGGCAGCGGGGGCCTGGAACAGGCGCTGGAGGTAGCCTCACTGCCGCAGGGTAGCTACCTGGTGCAGGTAATTGGCCAGGCGCAGGTGTACACCACCCGCTTCGTGAAGAAGTAGCCGGTGTTCCGGCTGCGGCCGGCCGATACCATAGTTGCAAAGCCCCGTTCCTGCGCTGCAGGGGCGGGGCTTTTGCGTGGCGGTTGGTTTGTGAGTAACGCACTCAGTCAGGAGGTGGCGGCTATGTGCTTTCGTAAGGTGAGCAGTAGTTGCCCCGCCAACTTATCCGATCCGGAATTTTTTCGGCAGATACTCAGGCACTGGCATAGCGGGTAGCCCGGCAGAGAGGCCACCCGCCAACCATATACCTGAAATGCGGTATGTAAGAATCTCACGCTTTGAATTTCTGCTCATGCCAGCCCTTTCCACTGCTGCTGCTTCCGCTAGTAAGGCCCCTGCTGCCCGGCCCCGCCGCCACCGCCCGGCTACCGGGCCGGTACCAGATTTCGACGTGGTGATTATAGGAGCAGGTAGTGCGGGGCTGAGTGCCGCGCTGGTGCTGGGGCGCTGCCTGCGCCGCGTGTTGGTCTGTGATGGTGGGGCCCCGCGCAATGCGCCTTCGCCGGCCGTGCAGGGCTTCCTCACCCGCGACGGCACCAAGCCCGCGCAACTCCTGGAACTGGGCCTGCACGAGCTCGAACGCTATACCACGGTAGAGGTGCGGACTACGCGTGTAACGGCCATCGTGCGCCATGGCAAGCAGTTTGAATTGACTGCTGAAGGCGAAACCGGCCGTAGCCGCACTTTCACGACCCGCAAAATTCTGCTGGCTACCGGCGTCGAGGACGAGCTGCCGCCGCTGGAAGGCATGCGCGAGTTCTGGGGCTCGGGCGTGTTGCACTGCCCGTATTGCCACGGCTGGGAAGTGCGCGACCAGCCGCTGGCCGTGTACGGGCAAGGCAAAACAGTAACCGGGCTGGCCCTGCTGGTAAGCCGCTGGAGCCGCGACGTGGTGGTGTGCACCGATGGCCCGGGCAACCTGACCGCCAACGCCCGTCGCCGGCTACGGCTACAGGGAATCCAGGTGCGGGAAGAGCCGATTACGCGGCTGCAGGCCAGTGCGGATAGTGGCCTGGAGCTTGTCTTCGAAACCGGGCAGCTGCTGGCCCGGCGTGCCGTATTTCTGCACGCCCACCAGCACCAGCGCACTAACCTGGCCGAGCAGACCGGCTGCCGGCTAACCAGCAAAGGCGCCGTATGGGTCGACAAAAACAACCAGACTTCGCAGCCCGGCATCTATGCTGCCGGCGACACTACCCCGGGTACGCAGCAGGCAATCCTGGCCGCTGCGCAGGGGGCGCAGGCTGCTATCTGCCTCAATGAGCAGCTTACCCGTGAAGAGTGCCCGAAGTAGTGGCCTGTTAGTTCACTACGGCCTCTCAAGTCATTGACTGATTTTCGGCTAAGAATACCTCATAAAAAGGCCATTGCTGCATGCAGCAATGGCCTTTTTGAGGGGCAAATAAACCAGGGCGTTACTCTAGCACCACACGGCGGCTGGTCGTTTGGCCGTCGGTGCTGAGGCGCAGCAGGTAGATGCCGGGCGCCAACCCCCGCACTGGTAGTTCGGTGCGGCTGGAACCGGCGGCGTGCCGCACTTGCTGCTGCCATACCGGACGGCCCAGGGCATCAAGTAGCGTGGTTTCGAGCACCCGGGCCGGGCCTTCTACGGCCAGCGTCAGGGGCTGCGAGCTGAGGGCCGGGTTAGGGAACAGGCTTAGGCTCAGGCCGCGCAGGGCTGCCACAGTAGCCTGCGGCTGCCGGATGGTGAGCGTAACTGTGCTGGCACTGCTCACGCAGGCATTCACTGAATCAACTACATAATAAGTGTATACCCCCACGGCCGTGCGGCCGGTGGTATAGGAGTCGCCGGCGAACAGGCGTTGCGTGAGGGCTGCGTTGCCGTACCATACGCGGGTGCCATCAGGACCGGTGCTGGCCGTGGCCGTGAGGGCAGGTACCGTCTGGCCCAGGTCTACGGTAACGTTGGCGGCGGTGGGGGCCGGCAGGGCAGCGGGCGTAAACTCAAACGCTCCGATATCGGGCGTAGTGGCGCTGCGCGTGGCAGCCAAGAAGTCAATCGGCACTACGGGCAGCGGGCGGGCCGCACCATTGAGCAGGCAGCTGCGGTTGGATATGGGCGTAATCAAACCTGGAGCAGCCGGGGTGCCAAAATACAGCCGGGCCGCCACACTGGCCTGGTCCTGGGTGGTGGCGGTGCGCAAGGCAGCCAAGGTTGGGCGGGCAGCGCCATTTACGTAGGCCAGCGTGCTGTTGGGCCCGGCCACCGAGTAAGCGTTGTTGTTGATGGTGGTGAAGGGCGACGCTGCCGGAGCCGAGTACACAGCGTAGGTTTTGCCGGCCGTGGCGGTGGTAGTTTGCTCGTTGGCGAGGATGTTGTTGAGCAGTTCTACCCCCGTTACGCTGGTGTTCAAAGCCACTGCCGCCGTTACGGGCGTGGTGCCGGCCGGCAGGTTGCCGGTCAGCCAGATGTTGTTGTAATACAGGCGGTAGCCCCCGCCCGATGAAGCATAGATGCCGTGGGGCGTGAAAGTAAACCCATTGTCGCCGTTGCTCACAATACCCGAAATCAGGTTGTTCACCACCAGAATATTGGCAGCGGTGCCCGTAGCCGACAGGCGGATGCCGTAGGCCCCGTAGGTATCGAGGGTGGCAGTGCCGGTTTGGCTGACGTCGGCAATGGTATTGGCTGAAATCAGGCCGTTGGCACTGGTAGTGCCCACCACGATACCAGCCGTCGAGCCCGTGTTGGCGCGCGTGATGCCGATGATGGTGTTGTTGGACAGCTCGAACTCCGTAGTGGCCAGCACCACGATGCCGCTGGCGCCTACCTTATCGGCCGCTACCGTGGAACCGATGAGGTTATTAGTGGCGAGAAAGATGGTGCAGTTGGCCTGGGCCTGAATGGCCGTAGCAGTCCGGCTGATGGCCGAGCGGCGGATGCGGCTGCTGGCCGTACCGCTGAACGCCACCCCGTAGGCAGTGGTAGAGCTGGCAGCCTTGAGGTTCAGGTGGCTCAGCAACACGTTGTTGCCGGATACGAAGATGCCGCCGCTGCTGGCAGCCGTGCCCGTATTCGTAAACGACAGGCCACGGCTGTTGCTGCTGCCGGTGCCTTCCCCGGTGATGGTTACCTGGCTGGCATCCACGATGAGCAGTGGGGTAGTAATGCTGGCCGGCGCCGTAAACGCCGAGCCGCCCTGGTCGGCCAGCGCCGAATTGATGGTAATGGTATTGACGCCGCTGGTGCCGGGGTTGGCATTGAGCGTAATGGGGTAGGTTTCGTTGGGGTAAGTGGCGTCGAGCAGGCGCAGCGTCAGGGCCCCGCCCAGCTCGTTGCTGTTGACGGCGGCCACGGCGGCTGTCAGCGTAGGATAATCAGCGGTGGCGGCGGCGCCTACCGTTTTCACCCCGCTCAGCAAGCCCAGCACCCGGTAGAAATTGGGCTGGCTGGGGGCGCTGCTGATGCTGGCCACGGAGGTAGCCGCAAAGCCGGCGGCCGGGTTGGCGGCCACGTTCGGGGTCGGGTTCAGATCCTGGGCCGCTACGAAATACTGGATGGTGTCGCCAATGGTTGGGGCGCTGCGCAGCTTGCTGACATCCAGCGTGAAGATGACAGCGTTGGTGGGCGAAGCTCCCGGATTTACCCATTTCCAGCCGTTGCCGCTGGCGTCGTTGGAAGCTGTAAAGACGTTGGCGTCGGCCTTCTTCTTATAGTAAAGCCGCGGGCCGGTGCCGGCCGTGAAGTCAACCCCTGATGCGTCGGTAATAAGGGCGCTCAAGGCGCGGTTGCCGGTGGCAGCACTGTTGCCCAGCAACTGGTAGCTGATGGTAGGGCCGCTGATATCCACGGCCGTAAACGTCCCTTCGTCGGCTCCCAGGTCAGGCCGGGCTACGGTGCGCGCTTCGCCGTCGATGTCGGTAGGCACGGGCAGGGCCGAAGCCACCAGAGTACCGCCGCCGCCTTCCACCTGCGTAGCCGCGCCCGGCTGGATGTGCGGGTCAGTCAGCGGATTCACAAACGGCACGTTTTCCGTAACCGAACCCTGCTCGGCCGGAGCAGCCCGCAGCTTATACTGCGCCAGGGTTTGGTCGACGGCCGGAGTAGTGGCTACGCCGTAGAAAATCGGCTTTTCGGCCGAAGGCGTACCGGCATAAAACAGGTTGTTGCCCGAGGTAGGCGTGAGGCTGGTGAGGGCCGCAGTGCTCTTGAAGAAAGCTGCCGCCACGCCGCCGCCGCCGGCTGGCAGTCCGGTCACCAGGTTCACGAAGATGTTGTTGCGCAGGTCCACCGGCGGCGTACCCGAAATGTAGAAGGCCCCACTCTTGTTGGCGGCGGCCGTAGCGGCATAGGTGAGCACCACCGTGTTGTGGAAGCAGTAGTTGTTGGTGCCGCCCCGGAAACTCAGGGCCCGCACCGACGTGCCCGCCGTGCTGGCCGGAGCCTTCACGTCGTACACAAAGTTGTTGAAGACGTTGTTGGTGGTGCCACCCGTGATGTCCATGCCCGAAGCAAAGCCCGACGTGCCGCTGGCCAGAATATCGTAGGTGCGGTTGCGCCCGATGTTGTGGGTGGCCCCGCTGTTGACGTAGATGGCTTGGGCTGCCGAAGTGGTGCCTGTACCGATGAGACCGTGCACCCGGTTGTCGAGCACGTCCACGGTGTTGTTGGTGCCGGTGGAGTAGATGCCGTACACGGCGCTGGCCCCGCTCAGCGTGGCCACTTCCGTGTTGCTGACACGGCCCGTGGTCTGGCTGCGCAGATAAATGCCGTAGACTGTGCCTGTGGCACCGCCCGTAGCGGCCCCAATGGTAAGCACGCGGCTGGGCGCCCCCCCGGCCACTTGCCCGATTTCGTTGCCGTCGTCGTAGTTGGTGCTGCCGGCATCCAGGTTGTAGCCGTAGTAGCAGTCCTGCACCGTGTTGGACAGGAAGCGGTTCTGGTTGTTGTTGCCGTCCGAAACGTTGATGCCGAAGGTTCGGGTGGTGTTGGCACGGTTCAGGTCCACGGTGGCGTTCAGCACCCGGTTGTTGGTAGCCCCGTTTTTCAGCCAGAAACCATACTCCAACTGTTGGGCGCTGGTGGTGTTGGTGGCTACGTCGTTCACGTCGATGCCGTCGAACGTCACGTAGTCGGCACCGTCGAGGGTCACGGCGGCGTCGGTGGTGCCGGTGCCGGTACCTTCCAGGCGCGGGTTGGCGGCCGTGCCGTCTTTGCGGAAGACGATGGGGTTGGCGGCCGTACCGCTTACCGTAATAGCCGGAAGCAGCTCCGCAAACGAGGCCCCGCTTTTCACCTGAAACGTAACGCCACCTGCGCCTACCCCCTGCGCGTTCAGGGCCGCCACGGCCGCCCCAAAGGTGGTGTAGTTGCTGGTGCCGCTGCCGCCCGGGTCAATGGTGCGGATGCCCGTGAGCTGGGCCATAGCCGCTGAGCTTGCGCCTAGCGCCAAAAGAAGAAGTATAGGTTTTTTCATATAAAAAAGGTGTGGATTACAAGAGGCAGGAAGATAGAGAAAATGTATGTCGTTGCGCCAGTTCTTTGGACTTTGATAGTCAGACGCATAACAGCCGACTGCAACGGAGATATTTCCGGCGCAGTCGGCTGCAACTGATAAGAGCATAAATAACAACCATAGCGGCCAACACAGGCCAAAGCCGGGGGGAAGTCAGCCGCTATGATTGGGTTAGCTAGTGGGGAATAGTATCGTACAGTTCGTTTTCAGAGCACAGAAAGAGCAGCGGTATTCGATAAGGTATTGGTAGTGGTGGGGTGGCAGTCAACTCAATACCCCGGGCCTACGATGCGGGGCGAGTCGGGGAAAGTTGGCTTATCGAAGTTGATGACTGGCAGGAGGGGCTGGGGCGTAGCGCCACTATCGGTGGCGATGGGCAGCGGAGCAACCGGGCGGGCGGGCGTACGACGGACCCGGCGCGGAGTGGTTTGCCAGGACATGTGATAAGAGGAGAGAAAGTGGTGTTCAGAAGTCATCATGATGTGCAACTGAGATGGACAGGAAAGGCGCGGCAGAGAACAAGACAAAGATGATTGTTTGCCCAGGGGCCTACGCTCACATTTGAGACAAAAACGCTCAATCCGGGGACGTCCCAAAAAGCAGCCCCGCGGCCGCTCCGGTAAGGAGTAGCCACGGGGCTGCTTTTTTAAGGAGATGCTTCAACAGGGCCGGCGCAACGGCCTCAGGTGCCCGGCCGGTGTCAGGGTTGGGGCGTGGGTGCGGCGCTGAATTCGCTGGGCGTGAGCTGGTAGAGGTCTTTGAAGCACTGCCCGAAGTAGGCCGGGGTGTTGAAGCCTACGGCATATGCCGTATCGGCCACGGAGTGGCCGGCGCGGAGCAGGTCGGCGGCTCTGCGAAGGCGGTACTGCTGGATAAGCTCGCTGGGGGGCAGCTGGGTGAGGGCCTGCACCTTGCGCAGCAGCGTTTTGCGGCTCATGGCCAGCTGGTCGGCCAGGCGCTCCACGTTCAGCTCCGGGTCGTCGAGGTGCTTTTCCAGCACTTCATACAGGCTGCGGAGCCAGCCGTTCTGCACAGTTTCGGTGGGCTGCGAGAGTTCGGGCCGGCTCAGCTGCTGGCCGTAGAGCGTGCGCAGGCGCTGCTGCCGCACCAGAATGTTGTGCAGCCGCAGCACCAGCTCTTCCAGATGAAACGGCTTTGTCAGGTATTCATCGGCGCCCTGGCGCAGGCCGGTGAGGCGCTGGCTGTGCGTGCCCTGGGCCGTAAGCAGCACCACGGCCACGTGGTCGGTGGCGGGCGTGTTCTTGATGCGGTAGGTCAGCTCGTAGCCGTCCAGCTCAGGCATCATCACGTCCGACACCACCACGTCGGGCAGCTCCTGCTGAATCAGCTGCCAGCCCTCGGCGCCGTTGGCGGCGGCCAGCACCCGGTACATGGGGGCCAGCTGGCGGGCCAGGTAGGTGCGCAGCTCCTCGTTGTCCTCAATCAGCATAATCAGCGGCGAATCGGGGGCGTGGCCGGAGGGCAGGTCGGGGGCCGGCGGCACGGGGATGGGCACCGGCAGCCAGTCGGGCGAGGCGGTGCCCAGGGTGGCTGGCTCGCTGGGCAGGGCCGGCTGCAGCGGCAGCTCCACCACAAAGGTGGTGCCCGTGGGCGGCGTAGTACTGCTCTGCACGCTCACCTGCCCGCCCATGAGCGTGGTCAGTTCGCGCACCAGCGCCAGCCCAATGCCCGAGCCGACCGGCAGCTGCGTGGCACCGGGGGCAGCCTGATAAAACCGGTCGAAGATGCGCGGCAGGTTGGCGGCCGAAATGCCCACGCCGGTGTCGGCCACGGCCAGGCGCACCAGCGCGGGGCTGCCGCTGAGGTGCACCGTCACCTGGCGGCGGGCATCGGGCGCGGGCTCCCCCGCAAGCGGGGGCATAAACTTGAGGGCGTTGGCCAGCAGGTTGTAGGCAATGTGGGCCACCTTTTCGGCGTCGTACAGCCAGGTGCCGGGCAGCTGGGCGTCGAAGGTGAGCGTGATGCCGCGCTGCCGGGCCAGGGCCTGAAAGCCGGACACCAGCTCCTGCAGGTAGTCGCTGAGGGGGCCGGGCTGCGGGGCCACCTGCAGCTGCCCGGCCTCCAGGCGGGCCAGCTCCAGCAGCTGGTTGATGAGGTAGAGCAGCTGGCGGGCGTTGCGCTCCACGGTCAGCAGGTCGGGGCGCAGGCTTTCGGGCAGGTCGGGGAGCTGCAGCAGGCCCGCCACCGGGGCCAGAATCAAGGTGAGCGGCGTGCGGAACTCGTGGGTGATGTTGTCGAAGAAGTGGGTTTTGAGTTCGGCCATCATCTTCACCTGGGCCGCCTCGCGCAGCTGCTGCACGTGCTGGGCGGTTTTCTCGATGGTGGCATCCAGGTCCAGGAAGTTGATGGGCTTGCACACGAAGTCAAACGCCCCGCGGTTCATGGCAGTCCGAATGTTGTCCATGTCGCCGTAGGCCGACACGATGACGGCCCGGCTCAGGGGCATCAGCTCGGGCAGGCGGCTAAGCAGGGTCAGGCCGTTGATGTCAGGCATGTTGATGTCGAGCAGCAGCACGTCGAAGTCGGGCTCGTTCTGCATCAAAGTCAAGGCCTGCTGCCCGCTTTCGGCGAAGCGGAAGTCATAAGTGCCGTCCTTAATCTTATGGCGAAAACGCTGGCCCAGCAAATCGGCCACGTCTTCTTCATCATCGACAACCAGGATTTTCGTAGCCATGTCTTAGTGCTTGTACTTAGTGCTTGGTACTTAGTGCTTAGTTGTTAGGGCTTGAGGCTTAGTTGTTAGGGCTTAGTGTGGGCAAAACTGAGCTTAATAGAACGGGCTATTTCCTAAGCCCCAAGCCCTATTCCCTAAACCGGCAGCCACAGTTGGAATTCGGTGCCTTGGCCGGGCTGAGAATCTACGAGAAAACGTCCGCCGTGGCCTTTCACTACGATGTCGTGGGAGAGGGAGAGGCCGAGGCCGGTACCGGTACCGGCTGGCTTGGTGGTGAAAAAGGGCTGGAACACCTTCTGGCGCACTTCCTCGGGCATGCCGCAGCCATTGTCGCTCACCCTGATTTCCACCTCCGCGCCCACCCGGTGGGTGCTCACCGTGAGGGCGGGCAGGTAGCCAGCGGGCTGCTTGCGCCGCTGTTCTTGCAGGGCATAGAGGCCGTTGTTGAACAGGTTCAGCAGCACCCGGCCAATGTCGGGCGCCACCACGTTGGCCAAACCCAGGTCGGGGGCCAGGTTGGTGTGCAGGGCGGCATGGAAAGCCGGGTCTTTGGCGCGCAGGCTGGAGTAGGCCAGGTTGAGGTACTCGGTGGTCAGTTGGTTGAGGTCGGTGAGCTGCCGCTCGCGGGGGCCGGTGTGGGCGTGCTGCAGCATGCTGCGCACAATGCCATCCACGCGCTGGCCGTGGCGCGTGATGCGGGCTAGGTTGCGGCCCAGCGTTTCGAGCGTGCCCTGCACCAGCGCCTGCTGCGCGGCGGGCAGGGCCGTAAACATGGTCGGCGGCAGCTCCTGCAGCAACTCGCAGCTCACCTCCGAGAAGTTGTTGACGAAGTTCATTGGGTTCTGAATCTCGTGGGCAATGCCGGCTGTCAACTCCCCGAGGCTGGCCATCTTCTCGCTGTGCACCAGCATGGCCTGGGTGGCGCGCAGCTCGCTCAGCGACTGTTCCAGCTGGCTGGTGCGCAGCGAGAGCAGGTCGTTGTTTTCGGTGAGCTGGCGCAGGGTGTTCTGGTTTATCTGGTCGAACACCAGCGACACCACCAACAGAATCAGCATCAGCCCGCCCAGGATGTCGAGGCTCCAGAACAGGCGGTGCTCGGGCGGCACCGTGCTGGGCAGATGGATGCCGCGCCGCTCCAGCTCCCAGAGCCCCACCACGCTCAGCAACGACACCACGAAGAAGATGATGCCTGCCCGCCGGCCCAGCAGAAACGTGGCCGACACCGGGCACAGCACCAGCCAGCTGGTGGTGGCCGCAAAGTAGCCGCCCTGGTACACGCTGTTCAGAAACACGCCCAGGTAGCCCGCCACCAGGTAGATGTAGCCGAACGTGACGTAGGAAAACAGCCCCTGCCGAAACCCGAACGGCAGCACCAGAAAGGCCACCACGTTGAAGATCATCAGGTACATGCCCGGCCAGAACCCGGCCCACCAGCACAGCAGCAGAAAGTTGAACGAGAACAGGCTGGTCAGCAACACCGTGTTGGTGATGATGCGCGCCTGCCGCGTTTGGTCCGGGGTGCCGACGAAGCCCGCCGGCATAAAGTAGGAGGTAATTCGATCCATGAAGAGGCGGCCGGCGGCTCGCACGTATAGAAACAGGAGAAACAGGAGGCGGGGAAGATACAGAAAGCCCGTGGGCCGTGCGCCGGGTCTACCCCAGCAGCGTGAAGGCTATCAGGCAGGCCAGCAGCATCACTACGCCCTCGGCCAGGCCGGCCAGCAGGAGCCAGCGGCCGCCCCGGCCCACGGCGCGCAGCAGCAGCCACGGCACCGGCAGCATCAGCAGCGCCTCGGCCAGGAAGATATAGTAGGGCACCCCGTGCCAGCTGGGCGCGCCCTGGTACTGCCACCAACCCGCGCTGATGGCCCATTTCTCATACAGCGGAATCAGGATCCCGCTGATGGGTACCAGCAGCAGGCCGGTGCGCCACGGCCCCAGCCGCGGCAGCAGCAGCCAGGCCACAAACCCAATCTGGGTGAGCACCACGGCCCAGCTGAACGGCATATACACCGGCGACGCCCACAGCATGGGCTCCGGCTGCGGGTACACCAGCGTGTTGGTAACCTGCACCAGGTAGGCATCGGCGGGCAGCTCGGCCAGGCCGGCCGCCAAAGCAAAGCCCAGCAGCCGCCCCACCACCACGTCGCGGGCCCAGAGGGCGTAGAGGGCGTAGGCGGCCGTGAGCGAGTAGCCCCAGCGGGCTGCCGTGGTCCAGCCCAGGCCCGTAATACTGTCGTGGATGAGGGCCAGGATGCCCAGCGCCATCAAACCCAGCATCACGGGCAGGCGGTACTGCGTGGCGCGGGACGGGGCAGGGGCGGGGAGAGTAGAGGTGGGGCTCATTTGAAGCGGCGAAACTGGTGGAACAGGTAGTTGAGGCGGTGCAGCAGTTTGCCCAGCCAGGGCACTTCGTTGGTCCAGGGCAGGCCCTGGGCGAAGCGGCGGCGGTCCAGCCAGCGGAGCACGGCCAGCACCCCGGGCTCGTGCAAATCCCAGATGCGGCAGGTAGGCACCTTGGCCCCGCTAGCGGCAATGATGCCGTTCACGGCACGGCGGGCGGCCTCGTTGGCGCCTTCCATGGTGGCCAGGTCGGTGTTGGTGCGCACGTAGTCGGCAGCCAGAAACAGGTTGGCGATGCCAGTGCTGGCTTCCGGGCGAAGGCTCCAGGAGTTGGCCGTGTTCACCAGCAGCGGCTCGTCGTTGTGGCCCGAGCGGGTGGGCACGTCCAGGGCCTGCGCCGGCGCGCTCAGTTGCTCCGGCCGGATGTCGGCATCCACGTAGGCGCGCAGGAGCAGGTCGGGGCCGAGCAGGGGCGGCAGGCCGGGCGTGTTCAGGCTCTGCTCCAGCTGGGCCCATACTTCCTTCACTATCTCATCCAAGGTACAGTCGCAGGCCTGCTTGGGGCCGGTGGTGCCGTCGTCGAGGGGCCAGTCGAGCACGCCCTTGGCAAACCAGTTCGACACGTCCACCGACAGCAGCCCTTTGGCCTGCCCGTCGCCGTAGCTGCTCATCGGAAAATCGGGCCAGAACTGCGGCTGCGAAATGACGGTAATGGCCCACGGCGAATCAATGCAGATAACGTGGCCTTTGGTGAGCTGCACGTCTTCGCGCAGGTAGAACTGCACGCCGTTCATCCAGTTCAGCGTGTGCAGGTGCGGATTGCTCAGGTGCTCCACAAAGCCCAGCGTGGGGTCCAGCTTCACCATATCGGGGCTGATGAGCTTGGCCATGCGCTCCAGCGGCACGGCCGCCAGGTAGTAGTCGGCCTGCACGGTGCGGGTCTGGTGCGTCTCCAGGTCCAGCACCGTGGCCCCGCTGATCAGGCGCGTGGCGGGGTCGCAGTGCAGGGCCGTGGTGAGCTGGTTGTGATGGTACACCATGCCCTTGCTTTTCAGGTACTGCAGCCACGGGTTCAGCCACACGTCGTTGGTGGGGCCATTCAGCACCCGGTCGGTGTGGGCACCGGGGTTGGCCATCAGCAGCAGCAGCTGCAGCAGAATGTCGCCGCCGGTTTTGGTGCTCATCAGCTGGGGCTGGGCCGCCACCAGCGAGTGGGTGAGGCCGCCCACGCAGTACAGCTCGTAGGGACAGGGCTGGCGGGTGCCACACTGCTGGTCGGTGCTCATGTACTGCCACCACGCCACCCGCTCGTAGCTCTGCTGGCGGCGCTCGTAGGAGCTGGTGAGCAGCTGCCACACCCGGTCGGCAAACAGCTTTTTGTCGGAATCGGTCAGGCCGGTGTCGGCGTGCAGCAGGCCGTCGAGCAGGGCCTGCCAGTCGGCGCGGGTTTTGGGGAAGTTGACGGGCGCCGCCACGGGCGGCTTGCCGGTGCGGGCCATCATCACGCGCTGGGTGGGCACCAGGTTGTCGAACACGCCCTGCCGGTTCTGGCCGTAGGGGATGCGCTTCATGGTGTCGGTGATGTGGCGGTAGAAGCCGGGAAAAAATCGGAAGCCATGCTCGCCGGGCAGCGGCTGGTGGCCGGGTGTGGCACTATCGGGCACGTCTACGCTGCGGGCCTTGCCGCCCACGTAGTGCGGCTGCCGCTCGTAAATCTCCACGGCAAAGCCGCGCTCAATCAACTCGTGCGCGGCACTCATGCCCGCAACGCCCCCTCCCAGAATAACTACTTTTTTCGGCATGCATCTCCACTGAACCGCAGCGGCCCCGGTAATAGGTGTGTTGGTAGATAGTAGAGCAGGTGCACACCGGCCGGGACGTGCCCGTGCCGGAATGCGTCCGCTAAAGCTACCAGTTATTATGGCTTATATTATATATATCCTCGACTCGGGTATGTACATCAATTTGGCTTGCGGCCAACGCGGCCGTAGGTTTCGCGTAAGCACAAGCTCCTTTAGTATTTCCTTCCGTCAGCTCCTTTCGTATGGCCGCCAAGAAACCCGCCACCCCGTCCGTTCCCGACCCGAAGAAAGCGCCCGCCAAGCCCAAGGATCCGGCCAAAACCGCCGCTACGCCCGCCGCCAAACAGGCCGCCAAGGATGCCGCCACCGCCCCTAAGCCGGTGAAGCGGCCCACGGCCAAAGACATGAAGCAGCACGCCCAGACGCTGCCCTACCCCGCCAAGCAGGCCGATATGAAGCTGCAGCCGGCCATGGACTTCAGCACCTACCGCGCCGCCGGCAAGCTCCAGGATAAGGTGGCCCTCATCACCGGCTCCGACTCCGGCATCGGGCGGGCCGTGGCCGTGGCCTTTGCCATGGAAGGCGCCCACGTGGCCGTGCTCTTCAACGAAAATGTGGTGGACGCCGAGGAAACCAAGCGCCTCGTAGAGGCCCAGGGCCGCCGCTGCATCTTGCTCCAGAGCGACGTGCGCGACCCGGAGCAGTGCAAGCAGGCCGTGCGCCGCACGCTGGCCGAGCTGGGCGGCCTTAACATCCTGGTCAACAACGCCGCCTTCCAGATGGCCCAGGAGAAGTTCGAGGACATCCCGGAAGAACAGATTCGCCGCACCTTCGACACCAACATCCTGGGCTACATCTGGATGGCGCAGGCGGCCGTGCCGCACCTCAAAAAAGACGACTGCATCATCAACACCGGCAGCATCGTGGGCCTCACCGGCATCCCGATTCTGATTGATTACGCCTGCACCAAGTCGGCCATTCACGCCCTCACCAAGAGCCTGGCCACGCACCTCGGCGAGCGGGGTATCCGGGTGAACTGCGTGGTGCCCGGCCCGGTCTGGACGCCCAACATCCCCGGCACCATGCCCCGCGAGGAAATCGAGAAGTTCGGCTACGAAGTGGCCCTGGCCCGTCCCGGTCAGCCTGAGGAACTGGCCCCCGCCTACGTGCTGCTGGCCTCCCAGGACGGCTCGTTCATGACCGGCAGCCTCGTGCACGTCACCGGCGGCAAAATGAGCAGCGACCAGTAAGGAGTGTAGAGACGCAAAATATTGCGTCTCGTCGTTGAACGATGCGGCAAGGCACGGTTCAAACAACATCAGTAACGACGAGACGCAAAATATTGCGTCTCTACATCGTGCCTATCCGCCGAAAACATAAGCCGCCGCTCCGCACTTCTAGGCTGCCCCTCCACTCTTCCGACTTCTTCATGCCCCACTATCCCGAAGGCACCGTCCGGGCGCTGCTCCAGACCGAGCTGGTGACGCCCGCCACCCGCGCCGCCCTGGAAGCCCGCCTCAACGCCCCGGCCGACTACACTCCGCAGTTTTTCGACGCGGATACTTACCAGTTGCTGCGCGCCGTGGCCGCCCGCATCTTCCCCCAGCCCGACCGCGAAACGCCCATCGAGCTGGCCCCGGCCGTGGACAAGCGCCTCACCGACGGCACCGCCGACGGCTGGCGCTACGATGCCATGCCCCCCGACCGCGAAGCCTACCGCCTCGGCCTGGGCGGCATCAACCAGGCCGCCGAAGCGCAGTTTCAGCAGCCCTTCATGGCCCTGAGCGCCGAGCAGCAGGACGTGGTTATCGGGCAGCTGGCCGCCGGTAAGGCTGCCGGCGAAAACTGGCAGCAGGTGCCCCAGGACCGGCTTTTCGAGGAAATGCTGGCCGAGCTGACCGAGAACTACTACGCCCACCCGCTGGCCCAAGAAGAAATCGGCTACGTGGGTATGGCCGACGTGCCCGGCTGGCCCCACGTCACCCCCAACACCCTCGAACCCCGCGAGCCTGAGCCAATTAGTAATTGATAATTACTAAGTATTAATTACTAATTGAACACCCCATGCCCGACGAAGAAGTACTCGAAGAAGGCTTGCTGAACCCGGTTCAGCCCGAAATTCAGGATCCGCTGCTGAAAAGCATTCTGGCCGACAACGCCACTCCAGCCACCGAGCCCACCGGCGAGGAAGCCCCTAATCCGCTGCCCGACCCCACCGACGAGGTGGACTGCGTGGTGATTGGTACCGGCGCGGGCGGTGCGCCCTTGCTGGCCCGCCTGGCCATGGCCGGCCTGAAAGTGGTAGCCCTGGAAGCCGGCCCCCGCCGCGACCCGACCAAGGATTACGCCACCGACGAAAAAGCGCAGAACTTCCTGTTCTGGAACGATGAGCGCCTCTCGGCCGGCCAGAACCCGGTGGCCTTCGGCAAGAACAACTCCGGTACCGGCGTGGGCGGCTCCACGCTGCACTACACCGCCTACACCCCCCGCGCCCATCGCGGCGACCTGCAGCTGCACACCGACTTCGGCCAGGGCGTCGACTGGCCCTTCGGCATCGAGGAACTGGAGCCGTACTACGAGGAAATTGAGCACTTCCTGGGCGTTTCTGGCCCCACCCCTTACCCCTGGGATGCCGGCCGCCGCAAGGGCTACCCGCTGGCGCCGCTGCCCCTGAACGGCGCGGCTTTGCTTATGCAGAAAGCCTGCGCCCAGCTGGGCATCCAGACTTCGCCGGCGGCCAATGCGGCCCTCTCGGCGCGCTATTACCAGGAGGGCATTGGCTGGCGCGAGGCCTGCACCAACCGGGGCTTCTGCCAGGCCGGCTGCAACCGCGGCGCCAAGGCCAGCATGGACGTCACTTTCCTGCCGCTGGCCGAAAGCTTCGGCGCTGAAATTCGGGCCGATGCCTACGTGACGGAGATTGAGCGCGACGCCTCCGGCCGCGTGGTGGCCGTGGTGTACGAGCAGCACGGCCGCACCGTGCGCCAGCGTTGCCGCCACCTGTTTTTGTGCGCCGGCGCTGTAGAAACGCCGCGTCTGCTGATGCTCAACGAGCTGGCCCTCAACAGCGGGCAGGTCGGCAAGCACTTCATGGCTCACCCCGGCATGCAGGTCTGGGGCACGTTCGAGGACGACATCCGGCCCTACAAAGGCATTCCCGGTGGCCTGATTTCCGAGGACACTCACCGCCCCAAAGACGCCGACTTTGCCGGCGGCTACCTGCTGCAAAGCATCGGGGTGATGCCCGTGACCTTCGCCACCCAGATGGTGCGCCAGCGCAAGCTCTGGGGCCAGCCCCTGCGCGACTACATGCGCACCTACAACCACACGGCCGGCATCAACATTCTGGGCGACTGCCTGCCCCATGCCGCCAACTTCATGGAGCTCAGCGACGAGAAGGATGCCCGCGGCCTGCCCAAGCCGCGCCTGCACTTCACGGCCCAGGAAAACGAGCAGCGCATGAACCGCCACGCCGAAAAGCTGATGCGCCAGATCTGGGAAGCCGCC
Source organism: Hymenobacter sp. APR13 (assembly GCF_000737515.1). Lineage (NCBI taxonomy): Bacteria > Pseudomonadati > Bacteroidota > Cytophagia > Cytophagales > Hymenobacteraceae > Hymenobacter > Hymenobacter sp. APR13. The sequence continues at coordinate 2,206,141 of NZ_CP006587.1, forward strand.
GGCGCCAAGGATATCTGGGCCTTTGAGCGCTACGCCCACGTCATCGGGACGGCACGCATGGGCCTGAGCGGCGACGATGCGGTGGTCAACCCCGACGGCAAGGCCTTCGACGTGCCCAACCTCTACATCTGCGACAACTCGGTATTCCCCAGCGCCCTGAGTGTGAACCCTGCCCTCACCATCATGGCCCTCAGCCTGCGCACCGCCGACAAGTTTCTGGCCAACCTTCGGTAGTGCTTAGTGCCTAGTGCTTGGTGCTTAGGCCGTTCTAGTCAATTCAGGGAAAATGCCTAAGCACCAAGCACTAGGCACTAAGCACCAAACAATGAAGTCTTTCCTCACCCATATCAAAGAAGCATTCGGCGACGGCCACTACGAGGGCGACCAGTTCGGCGGAGCCGGCGGCCACGATGGCACCGGGCTGCCCACCGGCGACGCGGGCAACTTCATGTTTGCCACCGGCATCGAGTGCTCGTACCCCACCATTGCCAACGGCACCATCCGGCGCGATTTGCTGGCCGAAACCGACCACTACAACCGCTACAAGGAGGACCTGGGGCTGGTAAAGGAGCTGGGCCTGAAGGTGCTGCGCTACAACCTGCCGTACTACCTCATCCACAAGGGCCCCGGCCAGTTCGACTGGGAGTTTGCCGATCTGGCCATGGCCGAAATCAAGCGCCTGGGCATTACGCCCATTCTGGACCTGATGCACTTCGGTGTGCCCGACTGGGTGGGCAACTTCCAGAACCCCGAACTGCCGGTGCACTTTGCCGAGTACTGCGGGGCCGTGGCGCGCCGTTACCCCTGGGTGCGCTTCTACACGCCCGTCAACGAGATTTACGTGACGGCCCGCGCCTCCGCCAAAGACGGTATCTGGAACGAGCAGCTCAAAGACGACCGCGCCTTCATCACGGCCATGAAGCACATCACGGCGGCCAGCATCATGGGCACCCAGCAGATTGCCAAGGTGCGGCCCGACTGCATCATCGTGCAAAGCGAGTCGGCCGAGTACATCCACGAGATGCGCGCCGTGCCCACGCCCGAAATCTGCCTGGTCAACAAGCTGCGGTTTCTGTCGCTGGATTTGCTGTACGCCCACCCGCTCGACTCGGAGGTGCTGCTCTACTGCCTCGACAACGGCCTGACCCGCCAGGAGCTCGACTGGTTTATGGCCGGCGAGCCGCCCGGCTACCAGATCATGGGCAACGACTACTACGGCCGTAACGAGAAGATTATCAAGCCCGACGGCCAGATGTGTCAGGCCGAGGACGTGCTAGGCTGGTACACCATGACGCGCCAGTACTACGAGCGGTACCGCAAGCCCGTGATGCACACCGAAACCAACACCTTCAACCCCAAAGACGCCGAATGCTGGCTCTGGAAGCAGTGGGTGAACGTGCAGCGCATCCGCCACGACGGCGTGCCGGTGGTGGGCTTCACCTGGTACAGCCTGCTCGACCAGGTGGACTGGGACATTAGCCTGGCCGAAAAGCGCCTCACCGTCAACGCCTGCGGCCTCTACGACCTGGACCGCAAAATCCGGCCGGTGGGGGAGAGCTACAAGATGCTCATCCGCGAGTTTGGCCAGATTACCATCATGCCCCACGGCGAGATGTTCGAATTCACCAACCGCCCCGCCACGCTCAAAGTACAGAAGTAAATAGCGCGTCAACTCAACGCATCAACGCCCCACTACATTACGGCCCCGGTAGCAGCTGATGCTGTCGGGGCTTTTTGGTGCTCGGAGTAATTGGCTTTAAAACAGAAGTTTGTACTTCATTTGGGCGGTGATTCTTCCGGGAAGATGCGCAGGTTTTCTTCCGCGGATTGTGTAGGTTGGCGGCACTTTCTACTTGTTCGCCACCCTTTCCTATCCTCCCTTATGAAGAACCGATTCTCTGGCCGCCGCTACCTGCTGGGGCTGGCGGGGCTGGTGGGGCTACACGCCTGCAGCCCCAAGGCCACGGCCGTCGTGACGGCGCCCGCCACCCCTGTTGCCGAGACTCCGGCCGCTCCTGCACCGGCCGCCGCTTTCCAGATTCCGGTAGAGTACTATACGCTGCCCAACGGCCTGAAAGTGGTGCTCTCGCCCGACCACACCGCCCCCACGGCCACCGTGGCGGCCTACTACAACGTGGGCTTCCGCAACGAGCCCCGCGACCGGACCGGCTACGCCCACCTGTTTGAGCACCTGATGTTTCAGGGCTCCCAGAACCTGGGCAAGATGGAGTTCATTCAGCTGATCCAGAAAAACGGCGGCGTGCTCAACGGCTCCACCCGCTTCGACTTCACCAACTACTTTGAGGTGGTGCCCAGCCACAAGCTGGAAACCATGCTCTGGGCCGAGGCCGACCGGATGCGCGGACTGGCCATCACGCAGGCCAACGTCACCAACCAGCAGGGCGTGGTGAAAAACGAGGTGCGCGTGAACGTGCTGAACGCGCCCTACGGCGGCTTCCCGTGGCTGGACATGCCCCAGAAGGCCAACCAGAATTGGAACAACGCCCACAACTTCTACGGCGACCTGAAAGACCTCGACGCAGCCACTCTGGCCGATGCCCAGCAGTTCTTCAAGACCTACTACGCCCCCAATAACGCCGCCCTCGCCGTAGTCGGCGACTTCGAGCCCGCCGAGGCTAAAGCCTGGGTGCAGAAGTACTTCGCCAACATTCCCAGCGCCCCCCAGCCGCCCAAGCCCGACATTTCGGAGCCCCGCCAGGACAAAGAGCAGCGCTTCACCAAAGACGACAAGCTGGCCACCAAGCCTGCCCTGGCCTTCGCCTACCACATGCCCGACCGCAACACGCCGGAGTACTACGCCCTCATCCTGCTCGACCAGATTCTGCTGCAGGGCAAGGACAGCCGCCTCTACCAGGCGCTAGTGCAGAAGCGCGGCTACTCCGACAACGTAAACGGCGGCATCAACTACCTCGGCAACGCCTTCAACTACTCCGGCCCTATGCTTTGGATGGGCGACCTGATCTACGACCAATCGGTGAGTGCCGATTCGGTGGTGCGCGTGCTCGACCAGGAAATCAACCGCCTGGGCCAAGGCGGCATCGACCAGGCCACGCTGGATCTGGCCGTGGTGAAGCTGCGCTCCGGCCTCTACGACCAGCTTTTGGGCTCCGATAACTTCGGCCGGGCCGATATGCTGGCCTCGTTTGCGCTGTTCGACAACGACCCCGGCCGCATCAACCAACTGGAGGCCGAGTTTCGCAAGGTGACGCCTGCCCTCATGCAGCGCACCCTGCAGGAATACTTGCGGCCCACCAACCGCACGCTCTTGATTGTGAACCCGCTGGCTAAAAGCTAACCCCCACAGACCCCGCCATGAAACCACTTCACTTCGGGCTGCTCTGCGTGGCCCTAGCTACTGCCGCCGCCCCGGCCGCGCTGGCCCAAACCAAGCCGAAACCCAAGCCCGCCCCGGCAGCGGCTGCCGCTCCGGCCGCACCCCGCGAAACCCCGCCCGCCGGTGGCACACCCCGCGACTTTGCGCTGCCGGCCAAGGAAGAATTCACGCTGCCCAACGGCCTCAAAGCTAAGCTAGTGCCCTACGGGCAGGTGCCCAAAACCACCATGCTGGTGGCCATTCAAGCCGGCAATGTGCACGAAGCCGCCACACAGGTGGGCATTGCTGACCTGCTGGGCAAGCTGATGAGCGAAGGCACCACCACGCTGCCCGGCACCCAGTTCGCCGACAAAGTGGCCCGAATGGGCGGCTGGCTCAACATTTCGGTGGGCCAGGACCAGACCTTGATTTACGCCTCGTGTCTAAGCGAATTCGCGCCCGAACTGGCGGCGCTGCTGGCCGACGTGGTGCAGCGCCCCGCCCTGCCCGAGAACGAGTTGCCCCGCATCAAGGCCGATTTCAAGCGCCAGATGAATCTGGCCCGCGCTCAGCCCGGCACCCAGGCCCGCCAAAAGTTCAGCCAGGCCCTCTACGGCAGCCACCCCTACGGCCGCGCCATTCCCACCGATGCCGAAATAGACGCCCTGACGATGGCGCAGGTGAAAGCCTTCTACCAGGCCCAGTATGGCGCCCAGCGCACCAGCGTGTACGTGGCCGGTAAGTTCGACAACGGGGCTGTGCGCGAGGCCATTACCCGCGCCTGGACGCCTATGCCGCAGGGCCCGGCTCCGAGCATCGAAGTCGCCAAGTCCCAGACCCGCCCCGACGTCACGACCCTGGACCGGCCGGGCGCGCCGCAGTCCACCATCGTCATCGGCCTACCCGTTGTGGACCCCTCGCACCCCGACTACACACGCGTGCGGGTGATGAACTCGCTACTGGGCGGCTCGTTCGGCTCGCGCATCACGCGCAACATCCGCGAAGACAAAGGCTACACCTACTCGCCCTACAGCTACCTCGAAACCCACTACCGCACCGGCAACTGGAGCCAGAACGCCGACGTGACTACCCAGGAGACCGGCAACTCGCTCAAGGAAATCATGTATGAGATTGAGCGGCTGCAGAAAACGCCACCCACGGCCGAGGAGCTGAAAGGCATCCAGAACTATGAGTCGGGCCTGTTTGTGCTGCGTAACTCCACGCCGGCCGGTATCATCGGCCAGCTCAACACCCTCGACCTGCACGGCCTGCCCGACTCCTACCTGACCGAGCAGGTGAAGAACATCAACGCCGTGACGCCCCAGCAGGTCAGCGAAACGGCCCGCAAATACGTGCGCCCCGAAGCCATGACCGTGGTGGTAGTTGGCGACCGGAAAATCATTGATCCGCAGATCAAGAAGTTTCAGGCCTCCCGCAAAAAGCCACTATAGAAATCTTGTTACTCAAAGTACGAAAGCCGCGCCGGACTCCGGCGCGGCTTTCTTGTGCCCGGATCTGGCCACAACCTGTGCGACCGGCCGGTAAAGTGCTAATTTGCGCAATTGATGTAGGCCGGTGGCTATGCGCGTTTGCCAGCTCAACGTCATACTGTTGCGTTGGCTGCCTGCTGATATAGTGCCTGCTGTTGTAGCCAATGACAAACCATTACGACACGCTCCCGTAGGTGCTCCGTTGGATTTCTAAAATCCCCTTTCCTCATGATTGTATACAAAACCGGCGACTGGTGGAAAGCCCTGTGGCATTTTCATACGTCTAATGTCATTATGCTGCTGCTACGCCGGGTGGCATTGGTTGGTGTTTATAATTTGATTATTGCGCTGGTCGTGCTTAAGTACCATTTCCTGAGCATTCAGATCGGGCGCGAGTACTTCTCGTTTCTGGGGATTATGCTCAGCCTGCTGCTGGTGTTCCGCACCAACACCGCCTACGACCGTTACTACGAAGGACGGCGGCTGTGGGGGCAGCTGGTGTCGCATTGCCGCGGGCTGGCTATGGAGCTGAATGCCATTCTGCCGCGCCACGCCATCCGCAGCCGGCTCTACTACGCCGCCCTGATTTCCAACTTCCCCCTGGCCCTAAAAGGCGCTTTGCGCAGCGGCGTGCAGTTTGAGCAGCTCGAAGCCACGCCCGATATTATGGACCGGCTACGGTCAGCGGAGAGCGTAACGACCTGCCTGGTGGCCGTACTGCAGGAAAGTATCGAGCAGCTCCGGCAGGCCCAGATCATCGACCCCGTTCATCTGATGACCATCAAGCCGCACCTGCTGGGCATGATGGAAGTGAACGGCTCCTGTGAGCGGATCAAGACGACGCCCATCCCGTTTTCGTACAGCTTCTTCATTAAAATGTTTATAACCCTCTTCATCGGCATTATGCCCATTGTGCTGGTGGACACCTGCGGCTACCTGATGATTCCGATTACCATGGTGGGAGCCTATGTGATGCTGGGGCTGGAGATGATAGGCGAGGAAATAGAACAGCCTTTTGGCACCGACAGCAACGACCTGCCCATTACCCAGCTCGCCAACAAAATCCGGGTAAGTGTGCACGACGTGCTGGGCGTAGAGCTGCCCCATTTTAAGAAAGCTTTGGCGGCGCCACCCTACAGCGTCGTCCATTAGAGCGGAGAGAAAAGAATGTTAGGAATAATTTATTGTACTACCGCATAGCACAGAAGGCCCTGTTGCGCCAAGATAAACGCATAAACAGGGCCTTTTTATGGATATTTTACAGGGGTATTATTTTTTTATACAAAACGTCGGCCTTATTTCAGAAACTCCGTATACGCCGCTCGAACCCTGTCTCAATTCGACACGGAATGGTTCGATTGTCTCAAAATTCCTCCCTTTTTTAGAATGAAACCTCAAACTATTACACACAATTTCCGGCTGTTTGGCCGTGCCTGGCAGGGGTTACTGCCGCTGCTGGCCCTGTTTATAAGCCTCGGCTCTGCCCGCACGGCACAGGCTCAAGCGAATAGCAGCATCACTGGTTCTTCAATTATCATAGACCGTGGCAACGGTGTCGGTAACGAGACCTTTGATGGACAGAGTAACACTACGGCATCTGATTTTGATGGCCAAAATCTAGGTACGTTCAACGTAGCGGATTTTAATACAGTGCTGATTCTGAACGGTGGTGGTCTGTTCACTACCCAATCTAGCCCAGATGATATTCGCGGGGCAGCACTGTTCTATGAGGTTACCGATCTTTCGAACAATGTGTCCAGTGGTGTGAAGCAAGTGCAGCTTCCGCTGGTGAGCACCAACGGTGGCAATAAGACCTTTTTCGCCGATGCTGCTAATCAGAATCTGCTCACTGGAACAGGGGCTAATGCATTGCTAGCTCCTGGTACTTATGCCATTGACGTGTATTTTGTGGCGAATGGTTTCAATCCTACCCCTACCACAACCCGTCCTAACGGGCGAGCATTTACTTTACAAGACCCTCCTGGCGTAACGTATCAAGCCATATTCACCGTAGTTGGTGTTCGTCCTACTGAGCCCCCAACGTCTACGACCTGGACCGGAGGCAAGAACGATAACTGGTTTGACGCCGCTAACTGGACCCAAGGCGTGCCTACAGCCACGACCGACGCCACGATTCCTGATTTTGGTTCCGGCTCGACGGTATCGTACCCCAACATCTACAGCAACTCTATCAAACCGGATACGCAGGTGCCAACCAGTATCCAGAACCCAGATGGTACTTTTTCTACTGTCATCACGACAGTACCCGGCTACAACAATTCAACCTCCGGACCCGCTCAAACTCGTGACCTGATTATGCGTGGCACCAGTCAGGCGCAACGCTCCATTACACGCTTGGTAGTTGGTCGCCTGGAAGTATACCGGGATTTCAGTAACCTACAGGATAGCTTCATTCAGCGCGAAAACACTACCATCAGCTTCACCGGTACCACGCAGTCTATTAGTGGTTCGTCATCGGGTTTAGTGAACGTGGAAATTGATGGCGGCGGGGTGAAGACCCTAGTCTCCAACTTCGCAGTGCAGCCTGGTGGAACCTTGCGTTTCATCAATGGTATACTTGCTACTGACATCTCCAGCGTAAATACTTCTTTTGTAGAGCTGGCTAACTCGTCCGGTACGGGCGCTGCTACGGTACCGGCAGCCCGCCTGCTTGGCGAAACCGAAACCTCGTATCTGCGGGGCTTTGTCAAGACCTCGCAAGGTGTTACGCTGGGCGTAGCTCAGGACTTCAGCAACATCGGGATGACGTTGACCTTCACCGGCAGCAACAACCCTGGTGTAGTGACGATAACCCGCAATACGGGCGAGAATTACGCTACCATTAACAACGGGGCAAACAGAAACCCCAGCATCCGCCGCATCTTCGGTGTTCGTCCGGCTGACCAGCAAACCAACAACGGTGGGTTGCGTGCCAACATGGTGTTCCGCTACCTCGACAACGAAACCACCAACCTGGCGCCCAATGCTCAGACGGTGGACGAAAACAACCTAGCGCTGTTTGTATCCACTTCGTCAGGTGACGTGTTCGGCCAGCTGGGCCGCGATAATATCAACACCACCACCAATGAGCTGACGAAGAGCAATATCACGTCCTTCGCCACGTTCACGTTGAGCGAGGCTACGGAGCCGCTGCCGGTTACGCTCACGGCTTTTGCTGCCAAACGTATCGGCACCAACGCTGAAATCACCTGGGAAACGGTGAGCGAGCAAAACAACCGCGGCTACGAAGTACAGGTGTCAACTGACGGCCGCACGTTCCGCACGCTGGCTTTCATTCCGAGCCAGGATGCTAACAGCAACCGCCTGTTGCGCTACCGCTACCTCGATACCGAAGCCAATAAAGGCGGCGTGCGCTACTACCGCCTGCGCCAGATTGACGTGGATGGCAAAGAGAACTTCTACGGCCCGAAAGTGCTGAGCTTCTCCGGCTCGGCTACCGCCGACGCCCGTATGGAAGCCTACCCCAACCCCTTCCAGAACGAAGTACGCCTGACAGTGCAGTCGGAGGCAGCAGGCAAAGGCCAGCTGCAGCTCCTGGACCTGACGGGCCGGGTAGTGCTGGAGCGCAGCGCTGAGCTGACCAGCGGCACCAACGACCTGGAACTGCGGGACCTGTCGGGTGTGCCGAATGGCACGTACATGCTGCGCGTGGTAACGCCTACCGGCAAACCGCAGACCCAGCGTATTATCAAGCGCTAACCGCTCGGCTGAAAAGCCTGCACATAGTAAGTCTATAATGAGAGCCGGTCTTCCTATGGGAGGCCGGCTCTTTGCGTTTGGAAGGGCGGCCGGCGGGAGCAAGTGCCGGGCCAGACCCAGATACCACTATAGATGAGTGTCTTGCCTGAGAGAAGCAGCGAGACGTGTATGCCCGGCGCTGGCAGCAGCGTGGCAGAATCTTTCTATATGATAATAATGGAAAAAAATTGATACTGAAGGAAAAGAGATTAACTTAAATCGTCATTGAAGCCCAATGGCCTACTGGCTGAACTCTCCTGTCTTTTTCTTTCATCCACCTTTTTTCCATTTTCTGCATGACAGCAACTCATTACTCCTCAACAGGCTGGCTTTCCGGAAAGCTGCGGCCGCGGCTGGTAGCGCTGGCTACTGCCCTCTTATTGGCGCCCGCCGCTTGGGCGCAGATCGAAGTGCCTGCCGGCAATCCCAACGGCGGTTCTTCCCGGCGGCCCATGGGTACCTGGTTTGGCTACGAGCGTAGCGCCATGATCTACACGGCTGCTGAAATCGGGACCAGCGGAAACCTTACGCGCATCGGCTTCTATGTAAACTCGGTATCGACTCCTGGTGATGCGCCCACCAAAATCTACCTCAAAACCGTTGCCAACGCCACTTTTGCTGCGGCAACCACTGTAGCAGCTGAGGAAACCGGCGCTACGCTGGTGTATGATGCCACCATTCCGGCCGCATCGTTCACCGCGAATACCTGGGTAAGCGTGCCGCTCACGGCGCCATTTGCTTACAATGGCACCTCCAACCTGGAGGTAATCGTGGAAACCAATGCCACCGGCGGCGGCAACGAAACCAGCACCGGCAAAGCCTTCCGCTACTCGTCTACCGGCACCGGCAACAACCGCACGCAGACGTGGTCTACGGATACCAACCCGCCCACTACTACGGGTACTCTCAGCCTGTTGCGGCCCAACATCCAGCTCACGGGCCTCACGCCGCTGGCCTGCCCACCCGTTACGGGCATTACGGTCAGCAACATCACGCCTACCTCGGCCCAGATTGCCTTCACGCCTGGTGCCAGCAGCACCAGCTACACTGTAACCTACACGCCCACTGGCGGCACGGCCACTACCGTTACGCCCGCGCCCACGGCCTCGCCCATCAACCTGACGGGCCTGACGTCCGGCACGACGTACACCGTAACCATTACCGGTAACTGCGCCGGTAGCACCACCTCGCCGGTGGCCACTACCACGTTCAGCACCTCTCTTGTGGCACCTGCCAACGATAACTGTGCTACGGCCACGGCTCTGACCGTGGGTACTAGCTGCACGCCTACCACTACCACCAACCTGGGTGCTACGGCCTCCACGGGTGTGCCGGCGCCTAGCTCTACCACGGGCACGGGCTGCTTCGTAGCCGGTACTCCGGTTAGCAACGACGTGTGGTATAGCATTGTGGTGCCGGCTTCCGGTGCCGTTACGGTAACTACCAGCGCCGTTACCGGCTCATCGGTAAACGATACGGGCCTGGTGCTGTACACGGGTGCCTGCGGCACGCTCACGGAAGTAGCCTGCAGCGACGACGCCACACCTACCAACTTCTTCTCCACTACCACGGCCAGCGGCCTGACGCCTGGCTCTACTATCTACGCCCGCGTGTGGAGCTTCGGTACCACGCCTACCGGTCAGTTTGGTATCTGCGCCGTTTCGATTCCGGCTAACGATGCCGCCGTACAGGCTATCTACTCGGTTGGTAAGGCTCCCGTATCTGCTCCCCAGGTGGTGCAGGCTGTGATTCGCAACAACGGCGCTGCCGCCCTCACTAACGTGCCCGTAACCCTGAACGTAGCCGGTGCCACTACCTTCGCGGATGCCAAGATCATCCCAACTCTTGCTGTAGGCGCTTCAACCATCGTGACGTTCACGGGCTATACGCCAACCACTATCGGTGCCAACACACTGACGGTGACCCTGCAGCCCGATGGCTTGAACACCAACAACACGCAGACTCTTGCCCAAGCCGTAACGGCTAACAGCATCTCCTACCTCAATGACAGCCAGCCGGCTACTGCCAGCGTAAGCGTTTCGAATACCACTGCCGGCGGTACACTGGCCGTGAAATACAGCATCAACTCGTCGGCTAACATTGGTGAGGTGAAACTGACCTTCCTAGCCAATGCTACTACCACTTCTACCTACCAGGTAGTGATTCTGAATGCCAGCGCTACGGGCACGCCCGGCACGGTGGTCTTCACTTCGCCAACCCTCAACCGTCCTACGGCGGCTGGTGTTGTGACGGTACCTGTAACCGGGGTGACCGTTAATGGACCGTTCTTCGTTGGCCTGAAAGAAGTTTCGGGTGGTGTTGCCATCGGCTATCAGGTGGAAAACCCCCTTCGCTCGGGTACCTTCTTCTTCCAGACCACGCCTACCGGTGCCTGGGCAGACGTGAACACGACGCCGCTCCAGACGCGCCTCGGCATTGAGGTGGGCTTCAGCTCGCGCGTGCTGTCCACCAACAGCCCGGCACTGGCTCGCTCTATCTCCATGTTCCCGAACCCCAGCCAGGGCCAGGTAACGCTGGACATCCGCGACGCCAAAGCCAAAGGCGCCATGCAGGTGCAGATTACCAACGCCCTCGGCCAGGTAGTGCACACCGCCGCTGTCCGCGACAACGCCGAAAACAAGCTCGACCTGTCGGGTCTGGCTACCGGCATGTATGTGCTGCGTGTGCAGTCCGGCTCGGAGTACACCATCCGTCAGTTGGTGCTCACCAAGTAACCCGCAATCAGGCGCTACCGCCGCTGTTGTAGCACGGTAGCTTCCTGCTGAAAAGATACCCGGCCCGGTTGGTGCCGGGTATTTTTTTGTAGGTATAGCCCAACTTGATCTGTGGCCCTGGCGAAGCAGCAAATGCCGCGGCCAAACAACACAGGAGCTATCCGGGAGTATACACAGGGGAAAAGCAGCGGCTGCCGCTGCCCACCGTTTCTTCCGCACCCTTGTATGCCGAAAGCCACTCCACTCACCTTCGTCTACCTGCACTACTGGGCGGGCTCCGGCCGCGCCTTCCAGGCAGTTGCAGAGCATTTGTCTCCCGAATACGACGTACTGGCCCCCGACCTGGGAGGCTTCGGGGCGGCCCCGTCCCCGGCCGGCGGCTATACCGTAGACGCGTATGCCGATGAGGTGGCGGCGTTTGTAGGAGCGCACCACCTGCAGCGCTATGTGCTGGTGGGGCATAGCATGGGCGGCAAAATAGCCCTGGCTCTGGCCGCCCGACAACCGGCCGGGCTGCAGGGCCTGGCGCTGCTCAGCCCCTCACCGCCCACACCCGAACCCATGACCGACGCCGACCGCAAAGCCAGCCTGCAGGCCTGGGGCAAACGAACGGAGGCCATGAAAACACTACGCCACATCACCGCCCGGCCGCTGGCGGCCGCCGCCCAGCAACTCATCCTCGACGACAACCTCCGTACCTCCAAAGCTGCCTGGGAGGCCTGGCTGCTGCACGGCAGCCGCGAAAACCTGGCCGGCCGCATGTGTGAGGTCCGCGTGCCCTGCACCATCATCGCCGGCGACCAGGATGCCGTCATGTCGCCGTCGGTGCATGGGCTGGAAACGCTGCCGCTGCTCCCCGAGGGTACGCCGCTGGAAATAGTGTCCGGGACGGGCCACCTGCTGCCCTACGAATCGCCCGAAGAGGTAGCGGCGCTGCTGCGGGCGTTTGGCGAGAAGCTGCATTAATAGGCTAGCGCGGCATAGTAGGCACTAAAAACAGAACGTCATTCCACGCGGAGCGCAGAATGACGTTCTGTTGTGTCACATCCGTTGTTTGGCTACTCTGCTAGTCCAGAGCCCGGTCGCGGAACAGCACGAAGCCAATGTGGGCAAACACCCCAAACTGGTGGTCAGGGTCATCGTAGTGAATAACCTGCAGGGAAGCAGGGCCAACGGGCGTCTGGTACACCAGGCCGGTCATGGCCGTTAGATAGGGGCGGCTGATGGTAGGGCCGCGCCGGGGCAGCAGCGGATTGTCGTTTTCCCGCTCCCAGGGCCGGAACAGAGTATGCACGTAGGCCTCAGTACGCCACTCCAGCGAGCCCGCAATGGCCTTGATGTATTTCAGGCCCACGGCGGCATAAGCGGTGCCGCGGTACCGGTCCAGGAACTGGGTGCGGGAGTCGGGCAGGGGCAGGAAAGCCGGCGCCGACGTCAGCGACGAGCGGTAGGTGGCAAAGCTGCCCTGCGTGGTGGCCACAGCATCCAGGGTGTAGCCCCAGGCATGCACCCGCTGGCCCACCGAATCGACTTTATGGAACGTGAAATACTGCTCGGTGTACACGCGGCCCTGCACCCATTGGTGGTCTTTGGTGCGGCCCGGTAAGCCGTTGGCCGTAGAGCCCGGCGTGTATTCCTCTTCAGCCAGCACGCCCCGGAAGGCAAACTCGGCCCGGCGGCCACTCACGGCGTATTGCCGGCGGTTCAGGGAGTTGCGCTCGAAGCGTAGCGCCGCCGTAAAGCCATCCAGGCGGTTTTGGTCGAGTTCGGCACCCGAGCTGATTTCGTTGGTATTGGCAAACCGGTCACGGCTCGTGAAGACGCCGCCGCTCAGAATGTAGCGGCTGCGGTAGTTGGGGCTGTAGCCGATCTGCAGGTAGGTTTTCAGGTCGCGCTGCTGCAGCTGGGTGTTCTGGGCAGTGCTGCCCAGCAGGCCGCCTGTATCCTGGTAGTTGAAGTTGTTGAACGTAACGGTAGGCTCGAAATAGAGCGGCGCCCGGCCCGGCACGCTCACCCGGAACGACCCTTGCGCGCCGTTGTAGAAGCGCCCGATGGTGGCGTTGGCCTTGATGGTGTAGAGGTAGCGGTTGAGGTAGCGGTAGGCCCCGCCCAGGTAGAAGTTACTCATCGACCGCGACGACAGCAGCACGCCCAGGTCGGTGGTAAGGTTGGAGTTCTGGCGGGCGTCCAGGTTCAGCTCATAGCCCTGCAGCTTGCTGTCGTAGCGCACCCGTGGGTACACGTTGTTGAAGAAGTCGTTGTTGACGAGGCGGTAGTAGCCTTCCTCCACATCACCCGGCGAGTAGGTGGAGCCGGTACGCTGGAAGAAGCGCCGGACAAACTCTTGCTGCTGCTTCGGCACGCCTTGCACGCTGATTTGTTTGAAATCGGGCTTGGGGGCGCGCTCCTGGAAAGCGCGGCGGCGCTGCTGCAGGGCCAGCGTGTCTTCGCGACGCGCAATGCGGGTTAGCAGCAGGTCCAGCTTGTTTTCGGTAGCCTGCTGGCCCAGGTTCACCAGCTGCTTCACTTTGTTGAAGTCGGCGGCGGTGATGCCCTCCAGATTCGGCTGGATGAAGATGCCGTTTTTGCCTACAGAGGCCGTATCGGCCACGTTGGAGCCCAGAAACAGCAGCGTGCTGGTGAGCAGCGCATCGTCCTTTTCCTTCGGATACTTTCGGAAGGCTACGTCGCCCACGTTCACCCCAATCATCACGTCGGGCTTGAACTCCTCGCGCATGACGCCGGTCGGGAAGTTGTCAACCACAGCCCCGTCGAAGAGGTAGCGGCCGTCCTGCTGCCGGATGGGGCGGAAGGCCAGCGGAAAGGCCATGGAGTTGCGCACGGCATCGGACAGGGAGCCGCTGCGCTGCACCACCCGCTCTCGGGTAAACACCTCGGAGGCCACGCTGCGGTAAGGCACCATCAGCTTGTTGAAATCGTAGTCGGAAATGGCGCCGGCCGGAGCCAGCATGGTGGCCAGCACGTAGTTAAGCGTCACGTCGTCTACAAGCTTAGGCGTCACGCGGGCCTTCAGCGTCGAATCGATGGCCAGGCGCAGGTGCAGCGCAGCGGGGTTGTAGTCGCCGTCGTAGTAGTTGTACACTTTCCCTTCCAGCGGCTGGCCCGATACCCAGTTCTGAAACTCGGGCTTGAGCACTATTTCCTCGATTTCAGCCGGTGAGTAGCCCGCGGCATACATAGCGCCCACAATGGCGCCCATGCTCGTGCCCACAATGTAGTCGATGGGGATGCGGTTCTTCTCCAGCACCTTTAGCACGCCTACGTGCGCGAGGCCCTTGGCCCCGCCTCCTGACAGTACGAGGCCTACTTTCTGGGCCTGGGCAGTGGTGCCTGCCAATAGGCAGAGCAGTAAAAAATGTAGAAAACGGTAGGTTTTACGCATATAAAAAAGAGTGAGGCCCACGCCGGGGCGGCGCGTTTCCTACGCAAAGCGGAATGGCAGGTTGCTGCTACAGCGGAGTTACGCACAAAGCTGATGAATAGAAAATAAGAAATGTATAGTATTGAGTAGGCGGGCGGGGTAGTTAGGCAAATAAAATATGCTGACTATCTGCTAGTTGAGGCTTGTATCCGAATGGTTGTGTCCCAAGCCAGTCAAGCCGGACTCGCCACCAATGCCACACTCGCAGCAGCGGCGCCTTGGCCACTACCGGCGTAGGATTTCTAAGGGTATGGGCAGACAAAGCAACTCGCTCAGGGAGCCAGCCAGGTGCCCACCGGGCCGGGCAGGTTGCGTAGCACCGTGAACACCACCGTCAGGCCCACGATGCTCCAGGCCAGCCACGGCCGGTAAAGCAGCGTGCGGCGGCGGGGCTGTCCGCTGAGCTGCAGACGGGCTTCGTGCAGCAGCCCCAGCGCTACCAGCGGCGCCAGCGTGGCCGCCAGCAGATTAAAGCCTACGGCCTCGGCCAGCCGACCATGCAGCAGGGCATGCAAAGCGCGCTGGGTGCCGCAGCCGGGGCAGTGCAGGCCCGTCAGCCAGTTCACGGGGCAGCGCGGAAACGGGTAGTGCGCCGGGTTCAGGCGAAAGTAGAGGGCCGCCAGCGCCAGCCCTGCCAGCAGGACCACGGCGCCAGCGGCCCTCCGCTTAGCAATAGTAGTGGGCAAAGCGCGACTATTGGTTGTCGAGGGCACCCAGCATGCCGGCGCCTACACCCATCACCACCACAAACACCACATACAGCACGGCAAATACGGCCCAGCCGATCAGCGAGTACTTCACCCATTTGCCGGCTTTCTGCGAGGCGTCGAGCGCGCCGTTGTAGTCGCCGAGGGCCAGGCGCGAATTCACGTTGGCGGCATTGATGATGGCCACGATGCCGAAGGGCAGGCAGCAGAAAATCGTCACCAGAATCGACTCAACGAGCCAGTTTTTCGGGGGTGGGCCGGGAGGCAGTGGCGACATGCCCGAAGGCGAAGCGTAGGATTGTTCCATGTAGGAAGAAAAGGGAGTAGAGTGATAGATGGCGGAAAGCTAAAGATTCCCGTTCCAATCCCCAACTCCTTATGCCGCAACTCACCATTTCTTAAAGATGACGTACACGGCCGCAATCAGCAGCCCGAACCCAACAAGGTGGTTCCAGCCCAGCTTATCGGTCTTGAACACGTACACGGCGCACAGCGTGAACACCGACAGCGAAATAACTTCCTGCAGCACTTTCAGCTGAAACAGGTTGAACGGCCCGCCGTTTTCCTCGAACCCGAGGCGGTTGGCCGGTACCTGAAACACGTACTCGAAAAAGGCCAGCCCCCAGCTCACCAGAATCACGCCCACCAGCCCCAGGCCCTGCAGCCAAGTTATCTTCTTGAACTGCAGGTGCCCGTACCAGGCGAAGGTCATGAACAGGTTGGAGATGGTGAGCAACACGACGGTGGACAGCGCTTTCATGGGGCAGAGCTAGAACGAAAAGCCTGCATACGACAGAAATGGCTGCGCTGGCGGCTTAGTCCTCGTGGCCCGGCACGGCGGCCTGGGGCGCCTGCTGCAGGTCTTTAGCCTCGCGGGCCAGGCGCAACTGCTCTTTCTCGGAGGGCTGTTTGGGCAGGGCGTCGAGGTCGGGCTGGCCGGCATCCACCCAGCAGGTGTACCAGAACGCCCCGATCAGGCGCTGGGCCAGGCGCATCTGGCGCTCCACCTGGCCGGCGAGGCGCTGGTGATACTCGCGGCTGAACTCGCGCGAGTACACGCGCACGGCCCCGGCGTTGCCGCGCTCCTCGAAGCCGTACTTCTTGTCGTCGGGCATCTTGGCGGTCAGGTCGCGCTCAAAGCTGAGCACCGAGTCGACGGCGGCGTTGGAGCGGGCCACGGCCGTCCAGATGGTTTCGGAGGGCCGCTCCAGGTACGGAGCCGGGCCGGTGAAGAAGTCGTAGTTGGCGGCCAGGATTTCAGGCAGCCGGGATTCCCACAGCCCGTGAATGCCGCGCTGCCCCGTGAGCAGGCCGTTGTAGTTGTGGGTGGTGTGCAGCGGCACGCAGGCATCGGCAATGTAGTGGCCCATGTCGGCCGAGAGGCTCAGAATCCGGTCGGCGTCGCGCTGGCGGAAGGCCTCGGTGAGCTGGCCCTTCATGCGCACCACCTGCCAGGGCACAATGCCGTGCCGCATCAGCGAGTCCTCGCCGTACTTGGCCACGGCGTCGGCGTAGGAGCGGGGCAGGCGGGTAAGGGCCGAGTCGCCATACACGTCCACGTCGAGGAAGTGGCGGGCGGCCTCGCCGGGCACCACCGAGCGCCGCGAGTCAGGCCGGGTGGCGTTGGTGGTCAGGTACTCGATGTTGGTTTTGTAGAACCCCATCATCTCGGGCGGCAGCGTAAACACGGCCAGCCGGTTGAGCAGCCGGTGCCCGAAAAACCCCCACGCCTGCGGCCGCTGGGGCAGTAGCAGCAGAAAACCAAGCAGCAGTAGAAGACGGGGCATAAGCAGCAGAAGTCAGAGGTGGCGAGGAAGATACACGGAGTTCCTGAGTGCGGCAACTGTGGGCCGTATCAGCCGGCGCTACTCTCGCTCCCGCACCAGCCGGTACAGACTGTCGCGGTAGGTTTCGCCCACCGGAATGGCCTGCTCGCCGATGTAGACCGTGTTGCCGTCTATCATGCTGATTTTGTCTACGGACACCAGAAACGACTTGTGCACCCGCAGAAACGGGGGCTGCGGCAGCTGCGCGGCCAGCTCCTTCAGCGTCTGGTAGGTGATGAGGCGCTGGCCCGCCACGAAGAGCGTCACGTAGTTGCCCAAGGCCTCGGCGTAGAGAATATCGGCGTGGCTGACCCGCAGGAACTTGTTCTTGCTTTCGCCCTTCACGAACAGGTAACCATTGGCCGCCGGAACCGAAGCCGCTGGTGCCGCAGCCGCGGGCAGCGGCGGGGGCGCAACGGGCGGGGTGGGGGGCAGCAGGGCCTGGGCCTTCTGCACGGCCCGCAGAAACCGGTCGAAGGCAATGGGCTTGAGCAGGTAGTCTACCACGTCGTGCTCGTAGCCTTCCAGGGCGTACTCGGGGTAGGCGGTGGTGAGGATGACTTTGCACCGGTTGCCGCAGAGCTTCAGAAACTGCAGGCCCGTCAGCTCGGGCATCTGAATGTCGAGAAACACGAGGTCGGCGCGGCCTTCCTGCACCCACTGCAGCGCCTCAATGGGATTGGTGGTGGTGCCGGCCAGCTCCAGCCCCGGAATTTTCTGGATGTAGGCGGCCAGCAGCCGGCTGGCGTAGGCTTCGTCATCAACGGCAATACAGCGGAGCATAGCGGCGGGCAGCAGGAAGTGGACGCCGCAATATAGCCGCCAGAACAACTCTGCGCCCTCCACTCCTTCCTCTGCACCCTCTGCGGGCACCGCCGTCAGGGCTTCACCCCAACTCCAGCTCCAGCAGCGTGCGGTGCGTGGTGCCGTCGGAGTGCACCTGCAGGCGGTGGCGGCCGGGGTAGAGCAGCTCCAGCCGCCGCCGGATATTGGCCAGCCCGATGCCCGTCGTGTGGTCCTTCTGGTGCTGGTTGATGTGGTTGCAGACCTCAAACTGCAGCTGCCGGGGCGTGGGCAGGCGCAGACTGATGCGTACCGGGCACTCGGGCCGGCTCGTGACGCCGTGCTTGAGGGCGTTTTCCACGAACGGAATCAGCAGCAGCGCCGCAATGCGCTGCCCGTCGAGCGGGCCCTGCACGTCCATTTCCACAAAAAACCGGTCCTCGAACCGCAGCCGGTGCAGCGCCAGGTAGTTGTGCAGGTAGGTTACCTCGTGCTGCAGGCTGGCCGTGCCGTCGGGGCTTTCCGTGAGCATGTAGCGCATCAGGTCGGAGAGACGCAGCACCGCATCGGCCAGCGGCTCCGATACCAGGTAGGCTTCGGCGTAGAGGTAGTTAAGCGTGTTGTAGAGGAAGTGCGGGTTGATCTGGGTTTTGAGGAAGGCCAGCTCGGCCTGGGTTTTCTCGCGCTGCAGCTGCTGGTGCTCCCGCTCCCGCCGAAACGAGTTTTCCAGCCCCCACACGGCCGCGCTCAGCACCATATATGAGGTGCCCCAGTACAGATTATCGAGGGCGTAGCTGCTGAGCGGCGTATCGGGCGAGTAGTTGCTGATGCCTACGGTGGCGGGCAGCAGCACTTCTTCCAGCAAGTAGCGCAGCACAATGAAGGCGCCCATCATGCCGGCCACACCCAGCAGCAGCTGCGGCAGCCGGCCGCGCCGCAGGTAGCGCGGAAACACCCACAGGTAGCCCAGGTAGAACTGCACGCACTTCACCAGCAGCAGGGTGTAGGTGAGGATGGCAAACGAGCGTTTCGCGTGGTCGAGGTAGAGGCCCAGGCCGATGTAGCCGGCCCACAGCCCCCAGCCCAGCACATGCAGCCCGATGAGTTGGCGTTTCGTCATGCCCTAAAAGTAGCAGGAGCTGCCCGGCGGGCGCAGTTTATTATGTGAACCCGCCGGTTTGGCCTGTGAACCGGGCGGCCGGGTTCCGGGCGGGCAGATGGGGAGTTGACAGCTGGTTTTGGGTGGTTGATATAATAAAGTTTCGGCCGGCCGGCGGGGCCTGCACCTTTGACTCAGTTCAGCCACCTCACCTACTTTCCTC
The DNA here is from genome assembly GCF_000737515.1 of Hymenobacter sp. APR13. Lineage (NCBI taxonomy): Bacteria > Pseudomonadati > Bacteroidota > Cytophagia > Cytophagales > Hymenobacteraceae > Hymenobacter > Hymenobacter sp. APR13. Next base: position 2,225,539 of record NZ_CP006587.1, read on the forward strand.
TTTCGTTATGCTGCTTTCCCTGCTCCGCCACCTGCTGTTCTGCCTGCTGCTGGTACTTCCCCTGGCCGCCCGTGCCCAATCTGCCGCGCCGCTCGAAGTGGTGATGGTGGCTTCCTCGCACGTCAACACCGGCCCCGCGGCCAGCTACCGGCCCGTCATCGAGAAGCTGAAAGCCTACAAGCCCGACATGATTTTCGGTGAGTACATCTCGGCCACGGAGCTGCAGCAGCTGCCCGCCGACAACTACGCCTCCCGCATGTTCCGGCCCCGCCAGCAGTTTGTGCAGCAGCGCAGCCCCCAGGCCCGGCCCCTCACGGCACGCCAGACGGAAAAAGCCCGGCAGGCGCTGGCCGGCTTCCCCTACTACCACAAAACCCGCATGGACCTGGCCCGCAGCTACGTGCTTGGCTCCGACCGCGCCAATGCTGAGTACCAGCTCTACCTGCTTCACCAGGAAATGAAGCCCCGTTTCGGCGCGCAGGAGCTGGCCTACTTCAACACCGTATTCGGCGGCTCCGATTCGCTGCGGCAGCGCCGCCTCGTGCGGACCACCAGCGAGTACCACAAGATCTTCTTTCCTCTGGCCTACGAGCTGCAGCACCCCCAGATATATCCCATGGACTGCCAGCTCTACGATGTAGCCTGGAGCACGGCCTGGGGGCAGGCTGCGGAGCGGGTAGCAGCCCTGGAAGCCCGCTTCAAGCTTGATTCCACCTCGGCCGAAGCCACCACCTGGCGCCGCATGAACGCCGCCGGCACCACCTACGCCAACTACGGCCCCACCACCAACGAGCCGTTGGCCGTCTACCAGTCCCTCAACGTCCCCGCCTATGCCCAGGTAGACGAGCCGGCCAACTTCTACGGCGGCGTGGCCCTGTACGGCGCGCCCGGCTTCCCCACCGAAGAAGTGAAAGCCATGAAAGCCCAATGGATGCTGCGCAACCAGGGCATGTGCGCCAACGTGGTGCGCCTGGCCCGCCAGCAGGGCGCCCGCCGGGTGGTGGTAGCCGTCGGGGCCTCCCACGGCCAGGTGATGACCGAGCTGCTCCGCGCCATGCCCGGCGTGAAAGTGGTCAGCTTCAACGAGCTGCCATAGCACTAGCGCCAGGCCGTTGCCCGGAACACACGCGCCATCAGCACACGCAAAAGGCCCACGGCGCAATGCCGTGGGCCTTTTCTGCAGGTAAACGGCTACTGCCTACCGCCGGCCCTGGCCCGCGAAACGCATGCGGTAGTCGGCATTCACGTCGCCTTTGCTGATGCGCGCCAGCTTGCCCTTGATGAGCTGCTTCTTGAAGCCCGAAATCTTGTCGGTGAACAGCACGCCTTCCAGGTGGTCGTACTCGTGCTGAATCACGCGGGCCGTCATGCCCGAGAAGGTTTCCTCGTGCACCTGGCGCTGCTCGTCCTCGTAGCGAATCACAATGGTTTCATGGCGGTACACCATTTCGCGCACGCCCGGAATGCTCAGGCAGCCTTCCTCGAAGCCCCATTCCTCGCCGGTTTCGCTCACCATCTGCGGGTTGATGAAGGCGCGCTTCACCGGCCCGGCCGTGGGCTCCTCGATGATGGGGTTGCCGTCCTCATCCTCGTCCATCATCGGCTCCGAGTCGATAACGAACAGCCGAATGCCTTTGCCCACCTGCGGGGCGGCCAGTCCCACGCCGTGGGCGTGGTACATGGTGTCGTACATGTCCTGCACGATCTGCTGGAGGTCAGCGGCCGGAAAATCGGCCGGAATGTCTTTGGCGCGGGCTTTCAGCACCGGGTCGCCGAACGCAACTATGGGGTAAATCATCTTGATTCAAGGAAAGATTGCAGAATGAGGGTGGCCGCCACCTTGTCCACGGTGGCTTTGTCGCGGCGGTCCTTCTTGCCCAGCCCGCCGGCCAGCATGGCGGCCTGGGCCATGCGCGAAGTGTAGCGCTCATCGATTTCGTGCACCGGCACTTCGGGCAGCTCGCGGCGCAGCGTGCGCAGCAGCCCCACCACGGCGCTGGTGCTGTCGGTGGCCTCGTTGAGCAGCGTGCGCGGCATACCCACTACCAAAGCCGCCAGTGGCTCGCGCAGGTGGTAGGCCTTCACGTAGGCCAGCAGGTCTTTGCTGTGGATGGTGTCGAGGGGGGTGGCAATCAGCTGGAGCGGGTCCGTGACGGCCAGCCCCACGCGCTTGTGGCCATAATCGATGGCAAGAATACGGCCCATCACGGAAGCAAAGGAGAAAGTACGCGGCCTGGCAGCACCCGCCGCCGGCCGCCGCAAAGATACGACAGGGGGCCGGAACCGTGTGCCGGTGCCGCGCACAATCCAACGGCCCGACAATCCGGTCTGTCCGGGAATTCGTAAGGTTCAGCGAAAGATTTAATCCCCATATAATCATAAACATACCTTTGATTGCCTGCTGCCGCAAGGCAAAAGGATTTGCACTGAATTCGGCCTGAAATGGCAATATTTTGAGCTATACAAAGATGAAATTGCATTGTTATCGGATAATTCATATCACTGTATGTACACTGTAATTTTCTTGGAAAAGTTTCAATAGATTTGAAATCCTGTCCATTCTCAGAAGCGTTTTCTATAGCCCCAACCTCTACTCCCTCAGTGTCTTATGGCAGCCGAGCCTTCGCTTCAGCCAGTGCTTTCTTCCGGGCCTGAGCCGCGCCTTGCGCGGCGGCGGGCGCGGCAGCCGTGGCTGTTGGCGCTGGCGCTGGTGTGCGGCGTGCTGATCGGGGCCAATCCGTTCCGGCCTTCCGACCAAAACCCCGACGGCACGGCGCGTGGCTACCTGAAATTCAAGGAAATCCTGAGCTACGTGGACCGCGACTACGTGGACTCCGTGGACGCCGAGGCCCTGTCCGACTACGCCATTGCGCGCATGCTGGAGCGGCTCGACCCGCATTCGGTGTTCATCCCGGCCAAGCAGCAGCAGGCCGCCTCGGCGTTTCTGCAGAGTGATTTCGACGGCGTCGGGGTGGAGTTCAATATTTTCCACGATACCGTAACGGTGGTGGCCCCGCTCAGCGGCGGCCCCGCCGAGCAGTCGGGCCTGCAGGCCGGCGACCGTATCCTGGCCGTGAACGGCGAGCGGGTGTCGGGCGTGCACATCAGCACCGAACAGATGTTTCAGAAGCTGCGCGGCCCGCGCGGCTCCAAGGTGGTGCTGCAGCTGCGCCGCCACACGGTGGCCAAGCCCATCAACGTGGCGCTGGTGCGTAACCGCATCCCCAACAACTCGGTGGACGTGGCCTACCTGCTCGACGCCACCACCGGCTACATCAAAATCAGCCGCTTCGCCAGCGGCACCTACGACGAGTTCAAGCAGGCCCTCGGCGACCTGCGCCGCCAGGGCATGACCGGCCTCGTGCTGGACTTGCGCGGCAACCCCGGCGGCTACCTCGACCGCGCCACCAAGCTGGCCGACGAGTTTATCGGCGGCACCCGCAAAATCGTGTACACCGACGGTAAAGGCGACCAGTACGACACCCAGACCTACTCGCGGGTGCTGGGCGAGTTCGAGGAAGGTCCGCTGGTGGTGCTCGTGGACGAAGGCTCGGCCTCGGCCGCCGAGGTGGTGGCCGGCGCTTTGCAGGACCACGACCGGGCGCTGGTGGTAGGCCGCCGCACCTTCGGCAAAGGCCTGGTGCAGCAGCCCATTGCCCTCAACGACGGCTCGGAGCTGCGCCTGACCATTGCGCGCTACTACACGCCCTCAGGCCGCAGCATCCAGAAATCGTACAGCCACGGGCTGGCCGCCTACGAGCAGGACCTGCAGAACCGCCTGCGCCACGGCGAGCTGTTCCACGCCGACAGCATCCATTTCGCCGACTCGCTGCGCTACAAAACGGTGCACGGCCGCACCGTGTACGGCGGCGGCGGCATCATGCCCGACCTGTTTGTGCCGCGCGACACCACGGCGTTTTCGGCCTACTACACCCGCCTGCAGAGCCACAATCTGGTGCGCGAGTTTGCGCTCAACTACTTCCAAAGCCACAAGGCGGAGCTGGAGGCGTTGCGCCCCGAGCAGTACCTGGCCACCTTCCGCATCAGCGACGCGCAGCTGCAGGAGCTGGCCGAAGTGGCGGCCAAAGACGGTATGCCAGCCAACCCCATTCACCTGAAGCGCTGCGCCGAACTGCTTCGTAATCAACTAAAAGCGTATATTGCTCGTAGTGCCTACGGCAAGCCCGCTTACTACGCCACCCTGCGCGAGCAGGACGCCGAGCTGAAACAGGCGGTGCAGGCCATGGCCAACGGTTCCGCCAATCCCATGCAAAAGCTGTCCATGAAATAAGTGCATTACAATTAGGGGAAATCTATACTGCGAAGCGGCCGGGGTGGGGACTCCGGCCGTTTTGATTTTGGGGGTGGGGAAGAACTGCCATTCCGACGAAGGAGGAATCTGAGTAAAACCGAAACGTCATGCAGAGGCGCAGCCGAAGCATCTCGCGTGCTGTGAGGTTGCTTCATTAGCCCAAGGTTTAAACCCTGGGCTACGGAGCGGTTGCTGTTCAACGATTTGGTAACATCAGCACGCGAGATGCTTCGGCTGCGCCTCTGCATGACGGTCTTTTGTACTCTAGAAAGACCCTTCTACTTCGCTACATCCTGATACCGGAACTCGCGCTTCACGCCCTCGAAGGGCTTGCCGCCCAGCTCGGCGTAGGGGTAGATGAAGTAGTTGAGCGGCTGGCTTTGCTGGCGGGGCGTGAGGGCCAGGTCGCGGCCGCGGCTGAACTCCACGCGGTTTTCGTCGTGGGCGCCGAAGAAGTAGGCGCGGCGGCTGGGGTCTTTGGCGGCTTCGGACGCATCGACGGGCACCCAGCCGGTCTGGGCGGTGTAGAACTCGGCCCAGCAGTGGTAGCCCTTGATTTCGCCGGTGCCCCGCTCGGCGGGCAGCGGAAACCCGATGCTGAAGCGCGCCGGAATGCCTACGGCCCGGCAGTAGCCGATGAACACGGCGTGGAAGTCGGTGCAGTTGCCGCGGCGGGCGTCGCAGGCGTAGTAGATGTCGCCGCGGCCCCAGCCCTGCCCGGACTTGTCGTAGGTGACGGTGCTGACCACGTGCTCGTAGATGGCGCGGGCTTTTTCGAGGTCGGTTTTGGCGCCGGCTTTGGCCACCACTTCCAGGGCCCAGAACTTGATTTTGTCGTCGAGGGGCACGAGGCGGTCGGGCTGCAGCCAGCGGGCCATGTTGGGGTCGGCGGCATCGGCGGCGCGTAGTTTCTTGGGCGCGGCGCTGGCCAGGTAGGGGTTCTGGTGCTCGCGCCGGGTGGCTTCGAAGCGCATGGCCACCGTGAGGCCGGCGGCCTGGGCGGCGGGCACTTTCAGGTGCAGCATGGTATTGCCGAACGGCGCCTTGGTGAGCGTGTAGGGCGCAGTGGTGCTGATTTTCAGGTTGCGCAGCTCCTGCGAGGCGTCGGGGTGGGGCACGGGCAGCCACAGCTCCAGCGAGTCGGCGGTGGCGGGCAGGGCGGGCACGGTGGCCGTGTACTCGAAGGTGAAGGTGCGGGTGCGGGGCGCCGATGTGGGGCCGGCCGCCAGCAAAGCGACGCCAGCGGGCAGCAGGCAGCGGAGGAAAACAGAGCGCATAACGAACAGAAAAACAGCAGCAACGGCCGCCGGGATAGTGCTAACACAAAGGTAAACCATTCCGTTTCGGCAGCCGGCGCCTTGACGAGCTGCTACATGGGTACGGCAAACAAAACCGCCGGCCCTTTTGCAAGAACCGGCGGCTGTTAGCTGCAACAGCAACCCGCGCTACTGCACGATACGGCTACGCACGAGCGTCCAGGTGCTGACGTCGTAGCCCAGCCAGCGACGGTGGCGCACGATGCCCACGTTTGGGGCCCAGTAGTAGTGGCTTTTCCAGCCGTATTCCGAGGCGTCCTGGGCCACGCGCACCTCCACCACGTCGCGGTAGGTGGCGCTGCCCACCGGGTAGGGGCCGGGGTGCAGGAGTGGCGTCATCACGGACAGCGTGCTGGGGTTTAGGGGGCGCGTCCAATCCAGGCGGTAGGGAAACACGTCTGTGTCGCCTTCATCGGCCGTGCTGTTGGGCAGGGAGAGCCCGCGTCTGATGGTCCAGCAAGGAAAATTGTCTGTTAAGTTGCCGTCGTCACGATTTGGAAGACCACAATTTCTATCAACTGTGGTTACTCTATCTGGGCCACCTCGGTTGGACCGAGTACGCATAGTGAATGCTTCGAACTTAAACACTAACCTCTCCTGGTCACTAATTCTAATGACAGAATCCCGCATTGACACGACCCAGATACTATCAAGCTGACGCGACGCGGAATCCTGATAAATCCAGTAAGTGCCGGCAGAAAAGCGGGTATATGCCTTCAACTCGGCGGGTAAGGGCACTGCTTTCGGCTCAGGACGGGGCTTGGAACAACTGGTAACCAGTGGCTGCCATCAGGCAAGCCCCCCATAAGAGGCAGATGTAACGTTTCATTGAACAGATAATCGAAGAGTGTGACGAGCGTCGAGAGTGTGTGCGTCTACCACATAAGGGCCGGCGGGCAAGCCGTGTAGCGGAATCACAGAATCAGACATAGAATAGGCAAGCATAAACCTGCGGGAAGATAGTGGGAAAGGCTGAAGGCACTACAACGCCTGGCCGGAGCCGTTCTTCGGGGTACCGGGCGTGCCGCCAAACCTTCTTACCTTCACCTCCCCATACTTCCCACCCACCCAACGTCCGTTTCGCCATGGCTTACTACCACCGCCTCGGCCAGATTCCGCGCAAGCGCCACACCCAGTTCCGCCAGCCCGACGGCACGCTCTACGCCGAGCAGCTGGTGGGCACGCTGGGCTTCCACGGCGTTTCGTCGCTGCTCTACCACCAGCATCCGCCCACCGAAATCCAGAAGGTAGGCACGCCCGAGCCCTACAGCCCCAAGCTGCTGAAAGACCGGCCGCTGGAGCCCAGCCACCTGCGCACCCTCGGCCAGGTGAGCACCGGCGGCGACTACCTGCAGGCCCGCCAGACCCTGCTCGGCAACGCCGATGTGACCATGAGCATCTGCAACCCCACCGAAAAGCGGATGCAGTACTACTACAAAAACGCGCTGGCCGACGAGGTGATTTTCGTGCACGAAGGCCGCGGCGAGCTGTGGAGCCAGATGGGCAAGGTGGCCTTCGAGCCCGGCGACTACCTCGTTATTCCGCGCACCATCATCCACCAGCTGCACTTCGAGGACGGGCCGGTGCGTCTGCTCATCATCGAGTCGTTCAGCCCCGTGGAAACGTGCCGCCGCTACCGCAACCACTTCGGGCAGCTGCTGGAACACTCGCCCTACTGCGAGCGGGATATCCGGCCGCCGAGTGAGCTGATTGAGGGCGACGTGCAGGAGTCGGGCGAGTACCTGGTCAAGATTAAGAAGGAAGGCCAGCTGCACCACCTCACCTACGGCCACTCGCCGTTCGACGTGGTGGGCTGGGACGGCTACTTCTACCCCTACGCCACCAGCATCCACGATTTCGAGCCGATTACGGGCCGCCTGCACCAGCCGCCGCCGGTGCACCAGCATTTCGAGGCTAACAACTTCGTCATATGCTCCTTTGTGCCGCGGCTGTTTGACTACCACCCGCTGAGCATTCCGGCGCCCTACAACCACTCCAACGTCGATTCCGACGAGGTGCTGTACTACGTGGCCGGCAACTTCATGTCGCGCAAGGGCGTGGACCTGGCCTCGTTTACGTGGCACCCCAGCGGCATTCCGCACGGGCCGCACCCCGGCACCGTGGAAGCCAGCCTCGGCAAAAAGGAAACCCACGAGCTGGCCGTAATGGTGGACACCTTCCGCCCGCTCTACCTCACCGAGGCCGCCCTGCCCTACGTAGACCCGCGCTACCCCATGAGCTGGCAGCCCGGCTTCGTGCCCGACCCGCCCAAAGCGGCCGACATGATGGACTAAGCACGGATTCTGGCGGATTAGACGAATTTAGCTTCGCTGTCCTTCGGTTCACGGATTTTGTGAATTGGGCGGTGTAGCATAGGCTTTAGCCTGTGCCGTGTGTCAGATGGGCTGGCAGATTATGGCAAAGGCTGCCACGAAACGGCCAACGGTGCGGCGGAGCCTATGCCACACCACCCAGTCGCCACCGGCCTGTGCTACACCGGGCCGTCCACAAAATCCGGACAATCCGCTAAAACCGGCCCCAATCCGCTAACCGCGGTAAAATTCAACGACCATGAAGAAAATCCTGTTGCTGCTGCCGCTGGCGGCGCTGCTGCTCACGCTGGGCTGCAAGAAGATTCTGGATTTGCTGGAGTTCACGGTGGAAGACTCCCAGACCATCACGGTGCCCGCCACGGTGCCGCTGGGGCAGTTCTTCCCCTTGTCGCCGGTGGCCGTCAGCTCTACCAGCCGGGCCACCTACGCCAACAACAACACCTCCGCCGACTACGTGCAGGACGTGACCCTCGAGCGGCTGGCCCTCACCATCACCAGCCCCACCGGCCAGAATTTCGATTTCCTGCGCCGCATAGAAGTCTACATCAGCACCAGCGCCAACAGCTCCGACCAGGTGCTGCTGGCCTCGCTCAACCCCGTGCCCACCGGCGCCACCAGCATCGAGCTGACGCCCGCCAACCAGAAGCTGGACGTGTTCCTGCGCGGCGACTCCTACATGCTCACCACCAAGGTGGACGTGGTGAAGCCGCTGGGCCAGAACGTAACCCTGCGCGCCGACTCCCGCTTCAAGGTGAAAGCCCGCAAGCCGTAAGCCGCAAGCCGTAAGCCGTAAGGGGCAGGCATTCCGTGCTATGACGCGGAAGCCTGCCCCTTACGGCTTACTGGCTTGCAGCTCCAAAAGCTACCGGTTGCGGCCGTACTGCTCGTGGCTGCTCACCCAGTCGGAGCTGCTGATGGCGGAGCCCAGGCTCAGCTCGCCGGCCAGCACCACGCCGGCCACTATTTCGGCGAACTTATTCACCGTGCCGCGGCCCACGCAGTTCAGCATGCGCAGGCACTCGTTTTGGGTGGCCAGGCCGGTGCCGCCGCCGTGCGTAGCCACAATCAGGCTTGGGATGGTGATGCTGATGTACAGGTCGCCTTCGGGCGTAACCTCAGAATAGAGCACGCCGGCTGAGGATTCTGATACGTTGGCCACGTCCTGTCCGGTGGCGATGAACAGGGCCGTGATGCCGTTGGCCGAGTGCGCGCCGTTGTTGTTGGCGCCGGAGATGAAGGCGCCCACGTTGCTGACCTGCCCGTGGTAGGCCAGCTGCTCGGGCGTCACGCGCATACGCTGCTGCAGCACGTCGCGCTTGATAACGGCCTCGGCCACCACGCGCTTGCCGCGGGTGCGCATCACGTTAATTTGGCTGGCTTTTTTGTCGGTGGCGAAGTTGGATTCGAGGTAGAAGTGGCGGATGGGCGCGCCTTTGTAATGCTCCAGAATCCAGGAGCAGGCCGCGAAGGTGGCGCGGCCCACCATGTTCTGGCCGGCCGCGTCGCCGGTGCTGTAGTTGAAGCGCAGGAAGGCGAACTTGTTGCTCAGGTAGGTGTCGATGTACTGCAGCCTGGCCACGCGGGAGGTGCTTTCCGCTTCGGGCCGAATCAGGTCGATGTTGTCTTCCACCCACTTGCCAAAGTCGCGGGCGCCGCGGGCATCGTCGAACACGAACACCGGGGCCCGCTGCATGGCGTCGCCGATGACGGTGCACTTCACGCCGCCGCACAGGTTCAGAAGCTGAATGCCGCGGTTGTAGCTGGCCACCAAGGTACCTTCAGTGGTGGCCATCGGAATCAGAAACTCGCCGTCGGCGTGCTCGCCATTCACGCGCAGCGGGCCGGCCAGCCCCACCGGAATCTGGGCCACGCCCGTGAAATGCTCGCAGTTGCCCTGCAGGTCGTGGGCATCGAAGGAGTAGTGCTTGAGATGCTGGAACTGCTGCCCCGAAAACTCCTCGGCAAACTGCTGACGGGCCCGGATGGCGTCGTCGGAGTAGTCGTCCTGGTCGGAGCGCGGGATGCGGGTACGCTTGTCGGGCTGGGCGGCAATGGCGTCTTCCACCTCCACGTTCAGGTCGCCGAAGGGGTCGGCGGCAAACTGCACCTGCACCGTATGCAGGCCTTCCTTGAGGTGTTCGGTGGCCAGGTGAAAGGTAGCAGCCTGGCCTACGGGCAGCGTGTAGCCGGCGCTGTCGGCGTTGAAGATGGTGGCGGGCCGCACGTCGCCCTCGCCCAAATCCAGCGCAATCTGCTCCACGCCAATCTTCACGCCATCCAGCTGCACATAGTCGATGCGGGTGATGCGCACCGTATCGAGGCGGTTCTTGATGCTGAAGGCCACACCTTCGGGCGTGTTGTGCAGGCTGCCGCGGGTGTAAAGCAGCTTGAGAAGCATAGGGCTGGGCGTGAAGACCATAGGGCGGGCGCGGTTGGAGTGAGGAATCGGGTCGGGGAAAATAGGAAGGTTTTTGGTAGAAGAAGAACGGCCGGTCTACTTTATAGAAAAGGGTACACGCAGAGAATACGAGGCATCCCTTGGGGTTCCATTATAAGTTGCTGGCTTAAAACGCCCATCGAGCAAGCCAACGACCCGGAGCACTTCTTCGTCCCAGGCAGGGTGTAAGCTGTGGTAGACAGTTGCCTGGCTTATATGCCCACTGGCAGTGATGAGAAAGTTTACGCCCGTCCAGCCTTCTACGTTCAGGCGAAGAAACAGCGGTGGAAAGTGTAGCTGTTGCTGCACAAAGCGCGTCAGGGCTTGCGTCCCGCCCGGAAACTCCGGCAAGGTGGTCGTCATTTGAAAGCACTGGTTTGCCGCGCGGGCCGTAAACTGTTCGGGTGGCCGGCTGCGTGTCAGTCCTGTGGTATCAATATCCGTGTAGGGCGTTATTTGGGCGGTGGCGGCGTGGTGCTGGAGAAGCAGAGCCAGTGGCAGAAGTAGCAGGAGTTTCATGACTGGCTATTTGATACGAAAGGTAACCGGGACGGTATAATACACTTCCACCGCGCGGCCATCCTGGGTGCCGGCCGTAAACCGTCCATTCAGCAGCCGGGCTACGCGCAACGCTTCGGCATCAAATAGTGGGTGAAGGCCCTTCAGCACCTTGAACTCCCGCAAGCGCCCTTCTTTGCCGACGATAAAGTTTACAAACACGCGTCCCTCGACACAAATCCGTCCGCTGTTTTCGGGCCAGCGCAGGTTTCTGCCCAAAAACGCCATCATGGCCTCGTGCCCACCCACAAAAGCCGGCATCTGCCTGACGTAGTTGTAGATGATGGGCGTGGTTCGGCTTGTGGTGTCTTTCAGACAATACACCTGCTGCCCATGGTCACTTACCACGGTGACTGTAGACAGGTTTGGGTTTTCGATATGCGGCTTGCCGGGTAACGGTTTTTTTTGGGCCTGCTTTTGTCGGGGCTGAGCAGCGGCCGGCGTATTTGCCTGCTTCACCTGTGCCCACGCCTCGCCACTCAGCAGGCACAGCAGCGTCAGGAGTAGGAGCAGTTTCATGGCTATTTCCGGCTGAAGTGGATGGGTGCCGTCAGCTTCACGGCAATGGGCCGGCCCTGCGCATCCAGGGCCGGCCTGAACGCTCCCAGCCGCCGCACGGCCTGTACGGCGGCCGAATCGGCATCGGGCCGGAAGGACTGCGCCACCACGGCATTGCGCACCTGCCCTTGCTCGCTGACGGTGAATTGCACGAATACCCGGCCACCCTGCTGCAGTTGCTGCGGGAAGCGCACGTTCTGGCCGATTGCCCGCAGCATCCCCTCAAATCCCCCGTCGAGATATTCCGGATACCTGCACGCAAAGCAGTGCCACAGCGGGTCGTCCGGCGGGCCGAACGGGCGGAGGCTTTGCGCCTGCGTGCGCGAAGCCAGAAGCGCCGACAGCAGCAGAAGTAGCAGCAGTTTCATGGCTACTTCCGGCTGAAGGTGATGGGCAGCGTGTAGCTCACTTCTATCGGGCGCTGCCGGGACGGCTGTATCCAGCGGGGCATTTGACGCACCACCCGCAATGCTTCGGCGTCCAAAGCGGGCTCGATACCTTTCTGCACTTTGGCCTGCGTGATGTGCCCTGTTTTCGTGATGGTGAAATTGACGAACATTCTGCCTTCTGCTTTCGCGGAAGCAGGGTAGCGCAGGGTTTTTTTCATGTAAGCCATCAGAGAATCCTGTCCGCCTGGGAAAACCGGCATGGGTTCGGTTGTTATGAATCCAGTCATAGGATACTCCCGCGTCCGAGAGATTGATACAGGCTCTAACCCTAATGCTTCTGCTGTAGCATCGGCAATGGACTGAAACTCTGTTGTAGGAGGTTTTGCACGAGTAAGAAATTGGCCTATAGCCTGCTGGCTCGTCAAACCTAAGCCACACACCAGCACCAGCGCCACCAGAAACCGCCGCAGCCTGGGGCGCAAGCGGGGTGGCGGGGCCAGCTGCTCTGCCCGGAACCGGCCGCACAGGCGGCCGTCGGGGGAGGCGGCGCGGGCGGCTTCGAGGTCGGCTTGAGTTTTGTCGGTGAAGTCGAATACCGTGCGCTGGCAGCTGGCGCAGTGGCGGCCCTGAGCGGTGGGCGTCATCTGCTGCCAGTTTTCGGAGCAGGGCTGCAGGTGCACATTGAGGATGGGCAGCGGTAGCATAGGCAGGAGGGAATAGATAGCTCCTGAAAAATACGCTTTCCGCGCCGCATTATTGCGGGCGCCGGTCCGGCGGCTTTTTTCAGCCGCCGGACTGGCGCCGGCATACCGAGCAGCGGCGCTTACTTGTCGTCCCAGAACTCCCGGCCGCGGCTGTCGAGGTAGCCGGGCTGGCCAGTGGCGGTGGTTACGCGGGCCACGTCCTGCGCGAAGGGCGCGGCGGTGGCGTATTTGATGGGCGTCAGGAGCTTGCCGTCGGGGCCGAGGTAGCCGAAGCGGCCGGCCTGCTCCACCACCGGCAGCACGAAGCCGTTGGCCGCCGTGGCCCGGATGGCGTCATACTCCAGCGGTAGCGTGAGGCGGCCTTTGGCGTTGAGCACGCCCCATTTGGCGCCTTGGCGTACCAGCAGCAGCCCGTCGTGGTGCAGGTCCCGGATTTCGTCGTACTCGGGCGGCACCACGGTGCTGGAGCCGCTCGTGAAGCGGAAGCCCACCTTGCCCTGGCGGCGCACCAGGTCGCCCTGCTCCAGGTAGTCGGTTTCGGGGGTCGGGGGCGGCGGGCCCGGTCAGGCGCTGGCCGTCGGGGCCGATGGCGAAGGTGTCGGCGGCCAGCACCACGGTGGCGCGGCCGTCGGGCCCGAAGGTGCCGGCGGCGGCGTACTGCACCGGCGTCACGGGGTTGCCGCTGCCATCAATATAGCCGTAGAGCGCGCCCCGGCGCACCCAGGCCACTTCGTTCACCATGGGGCCGGCGTCGTCGTAGAGGGCGGGCAGCACCAGGCGGCGCGAGAGGTCGGCGTAGCCGAAGCGGCTGCCTTGCCGAAACGGTACCAGCCTGGGCGGCGGCAATGTCTGGGCGGCGGCTTCGGCTGTCAGCAGCAGTCCCACCACCGCCCACAGCGGCCGGCGCAACGAAAACGGGAGTAACTGATAGCCAGGCATACCGGCGAAGGTACGAGGGGCGCCGAAAACCTGCGCGCGCCCCGGCGGTTGCTATTCACTTGTTCTTCACGCCGCCCGGCGCAGATTAGCGGCTACTCAGGTGGTCGTTTTTCCTTGCGTATCAGAGGTGCGCCATCTTCCCCTCGTATCTTTGCCCCCGCAGGCCCGCTTTCAGGCGGCCTGGGTTCTTATGACGTCCTTGAAATCTTATCCGCGGTTTACTTTAGGGGCCACGCTCACGGCTGAGCAGCAAGCCTTTTTCCGACAGCACGGCTTCCTTCATTTTCGTGCCTTTGCCAGCCCCGAGCAGGTGCAGGAATTGCTGCGCGCCACCGAGGCGGTGCAGCAGCAGTGGCTGGCCGAAGGGGTGCAGAAGGTAAACGGCGTGCCCATCAAATACGGCAAAGACGTGGATGGCGCGCCCATTGTGCAGCGCTTCGCTTTTGCCTCGCACTACAGCCCCGTGCTGGCCGACTTTCTGGAGGATGCCCGGTTCCGGGCCCTGTTTCCACTGCTGGAAGCGCCCGGCGGCCGCGTCGGCATCAACGAGAAGGACGGTCTCGTCATCAACCACTACGTGAACGTGCCGGGCTCGGAGTTCTCGCAGATGGGCTGGCACACCGACTCGTTGCGCGACGTATTCTACGGCAAGCGCATCGGCCCCATGCTCAACGTAGGCTTCCACCTCGACGGCACCCCTGCCACCAACGGCGGCCTGCGCCTGATTCCGGGCACCCACCAGCAGCCGCTGCGCGAAATGCTGTTCCGCAAAAAATACTACAAAGACGTGGGCCCCGACCCGCACGAAATAGCTGTGGAAACCGAGCCCGGCGACCTGACCGTGCACGACGGCCGCATGTGGCACCGCGTGGCGCAGTCGCCGCTGGTAGGGGAGGTGTCGCGCCGCCGCGTGATGTACGTGCCCATCGTGGCCGGCAAGTACCAGCCCAAGCACGAAAACAGCCCCACGCCGTTCTACCTGCGTTTTCTGCACTTGGTGAAGTAGAGTCGGATTGCTGAAAGTGGTCCTACGAATTCCGCGCAGCGGTTCGTAAGACCACTACCCTCCCGCACGTCACCGCTCAGACGAGCTGCCGCCCAGCGGTTCATAAGATCCTTACCATCTTAGTGGTCCTACGAACCGCTGCGCGGAATTCGTAGGACCACTTCCATTCCACTACCATATGCCTACTGCTCTCATTACCGGCGCCTCCCGCGGCATCGGCCGCGCTTTTGCCGCCGAGCTGGCCCGCCGCGGCTACAACCTGTTGCTGGTGGCCCGCTCCTCGGCGCAGCTGGAAGAAGTGGCCGCCGAGCTGCGGCAGCAGTTCAAGGTGCAGGCCGCCGTGCTAACCCAGGACCTGGCCGCGCCGCACGCCGTGGAAACTGTGGCAGCGTGGGCCGGCAGCCAGACGCAGGAGCTGGCCGTGCTGGTCAACAATGCCGGCTACGGATTGTGGGGGCGCTTTGAGGACCTGGCCCTGGAAGAGCAGCAGAATATGCTGCAGCTGAACATGCACGTGCCGGTGGCCCTCACGCACCGCCTGCTGCCGGCGCTGCGCCGGCAGCCCCGGGCCTATATCCTGAACGTAGCCAGCACCGCCGCCTACCAGGCCGTGCCTACGCTCACGCTCTACGCGGCCAGCAAGGCGTTTCTGCTGAGCTTCTCCCGCGGCCTGCGCTACGAGCTGCGCGAAACCGGCGTGTCGGTCACCTGCCTGAGCCCCGGCGCCACCACCACCGACTTCGCCGACCGCGCCGGCATGAGCGCCGGCCTGCAGGAAACCGCCAACAAGGTATCCATGACGCCCGCGCAGGTGGCCCAGGCTGGCATCGAGGCCATGCTCTCCGGCGAGGCCGAGCTGATTCCGGGCGCGCTGAACAAGATTTCCTCGAAGCTCACTGGCTTGGTGCCCAAGTCGCTGACCGAGAAGATTGCGGCCGGCATCTACGAAAAGCACCTGAAGTAAGACACCTTACCCCAACCCCTCTCCAAAATAGAGCGGCTCCAGCTCTAAGGCCAGCTTGCTAACCCCAGGTTTTGGAGCAACTGCGTAGCCCCGGAGGGGCGGCATATTGGTAGCATCATGGTCAATAAATAGAACAAAGCCCCAGCGGGGCGACACCTGAACCAGGCGGGCAAGGTGTCGCCCCGCTGGGGCTTACGGCATTTTTTCGGCGATACTTCTACCCACATACTGCCCCTCCGGGGCTATGCAGCTGCTCCGCAACCTAGGTTTGCCAGACGGGCTTTGTTTTCAGAACTGATTTCCCTTTCTGTTTGATAGAGAGTCGGAGGGCGCGGAACCGGCACAGGCTGAAGCCTATGCTACAATCCGCCCAGCCACCCGGTAGCAGCCCCAGGCAAACAGCGGCGCGGCCAGCACGTCGTAGGTGTAGTGCGCGTGCTGCACCAGCACCAGCGCCCCTACCACGGCCGCCGCCGCCAGCAACACAGTGCGCAGCCGGCCCCGGCCCACGGCCAGCGCCAGCAGCACTACGGTGGCGGTGTGGCCCGAGAAAAACAGGTCTTTGGTGATGGGCGCCGGCGCGGCGTATACCAGCTGGTCCACGAGCGGGTCCTGGAGCAGCACTAGGCTCACGGGTGGCTCCAGCGGCAGCAGCCACAGCAGCAGGCAGCGGCACACATGAAGCAGCAGATACGCCCACAGCGCCCGTAGCAGCAGACGGGGCCGCGGCAGCAGCACCCACAAGCCCGTCACCACGCTCAGGTAGATTGTCCCGAACACCAGTCCCGACACGTCGTGGGCGGGCAGGGCGGCCAGCAGCGGGTCGGGCAGCACCACGCCGGGGCGGGCCTGGATGTAGGCGAAGAAGCGCGGCAACGCGGCCAGCAGTGCCAGCAGCAGCGCCAGTACCAGCAGCAGCCGCGCCCGGAAGCCCGGCGTGCGCCAGGCAGCGGGCCAGCGTAGAGGGAGGGAGGCAGCAGCAGAATCGGCGGTAGGAGCAGGCATGCGGCAAAAGTACAGCCTCGCCGGCGTGCACTGCCAAGCCTGCTGTACGCTCGGGAGTTTATTGGGGCAGGTACGCCCACAAACCAAGCGCTATGCCGGGGCACTCCGGCGCGCGTGTTGTACCTTTTGCGGCCCATTTCAGCCTGTAGCTTATGAATCGCCTGCTTTCCGTACTTGCCCTCACGCTGCCCCTGGCCGCGTCGGCCCAAACCACCGCCCTCGATGCCCGCATTGCCAAGCTGGCTGCCCAGCAGGAAAAGCAGGTGATTGCCTGGCGCCGCGACCTGCACGAACACCCCGAGCTGGGCAACCAGGAAACCCGCACGGCCGGTATCATTGCGGCGGAG
This sequence comes from Hymenobacter sp. APR13, assembly GCF_000737515.1. Taxonomy (NCBI): domain Bacteria; kingdom Pseudomonadati; phylum Bacteroidota; class Cytophagia; order Cytophagales; family Hymenobacteraceae; genus Hymenobacter; species Hymenobacter sp. APR13. Next base: position 2,242,407 of record NZ_CP006587.1, read on the forward strand.
CTGAAGCGGCTAGGCCTGGAAGTGCAGACCGGCGTGGCGCGCACCGGCGTGGTGGGCATCCTGCGCGGCGGCAAGCCCGGCCCCGTAGTGGCTTTGCGCGCTGACATGGACGGCCTGCCCGTAACGGAAAGCCCCACGCTGCCCTTCGCCTCCAAGGCCCGCACCCAGTACAACGGCCAGGAAGTGGGCGTGATGCACGCCTGCGGCCACGACACCCACGTGGCCATGCTGCTGGGCGCCGCCAACGTGCTCAGTGAGATGAAAAAAGACCTCAGCGGCACCGTGAAGTTCATCTTTCAGCCCGCCGAGGAAGGCTCCCTGCCCGGCGTGACCGGCGGCGCCAAGCTGATGGTGCAGGAAGGCGTGCTCGACAACCCCAAAGTCGACGCCATCTTCGGCGTGCACATCAACGCCCAGACCGAGGTAGGCACCCTCAAATACCGCCCCGAGGGTACTATGGCCTCGTCCGACGTGTTTACCATCAAGGTGAAGGGAAAGTCGGCGCACGGCGCGTACCCGTGGCTGGCCGTGGACCCGGTGGTGACGGCGGCGCAGATTGTGGTGGGTTTGCAGACCATCATCAGCCGCCAGACTGAGCTGACGCAGGACGCGGCCGTGCTGACCGTGGGCATGGTGCACGGCGGGGTGCGCAACAACATCATCCCGGAGCAGGTAGAGCTGACCGGCACCATCCGCACCCTCAACAAGGAAATGCAGCAGCAAATCTGGGCCGCTGTGCGCCGTACGGCCACCAACATTGCCGAAAGCGCCGGCGCCACCGCCGAGGTCGACATCGTGAACTACGCGCCCGTGACCTTCAACGAAGTGCGCCTCACCGAGCAGATGCTGCCCACCCTGCGCCGCGTGGCCGGCCCCGAGCACGTGGTGCTGCAGAAGGCCGTCACCGGCGCCGAGGACTTCGCCTACTATCAAGAGAAAGTGCCCGGCTTCTTCCTGTTTGTGGGCGGCATGCCCAAAGGCAAGGACGCCGCTACCACCGCTCCGCACCACACGCCCGGCTTTTTCATCGACGAAAGCGGCCTCACCCTCGGCGTCCGCACCCTGGCCGCCCTCGCCGCCGACTATCTGGCCATGAAAAAGTGAGTCGTGAATCGTGATGAGGTGATGAGGTGAATTGTGACAAGTGACAGGCAACAGGTGAAAAAGAACGTCATGCAGAGCGAAGCGAAGCATCTCGCGTGCTGACGCCTGCGTCACGTTGCCCCATCGACGCCTCCACGCAGAAGCTCTTCCTTGCCAACTTCTCCCTGTCACCTGTCACCTGTCACGATTCACCCCATCACCTCATCACCTCATCACGATTCACCCCATCACCCCTCACAATGAACATCGCCCTCGTCACCTGCGAAACTCTGGCGCAATACGCGGCTCCCAACGTCGATGATGAAGACAACCTGCTCACGCGCCACCTGCGGGCGCAGGGCCACCATGTAGAGCCCCGCATCTGGAGCAACCCCGCCGTGGACTGGCTGAGCTACGACGCCGTGGTGCTCAAGTCGCCGTGGGACTACTTCGACCGGGTGCAGGAGTTCTACGCCTGGCTAAACCGGCTGGACGCGCTGGGCGTGCGCCTGCTCAACCCCGTGGCCACCGTGCGCTGGAACGCCGACAAGAAGTACCTGCTCGACATGCAGCAGGCCGGCGTGCGCATCGTGCCCACGCACTGGCTCACCACAGGCACCCCTTTCGACGCCGAAAGGGTGTTTGAAGCCCTCGGCACCGAGCGGCTGGTGGTGAAGCCGGCCGTGAGCGGCGGCGCCAAAAACACCTTCGACCTCACGCTGCCGGAAGCCCTGCGCCGCGCGTCGGAGCTCACCGAACTGCTGCGCCACGAGGACTTTCTGGCCCAGCCCTTCCAGCCCGAAATCCAAACCCAGGGCGAATGGTCGCTCATTTACCTGGGCGGCGAGTTCAGCCACTGCGTGCTGAAAACCCCCAAGGCCGGCGACTTCCGGGTGCAGCATTACCTCGGCGGCGGCATCGAGCCCCAGGAGGCGCCCGCCCACCTGCGCACCACCGCCGACCAGATCGTGCGCGACTTCGCCAAAAACTGCCTCTACGCCCGCGTAGACGGCGTAGATGCCAACGGCGAGCTGCTGCTCATGGAGCTGGAGCTTATCGAGCCCTTCCTCTACCTGGCCTCCGACGAGCACAGCCTCACCCGCTACAGCCAGGCCTTAGCACGGATGTCAGCGGATTAGCCGGATCAGTCGGATTTTGTAGTCGATTTCCTATTCGTTTCAAACAGAAAGGGCTTGCTGTGTGGCAAGCCCTTTCTGTTTGAAACGAATAGGAAATCAAGGCAGAACCAAGCAGAACAGAATCGTCCACAAAATCCGACCAATCCGGCTAATTCGCTAAAATCCGTGATTCAGAAACCGTTCACGCTGAAGCCGCCGTCCACGCTCAGGGTCTGGCCGGTGATGTAGCTGGCGGCGGGCAGACACAGAAACGCCACGGCGGCGGCCACCTCCTCGGGCTCGCCCACGCGGCGGGCCGGCGTGCGGCTCAGAACCTGCTCCAGGTACTCGGGGTTGCGCAGCACGGTTTCGGCCAGCGGCGTGCGGATGTACCACGGCGCCACCGTATTCACCCGGATGCCGGCCGGGGCCCACTCGGCGGCCAGGTTGCGGCCCAGCTGGTTCATGGCGGCCTTGGTCATGCCATAGATGGAGCCGGTGCGCACGTGCGTGAGCCCCGCCACCGACGACACATTCACGATGCTGGCGCCGCCAGCCGCCTGCAGCAGCGGATATGCGCCCTGGCACAGCCCAAACACCGACTCCATGTTGGTGGCCAGCAGGTGCTGGTACTCGGTGGGGCTGTACTCGATGGTGGGCTTGCGGATGTTGGTGCCCACGTTGTTCACCAGAATATGCAGAGCCGGGCCAAGCCGGCCCGCGGCCTCCAGCACCTGCTGCCGGCCGGCCGCGGTGCTTACGTCGGCGGCTATGGCGTAGGCGGCCAGATTCTGGGCGCGCCAGTCGGCCACCTGGGCTTCCAGGTCGGGTGCCTGGCGGGCCACCGCCAGCACGGTAGCGCCCAGGCCCAGCAGTTCGGCCGCCACGGCGGCACCAATGCCTTTGGAGGCGCCCGTGACGATGGCCAGCTGACCATCGAGGCGCCAGCGGGAAGAAGCAGAAGAGGAGAAGGAAACAGCCATGAGGGAAATAGCAGAAAACAGAGATGATACGCCTAAGCCTCTACGCAGCCCAGCCCAGCCAGGGACGCAGTTGGGTAGAGAAATTTTGGATTAAAACAAAATTAAGTTGACATAAATGAGTATATCGTCATTTATAAGGTTTTCAGATAAAAGGATGTTTAAAAAATAATTTGATAGAGTAAATACGGTTTAATTGAAAATAACGTAAGTTAGCAGACTGCCTGGCTGAAATAAGGCAATCTGCACTTCTCACTTCTCACAACCACTCCGTATGCTAAACAAATACTCTGCTGCCACCCTTCTGCTCTTGGGTGGCCTTACCACTTCGTCGTTGGCTCAGGATTATTCCCGGGTGAAGAGCAAGGAGCTTGATGAGAAGGGAATGCCGTCTTTGATTGAGCTCAATGTGCAAGGTGCCGCCTACCGGCTCAGCGACGCCAAGGCCGCGCTGCGCGAGCAGCTGCAGCTCGCGTCTACCGATCAGCTGGCCCTGCTGAAAACTGAAACCGACGAGCTGGGCTTCGTCCACGAGAAGTACCAGCAATTCTACAAAGGCATCAAAGTGGAGCACGGCACCTACTCGGTGCATGCCCGCCAGGGTCGTGTGGAAGTGCTCAACGGCCACTTCGAGAAAATCAGCGGCCTGAGCACCACCCCCACCCTGGACGCCGCCGCCGCGCTGTCGCGGGCGCTGGCCTTTGTGGGTGCCCGCACTTATATGTGGCAGGATGCTGCTGAGGAAGCCGGCCTGCGCCAGCAGGAAAACAACGCCGCTGCCACCTACGCCCCTCAGGGAGAGCTGGTGGTAGTGGAAAACCAGCGCAGCACCAGCCCGCAACAAGCTGGCAAGCCGGTGCTGGCCTGGAAGTTCAACGTGTACGCCAAGGCTCCGCTGAGCCGCGCCTTCATCTACGTCGACGCGCACACTGGCGAAGTCGTGCTCAAGGATGACATCATCAAGCACGCCGCCGCCACCGGCACGTTCGCCACCAAGTACAGCGGCACCAAAACCGCCACCACCGACAGCTTCAACGGCACTTTCCGCCTGCACGACGTAACGCGCGGCAACGGCATCCAGACCTACAACTGCAAGAAGGGCAGCAGCTATACGGCCGCCGTCGACTTCACCGACGCCGACAACAGCTGGACGGAGTACAACAACGCCAACTTCGACAACGCCGCCCTCGACGCGCACTACGGCGCCCAGAGCACCTACGACTACTTCAAGAACGTCCACAACCGCAACTCCTACAACAACGCCGGCGCCACCATCAGAAGCTACGTGCACTTCGACAACACGCCTGGCGACGGCGTGGGCTACGAAAACGCGTTCTGGGATGGCACGCGCATGACCTACGGCGACGGCGCCACCCGCTTCGACCCGCTGACTTCGCTCGACGTGGCAGCCCACGAAATCGGCCACGCTGTGTGCTCGTCGTCGGCAAACCTCACCTACTCCAACGAGTCAGGTGCCCTCAACGAAGGCTTCTCCGACATCTGGGGTGCCTGCGTGGAGTACTACAAAGACGCCAGCAAGCAAACCTGGCTGATCGGCGAAGACATCGATAAGGTGCGGCCGTCGCTGCGCTCGATGAGCAACCCTAACGCCGAAGGCCAGCCTGACACTTACAAAGGTACCAGCTGGTACACCGGCACCGGCGACAACGGCGGGGTGCACTACAACTCGGGCGTACTCAACCACTGGTTCTACCGGCTGGCCGTGGGCGGCAGCGGCACCAACGACATCGGCAACGTGTTCAGCGTAGCCGGCATCGGCATCGACAAGGCCGGCCGCATTGCCTACCGCACCGAAACCGTGTACCTCACGGCTTCGTCCAACTACGCGGCGGCCCGCACGGGCTCCATCCAGGCAGCCAAAGACCTGTATGGCGCCGGCTCGGCCGAAGAGCAGGCCGTGACCAACGCCTGGTTTGCCGTAGGGGTAGGCGCTGCCTACAGCGGTGGTACCACGCCTCCTCCCACCACGGTTACGTACTGCGCCAGCAAAGGCAACAACGTAGCCTATGAGTGGATTGATTACGTGAAGCTGGGCACCATCGCCCGTACTTCCAGCAAAGACGCCGGCTACTACAATGGCACGGCCACCAGCACGTCGCTGGCCGCTGGCTCGTCGCAGACCATCAGCTACTCGGCCGGCTTCACCTCGACGGCCTACACCGAGTACTGGAAGGTGTACATCGACTACAACCAGGACGGTGACTTCACCGACGCCGGCGAGCTGGTAGCCAGCCGCAGCAGCAACTCGGCCGCTACGCTCACCAGCACGTTCACGGTGCCAACCACGGCCCGCACCGGCGCCACCCGCCTGCGCGTAGTGATGAGCGACGCCTCGGCCACAACCAGCTGCAACAGCTACAGCTATGGCGAAACCGAAGATTACACGGTGAACATCACGGGCGGCGCGGCCGTTGCCGGCGTAACGGCTGGCGGCAGCATGGGCCTCACGCAGGGCACTCCGGCCCGCGGCCTGGAGCTGTACCCTAACCCGGCTTCCGACATGGTGCGCATCATCATGCCCGATAACGCCCCGCTGGTGTCCGTAATGCTGACCGACCTGCGCGGCGCCAAAGTAACCGGCGTGCAGGTAGCCGGCGACCAACTGAACGTATCGGCGCTGGCCAAGGGCATCTACACCCTTACCGCCACCGACGGCCAGAAAGTGTTCCACCAGCGCTTCATCAAGCAATAGATGACTCGCTCAGGCAGCAGGTATTGCTGACCGCGAATTGAAAAAGGCCCGTCTTACGACGGGCCTTTTTTTGTTGGTTCTGCACCAGCGCAGCGGAGCAAGGCACGCTCGTAGCAGGCGGCATCGAGCCAGGAGACTGGGGGTGGAAGATGCTTTACCGTCCCCAGGGGGCGTATTCCAGTTTGATTTCGGCCAGGCCGTAGCCGTCGTTGAGGCTGGAGCTGGAGCGGCCACTGACGGGGCTGATGTCGTCGAGCTGGTCGGTGGAGGTGAAGTAGTAGGAGGCTTCGGCAGTGGCGTTGAGCTGCGGCGTGAGCCGGAACACCACTCCAAACCCCACCGGCGCGACCAAGCCCAGGGCAGGGTAGTCGTTGCGCTCGGATTCGAGGTAGTTCGTGCGGTCGTCGGGGCGCAGCGTGCCGCGGTAGGCTTTGGGGCTGTAGAGCAGGAAGCCGGCGCCGGCTTTCACGTAGGGCTTGATCAGGGAAGCCGGACGCTTGGGCGTGGCAAACTGGCTTTCGTCGCGCAGCAACTCATAGCGCAGAAACGTGACGCCGCTCACGTTGCGGCCCCGGAAGGCCAGGCCGCGCTCCGGCAGTTGATCTTTGGCCCCAACCTGAAAGTACGTGGCCTCGCCGCCTATCACCAGCCGCGGGCGCAGCAGGTAGAGCACGCCCAGGCTGGCGCTGGGGCCCGGTAGATTATCGGAGAAGTTGCCGGCCAGGTCGCCGTTGTAGAATGCTGCGCCGCCGCCCACCGTAAAGCGCACCGGCCCCCGGTAGTAGGCCCGCGCCTGGCTGCTGTAGTAGCGTCGGCGACGCTCCGGCCCATCCTGCGCGGTGGCGGTGTGGGCCAGCAGCACGCTGGCCGTTAAGGAAGAAAGGAGCACAAGACGCTTCACGCAGTGGGGGTAATGAGGTGATGGGGTGATGAGGTGACACGTGACAGGTGACACGGGACACGTGACGGGGTAGAGGAGAGGCTTGCTGGCGCGGTTGGGGCAGCGGCAAGCCTACAACGCAAGCAAGTACGGCTTTGGTCTGAAAATAGGTTTCCGCGCGCGTTACTTTCCCGCCCAGCCGCGCATATCACCCCTTCACCAGTGACGTGTAACCCGTCACCCGTCACCCGCCACCTGCCACCTGTCCCGTGTCACCTTTCACGTGTCACCCCATCACCCCATCACCCTATCACAGCTTACTTGAATTTTCCCTGCGGGTCGGGCATCTTGGCCAGCAGCTCAGTCAGGAAGTCGAAGTCGATGCTGGTCATGCTCAGGGCCTGGCCTTTGTGGACGGCCTCCCAGGCTTTGGCGTAGTCCTGCTGCAGATAGTGCACACGGGCCATCTGCTGCCAGGCAATGGCATTGTCGGGGCTGGCCGCGAGGGCGCGCTGCAGCAGGTCGGTGGCGGTGGTGAGGTCTTTCTTCTTTTGGGTCTGCTCGTATCGAATCAAATGGCTGGAGCCCAGGTCGCTGAGCATCAGCGCGTCGGTGGGCGCCAAAGCCAGGCCCTGCGTGAGCAGGGCAATGGCCTGGTCGGGGGTGGGCTGGCGGCTGGCCACGATGCCCAGGCCGCGGTACACGTCGGGATTTTTGGCGTCGAGCAGCCAGGCGAGGTTGAAGCGGAACGCGGCCGTGTCGGCGAGGCCTTCCGAGAGGTACTCGTAGCCCTTGCCCGACAAAAAGCGGCTGGCTTCTTCACGGGAGGCAAAGCTGGCGGCCACTTTGTCCACGTAGCCGGCTCCGAGCAGCGCCTCAGCCTGGGCCGTGGTGGCACCGCCGAACAGCGGCTGCAGGCGGTTGGCCGCACTCAGCGCCACGGCGGCGTCGCCTTTCACTTTGACTTTGCGCTGGGCGTGGGCTGGGGCCGCCAGCAGCGTGAGCAGCCCCAGGGCTGCGTAAACGGTGTATTTCATGGAGAGAATAGAAGAACGAAGGAAGAAGCCGCCGGCTGGCAGCCAGGGGCTTCCGGCAAATATAACGCCGGCTGGCCGGGCGCTGGTGTGCAGCGGGGTGGCATCCGGGCAGGGCCTGGCTGCGTAGGTGCAAAGCGCGGCCGGTTCGGCCCTGCTTTTTCTCTGCTTTTATGTCTTTTTCCCGCCGCTGGCTCTATCTGCCGGCTCTGCTGGTGCTGCCCCTGCTGCTGGGTTTGGCCAACGAATACGCCACCGCCCGCCCCAGCCGCCGCACCCAAAACGTGGCCTACGTGCCCGCCTCCGACCCTACCTTCGATACCGAGCGTCACCGCCTCGATGTATACACGCCCAAGAAGAAAGCTGCGGCGCCGTATCCGGTGGTGGTGTTCATCCATGGCGGCAGCTGGAACAGCGGCAACAAGAACTTCTACTCCTTCATCGGGCGGCGGCTGGCCAAGCAGGGCGTGGTGGCCGTGGTAATAAACTACCGCCTGGCTCCGGCCGTGCAGGTGCCGCAGATGGCCGACGACTGCGCCCGCGCCGTGGCGTGGACCGCGCAGCACATTGCCGAATACGGCGGCGACCCCAAGCGCCTGTTCCTGATGGGCCACTCGGCCGGTGCCGGCCTGGCCGCGCTGCTGGCTGCCGACAACCGCCTGCTGGCCCGCCACGGCTGGCCCCGGAACCCCGTCAAAGGCGTCCTGCTCGATGACCCCGCCGGCCTCGATATGTACGACTACCTGCAGAAGCAGGAGTACCCCGGCGACGCCCAGTACCTGGTGCCGTTCGGACAAGACCCGGCCGTGTGGCGCGAGGTGTCGGCCATGTACCACGTCACGGCCCAGACGCCGCCCATGCGGCTGTTCATCGGCGGCGAAACGTATCCGTCCATCAGTAGCAGCAGCCGCAAGTTTGTGAGCAAGCTGCAGAGCCTGGGCCAGCAGCCGCAGCTGACCGTGCTGCCCGGCAAAAAACACGCCCCCATGGTGCTGCAGCTCTACTTCCAGCACAACATCATCTACCAGGAGCTGCTGAAGTTTATAGGTGCTTAGGGAATAGGGATTGGTGATTAGGTAATAGGGCCTGGTGATTATGCTCAAATAAACAGAAAGAAAAGAGGCCCCGCCGTAACCCGGCGGGGCCTTTCACATACACCCTAAGCCCTAAGCCCTAAGCCCTAAGCCCTAAGCCCTAAGCCCTAAGCCCTAAGCCCTAAGCCCTAAGCCCTAAGCCCTAAGCCCTAAGCCCTAAGCCCTAAGCCCTAAAACAGCGCCGTTTGCACGGTGGGCTGCTCGAAATCCAGCAGCCACTTCTTGCGCCAGAGGCCGCCGGCGTAGCCCGTGAGCTGCCCGCCCGCCCCGATGATGCGGTGGCAGGGCCACACCAGCCCCAAGGGGTTCTGGCCATTGGCCGCCCCCACGGCCCGCACGGCGCCGGGGTTGCCAAGCTGCCGGGCCAGATCCAGGTAGGAAGCAGTGCGGCCGTAGCTCACGGCCGGTAGCGCCGCCCACACCCGCCGCTGGAAGTCGGTGCCTTGCTGCACGTCGTAGGTGAGCTGGAAGTCGCGCAGCTCGCGGCCGAAGTAGGCCTGGAGCTGGCGGTGGGCTTCGCGCAGCGGTGTGGCCACGGCGGCCGGGGGCGTAGGGGCCGGCGCGGCGTCCGCTTCCAGAAATTCTACGACGGCCAGGCCGGCATCGGAGCCCTGCAGGCGCAGGCAGCCGAGCGGCGTGGAAAGGTAGGCCTGCGTGTCATTCATAGACCAGAGCTGAAGCGAGAAGGGAAAGGGCAAAAATGCAAAAAAAGCCTGCTCATCACCTCCCAGCCACGGAATATTGACGGTAATGGACTATACGGAGGAAAAAATTGGAAATGAACAGGTTGTCCGGAGCCCGGCAATGCAGGTGGAAAAAGAATGCTTTATATTGCTTCAGCATGCGGCAAGCGGCAGCTGGAAATAATGATTCCCAGTTGCTACTTCATCTTATGCATGATGCATGCAATTCATTCATTTTTATACCTAACGCACTGTGCGACACCTACTGTTCTGTTTTGTAGCCGGCCTGCTCTCTACGGCCCCAGCACGGGGCGGAGCCGCCGTTTCGGGACCGGCCGGCCCGCCTACCGCGCCCGCCGCTGCCGGCGTGGGCGAAGGCACGGGCCTCACCGGCTCTTACTTCAACAATGGCTCGCTGGCCGGCACGCCGCTGCTGCGGCGCGTAGATGCAGTAGTGGACTTCGAGTGGAAGGAAGGCATTCCGGCCCCCGGCGTGCGCAACGACAACTTCTCAGTGCGCTGGGAAGGGCAGGTGGAAGCCCCCGCCACGGGCCGCTACAAGTTCATCACCCGCTCCAACGACGGCGTACGCCTGTGGGTGAACGGCAAGCAGATCCTCGACAACTGGAGCGGCCAGGGCACCACCACCATCACCAGCGCCGAGGTAAGCCTGGCCGCTGGCGAGCGGGCCACCATCAAGGTGGAATACTACGACCAGGAAGGCGAAGCCACCGTGCGCCTGCAGTGGGTGCGCCCCAACCAGGGGCCCCAGACGGTGCCCTCCGTGTATCTGTATCCGCTGGAAGGCCCGGGCATGCCGGTAGCGGCGCCGCCGGTGGCCATCACGCCGCCGCCAGCGCCGGAAACCAAGCCCGCCGTCGATAAGGCCGCCGCCAAAGCCGAGGCCAAGGCCAAAGCCGATGCCGAAGCTACGGCTGCCGCTGCTGCCAAGGCCACCGCCAAAACCGATGCGGCCAAAGCGGCTGCCGCGAAAGCCGCCGCTGCCAAAGCTACGGTGGCCGCCAAGCCCGCCGCGCCGGCCAAGCCGGCCGTAGCCAAAGCGCCAGCCCCGGCCAAGCCCGCGAAAGCCGAGGCTCCGGCGCCGGAGGCACTGGCAAAGACGCTGGGCATTCCGGGCGTGTTCACCATCATGGGCCGCACCGATGGCAAGCCCCTGGAAGTGCAGGGCGAAGCCCCCGTATCCAAGGAGCCGGGTTTGGCTTCTGCGCCCGCCGGGGCTCCGCAGTGGCAGATTGAGGAAGCCGGGGCCGGTTTCTACAAGCTCACGGTGCAGGGCAGCCGCAAAGTGATGGAGGTGCTGGGCAGCTCCACGTCCAACGGCGCGCCCCTGAGCTTGTGGCCCTACTACAGCGGCAATAATCAGCTCTGGAAAATAGAAGACGCCGGCGACGGCTACTACAAGCTCACGGCCAAGCACAGCAAAAAGGCCCTCACGGCCGGCACCGAGGAAGAAGGCGGCCTGCAGCAGCGCCGCTACGCCAGCAAGCCCAACCAGCAATGGAAGCTGCAGGCCGTGGCGCAGCAGCAACAGCAGTTCGCGGGCCCGCCCGCCGACGTGCCCGTGACGGGTGCCAACCGCCTGAGTGTGTACCCCAACCCCTCCAGCGGCGTGGTGCAGATGGCCTACCAGCTGGGCCAGGACCAGCCCATGGGCTGGGTGCTCTACGACCAGCGCGGCTCGGCCGTGCGCGTGTCTGACTACCGCCGCCAGACGGCCGGCTCGCACCACCAGACCATCGACTTCACGGGCCTGCCCTCCGGCGACTACAACCTCAACCTGACCGTAGGCGCTTCCACCACCCGCCAGATGGTGAGCATCCGCCGCCCCAACGCGGGCACCCCCGAAGCTACGCCGGAGCCGGAAGCTGCTAAATAGCTGCCCCGCCCTACGTAAGGATTCTCTGCCTTCACTGAAACAGCCCGCCCCGGATACCATATCCGGGGCGGGCTGTTTCGTTGGGTTGGTGATGCGGGGGCTGACCTAGCCCCGGAATTCCTCGAGGGCGTCCCACAGCTTGTTGAACTCAGTGGTGTAGCGCTTCACCAGCGTTTCGTCGTCGCTGATGAGCAGGTTTTCCAGGTTCAACTCGGCGGCGGAGCGGGTCCAGTTATAGGAGCCGGTCAGCACGGTGCGGTTGTCGGCCACGGCGAACTTGTGGTGCATGTGGTTGTCGGTGCGGTCGACGCGGATGGGGAGGCCGGCGGCGTGCAGCTGGCGCACGTCGGAGCCCCGGTCGTGGAGCTTGTCGTTGTCGGTGAGCAGGCGCACGCGCACCCCGCGCCGGTGGGCGGCCAGCACAGCGTCGGTCAGGCGGTCATCGGCAATCGTGAACACGCAGATATCGAGCTGGCGCGCGGCCTGCCCCAGAAACCGCCGGATGGCCGCCACGCAGTCGTCGTTGGGGCTGAAGAACACCTCGGCGTGCGTGGCGCGGGCTGCCGCCGGTGCGGGAGCTGGCAGCAGCAGGGCGCTGGCCGCTTCCAGCCATTCCACCACGGCCTTGTCCTGAAAGTTGTTGAACCGGTCGCGGGCCAGCCCGAACAGGCGGTGGCGCAAATCGGCGAGGCCGGCCGGGTGCTGGGCGCGCTCGGTGAGGCGCTGGCGCAGCTGCCGGGCCTCTTCGGGCGAGAGGGTGGAATCGGCGAAGGCGCGCTGGAAGTGCTGGAGCAGGTCGGTGGGGGAGTCGGGCCGTGGGTTCATGCGGCCTAAGATAGAGAAAGCGCCACCGAACCCGCCAGCTCCGGCGCGGCCTCAGCTACCAGCTGCTGCGCTTCGGCCAGGGCCTCGGCGTAGGGGGCGTGCAGCACCCGCAGCGGGGGCGCGTCGGGCCGCAGCACGGCATCCCAGAGGCCCGAGCGGTGCCACTCCCGCTCCGGAAAATCCCAGTCGGGCCGGTCTACGATGGGGTAGAGGCACACGCCCCACAGCGGCACGCCCAGGCGCAGGGCGGCGGCACATTCCTCGCCAATCATCCGGATCCAGCCGGGGCGGTCCTGGCCGGGGTGACTGGTTTCGGTGAGCACCACGGGGCAGTTGTAGCGGCGGTGGGCGGCGGCCAGCAGGTGGCGCAGCGGCTGCCAGCGCGGGTCGGCGGGCTCGTCGGCCCACGGAATGCGGCAGTGCGGGTCCAGCTCCCACTGGTTGTCGTAGTAGAAGTTGAAGCCCAGCATGTCGATATACTCGGGGCGGCCGCCCAGCTCGGGGCACAGTCGCCCGGCCAGCATGTCCACACTCTGGAACTGGTTGTCGTGAAACTCGGCGGCGCGCTGACGCTCCTGGCGGCTGGCCCCGGCCCGCGGCATGATGTTCACGAGCGGCTCGGTGGTCAGAATCCGGACGCCGGGGTCCAGCTCGCGCATGGCGGCCACGCCCTCAATGTAGGCCCGCATCAGACCGCGCTTCACTTCCCAGCCCTGCCCCACGCAGTAGGGCGAGGTGCCGCGCACGTCGCCGCCCAGCCAGCTCATAAAGCTCACCTCGTTGATGGGCGTCACAATCAGCTCGCCCTCGGGGCGCACTTCGCGGTAGAAAGCCACGAAGGCGCGGCACAGCGCCGCAAAGCGCCGGGCAAACAGCGGGTGCAGCGGCGTGAGGTCGTCGGGGTAGCCGAAGTGGCAGATGTCCCAGACCTGCTGGATGCCGTGACGCTGGCCGGCGGCCAGCATCTGGCGCACGGCGCTCCAGTCGTATTGATAAGGCGTTTTCTCGATCTGGCTCCAGCGGATACCCTCGCGCACGGTGCCCAGCTGGTGCTGGTGCAGGGCCTGGTAGTCGTCGTCGATGAACTGCAGGTGGCCGGTCAGGGGCAAGAAATCAACCCGGTGGCCGAAGGCGTTGAGCTGGTCGGTGCATTCGTAGCCGGCCATCCAGAAGGAGTGAAACGGATTGGAGCGGGCAGTAGCAACAGACATAGGAGCGCGGGTTGGTGAACGAAAAAAGCGGTGCGGCCCGCCCCGGAAGGATGGCCGTACCGCCTTGTGTACCGCAAAACCGCTGGTGGGGTTAGCGCAGAGCTTCGCCGCCGGCCCCGCCCGCCGCTAAATCTGCGGCGACACCGACGCATTGCCCAGCGGGCCGCGCTCCTTGCCGGCCAGCCCTTTGGCTTCAATGAAAATGCGCTTGAACTCGGGGTGTTTGGCCCGGATGGCGTCCTGCAGCGCATCAACCTCCTGTTCCACCTCCACGGCCGACAGGTGGTCGTGGAACTCCACGTCGAGGGCCAGCACCACGTCGTGCGGGCCCATGTACATGGTGAGGGGGCGGCGCACCTGCTCCACGCCGCGCTGCTGCCGCGCAATGGCTTCGAGGCTGTCGAGGGTTTCATCGTCTACGCCTTCGCCCACCAGCAGGCCCTTGGTTTTGTAAATCAGGAAGATGGCCACCGATACCAGCAGAATGCCGATGCAGATGGAGGCGCCGCCGTCGAAGTACGGGTTGTTGAGGGCGTGCCCGAAGTACACGCCGGCCAGGGCAATGGTGAGGCCGACCAACGCGGCCAGGTCTTCCATCAGGATGGCAAACACCGAGGGGTCTTTGCTGCGGCCCAGCGTGGCCCAGAAGCCGGCGTCGACGCGGGTTTTGTTGAACTCGCGGAACGCCAAAAAACAGGAAATACCCTCAAACAGCATCGAGAGGCCCAGCACCCAGTAGTTCCAGGTGGGGTCGGTGATGGGGGCGGGGTGCTTGAGGTGCTCGATACCTTCGTAGAACGACATGCCGCCGCCCACCGAAAACACCAGCACGGCCACAATCAACGACCAGAAATACAGCTCCTTGCTGCGCCCAAACGGGTGGCGGGCATCGGCCGGCTTCTCCGACTGCTTCACGCCATAGAGAATCAGCAGGCCGTTGCCGCTATCCACGAGGGAGTGAATGCCCTCAGACAGCATGGCCGAGCTGCCGGTGAAAAAGGCCGCCACAAACTTGCTGATGGCAATGGCGACGTTGGCGCCAATGGCCCCGTAAATGGCAATCTTCGAAGAACCGGTAGACATAAGGTAAAGTGCGTGTGCCTGCTGGTACGCGCCGCATCGGATTGAGGTTGGAAATACAGGGACTGGTAGTCGGTTCGGCAGCGTAGAAGAGGTGGCGGCGAACATTCTTCGTTTCTGCGACTTTTACAGCTCCATTCCCCGCGTATGCCCGACCTCGACCCCGCCGCTGCTACTTCCGAAACCACTGCCCCGCTGCGCCGCCGCCTGGGGCTGGTGCAGGCCACGGCCCTGAACATGATTGACATGGTGGGTATCGGGCCCTTCGTGACGCTGCCGCTGGTGATGGGGTTTATGGGCCCAAACTTCCTGCTGGCTTGGCTGGTGGGGGCGGGCCTTAGCCTCGTGGACGGCCTGATCTGGAGTGAGCTGGGCGCGGCCTACCCCGAGGCCGGCGGTTCCTACCGCTTCCTCAAGCTGGCCTACGGCGAGCAGAAGTGGGGGCGGCTGTTCTCGTTCCTGTACGTGTGGCAGACGCTGGTGCAGGCGCCACTGGTAGTGGCCTCGGGCGCCATCGGCTTCGCGCAGTACTTCGGCTACCTGGTGCCGCTTACCGAGTGGTGGCAGCCTAAGCTGGTGTCGGGCACGGTGGTGCTGCTGCTGATTGCGCTGCTCTACCGCCGCATCGAGGACATCGGCAAGCTCGGCGTGATGCTGTGGATGGGCGTGCTGGGCCTGATGGGCTGGCTGATTTTCGGGGGCGTTACGCACGCCACGGTGCCGGTGGCGTGGCTGCCCGAGGGCGGCGTATCGGCGCTGCCGGGCGTGCTGCTCTCGGCCGCCATGGGCCAGGCCACCGTCAAGACCATCTACAGCTACCTCGGCTACTACAACGTGTGCCATTTAGGCGGCGAAATAAAGGAGCCGCAGCGCGTGATTCCGCGCAGCATTTTCCTGAGTATTCTGGGCATCATGGCGCTGTATCTGCTGCTGAACTGGAGCGTGGGCTCTGTTATTCCGTGGCAGGAGGCGCAGCACTCCGAGTTCATCGTGAGCAGCTTCGTGGAGAAGATCTACGGGCCGCTGGCGGCGCAGGCCGCTACGGCGCTGGTGTTGTGGGTGGCGTTTGCCTCCTTGTTTGCGGTGCTGCTGGGCTACTCGCGCATTCCGTACGCCGCGGCGGCCGACGGCGAGTTCCTGCCCATCTTCGCCAAAACCCACCCCACAAAACACTTCCCGCACGTCTCGTTGCTGATTCTGGGCGGTGTGGGCTTCGTGTTTAGCTTGCTGTTCCGGCTGGGTGAAGTCATTTCAGCCATTTTGGCCATGCGGATTCTGGTGCAGTTCGTGGGTCAGGCTGTGGGGTTGGTGCTGCTGCGCCGCCGCAACGGCACGGCGCACTTGCCGTTCCGGATGCCGCTGTACCCGCTGCCGGTGGTGCTGGCGGTGGCCGTGTGGCTGTGGGTGTTCTGGAGCACCGGCCCGCAGTTCATGCTCTCCGGGCTGGCCGTTATCGGGGCCGGGGTGGGGGCATTTCTGCTCTGGAGCCGCCGGCTGGGCCGCTGGCCGTTCGGGCGGTAGCTGGAGTGCTGGCCGCTACTCCACCCACTTCTCGTAGCAGAAAAACCGCAGGCCCGGCCGGAACGCCAGCGTGATTTCGCCGGCGTAGCGGTAGCCCAGCTTCGGGAAAAGCCGCTGGGTAGCCTGGTTTTCGGAGTTGGTATCTACGCGCAGCACCCGCAGGCCCTGTTGCCGCGCCAGCACCTCGGCCTGGGTTAGCAGCGCGGCGGCCAAGCCGTAGCCCTGCGCCTGCGGATGTACGGCCAGGCGGTGCGTGACCAGAGCCGGCTCGTCGGCGTCCCAGTCGGCCTGGGCGTACTCGGCATCCTGGTCGTTGTGGGTGAGGGCGGCCACGGCGGCTACGCGGCCGTCCAACTCGGCCACCCAGAGGTGGCCCTGGGCAATATCGCGCCGGAAGACTTCTTCGTTCGGGTACTCCGCCGTCCACTGCCAGTTACCGGCCGCATTCATCAGCGGTACTACCTGCCGGATGAGGTCGAGAATGGCGGGCAGGTCGGCGGCGGTGGCGAGGCGGAGCATTGTGAGAAGTTTACGGTGGACAGTGGTGAAGCAAAGAACGTCATGCAGAGGCGCAGCCGAAGCATCTCGCGTGCTGATGTTGAGATACCACTCCAACATCAGCACGCGAGATGTTTCGGCTGCGCCTCTGCATGACGTTCTGTTTTTACTTTCTCCCTCAGGCTACCCGCGCCGCAGCACTTCGGCGGCTTCCTTGGCGAAATACGTGAGGATGGCGTCGGCGCCGGCGCGCTTGATGCTGGTGAGGACTTCCATCATGGTTTTCTCGCCGTCGAGCCAGCCGTTCTGGGCGGCGGCCTTCACCATGGCGTACTCGCCCGATACGTTGTAGGCCGTCACGGGCAGGTGGGTGTTGTCGCGCACTTCCCGAATCACGTCGAGGTAGCTTAGAGCCGGCTTGATCATCACCATGTCGGCACCTTCCGCTTCGTCGAGGGCCAGCTCGCGCAGGGCCTCGCGGCGGTTGGCGGGGTTCATCTGGTAGCTTTTCTTGTCGCCTTTCTTGGGGGCCGAGTCCAGCGCGTCGCGGAACGGGCCGTAGAAAGCCGAGGCGTACTTGGCCGTGTAGCTCATGATGCTCACGTGGCTGAAGGCGTTGCTGTCCAGCACCTCCCGGATCCAGGCCACGCGGCCGTCCATCATGTCGGAAGGGCCGATGATGTCGGCGCCGGCGCGGGCCTGGGCCAGGGCCATCTGGCCGAGCACCTCCAGGGTGGCATCGTTGAGAATCTCGCCCGATTCGGCATCCACCACGCCGTCGTGGCCGTCGGAGGAGTAGGGGTCCATGGCCACATCAGTCATCAGCACCACGTCCGGAAACTGCCGCTTGATGTCGGCAATGGTCTTCAGGTAAAGCCCGTCGGGGTTGGCCGATTCGCGCGCCAGCCGGTCTTTCAGGCCATCGTTGATGCTTGGAAACGGCGCGAAGCTCTGGATGCCCAGCTCCACGCAGCGGCCTACTTCGTCGATGAGTTTGTCGGCCGAAAACCGGAACATGCCCGGCATGGAGTGGATTTCCACCTGCTGGCTGTGGCCTTCAATCAGGAAGAGCGGGAAGATGAAGTCGTGCGTAGTCAGGCGGGTTTCCTGCACCATGTCGCGGATAATCTGCGACTTGCGGTTGCGGCGCGGGCGGTGCGTGGGGAGCTGGGGCATACGGAAAGTCAGTTGATAAGACGGGAGAGAACAACCGGCGCAAAGGTAAGGTTGCCGGCGGCAGCTTTATTCGGCTAGCCGCTCCCGCGGGACGGCTTACATATTGAAGAACTCCTGAAACACCTCCAGCCAAGCGTGCTTGCCGCCCAGGCCCACGCCCAAAAAGTAGTAGCCGCCCAGCACCACCAGCGCCCCTACACCCAGCCCCAGCCAGCCGCCCAGCAGCAGTCCGGCCACCACGCCGCCCGCCACCAGTGCCGCGCCCAGCACGAAAGCGGCGGTGTGTTCAACCTGCGCCTGCCGGGGCTGCGAGGGCTGGTGCCGGGTCCGTAGTGGCTGGTGCGCGGCCGCTTCCGCCGCCACTTCCGGCGCTGGCTTCAACCGTGGAGCGCGCCACCCCGATGCCCGGCCTGTGTGCGGCAACCGCGCCGCGTGCGGGCGTGGTAACTGCCGGGGCCGCGGGTGGAGCGGGCTGATAGTGGGCTCGGCTGCCGGGCTGGCGGCACTGGTCGCCGGCGTTGTGACCACCGCTACGGCAACCTGCGCCGGAGGTGGCTCGAAGCGGAAAGCAGCCCGGGGGCTGCGGCAGCCGGCGGCTAGCAGCAGCAACAGCAGGCAGGAAAAAATGCGGGTAGATTTCAAGCAGCAACAGCAAAAGGCTGGGCGAAGATAGCGGCAGACAGCCGGCAATGCGCAAACCAGCGCATAACCTCGGATACGCAAACCTGCGGCCGGCCCGGCGATAAAGCGGTGCGCCCGCAAAAAACACTCAGCCGCGCTTGCCCTACGCGCAACAAGTAGCGTGCCCGGCGCGGGTAGGCCGGCGGCAGCTATCGGGCCGCCGACTGCGTATTAGACCCAGACACCGTATGGGTGTGCGCTCTACCAGGGCGGCGGCCGGCCAGCTTACCGGCCGCCGCCCCGGTGACAGATGGAGCGTAGATTTGCCTTTGGTCCTATTTCGCGCTGCCATGTCCCGCCCGCCCGCCGTTGCCGTTCGTGCTGCCCAGGAGGCCTACACCGCCTGGGATGATGCCGCGCTGGTGCAGGCCCTGCACCACGGTGATGCGCTGGCATTTGCCGAGATATACGAGCGGCACTGGTGGCCGCTGCTGCAGCTGGCTTCGCGTAAGCTGGGTTCGCGCGAAGCAGCCGAAGAACTGGTGCAGGACCTGTTTACGGCTCTCTGGCACAAGCGCGCCGAGCACCGGATTCAGCACCTGCAGCCCTACTTGCACGCCGCCGTGCGCCACCGCGTCATCGACGGCCTCAAAGCCCGCCCGCCGCGCGCCGCCTACGTGGCCTACCACGCCACCCGCCTCACGCAGCCCGACTATTGCACGGAGGAAGAAGTTGCGGCCGACGACCTCGCCGGGGCTTTGCAGGCCAGCCTCACGCAGTTGCCCGACCACACGCGGGAGGTCTTCCGGCTAAGCCGTTTCGAGTACCAGTCGGTGCCCGAAATTGCGGGGCGCCTCAACCTGTCGCGCAAAACCGTGGAGTACCACCTCACCCGCGCCCTCAAGCAGTTGCGCGTCAGTCTGAAGGATTTCCTGGTGCTGGTGGCGGTGTTGCTGCAAGCAACAGGCTGAATTCCCGGCCGCCGGGCGGAGTGTCGTGACTGAAGGAGAGAGGTGACGGATGACCGGGCGCTGCTTGCCAGGAAAATCAGCTTTTTTCAGTTCCCGGCTAGGGATGCGGGTAGGGGTAGTCGTCTGTGGCTATAACTACCGCCCATTGTGGGCGGCTACGCCGTCAACGCCCATTGCTGCATGAATCAGACTGACCTGCAAATGTTGCTTCGCCGCTACCAAGCCGGCCAGTGCACACCCGCCGAGCAGCAGCAGGTGGAAGCCTGGTATGACAACCTGCGGCACGACCCGCCGCTGCTGATGACCACCGACGAGCGGGAAGCCCTGCGCACCGAGCTCTGGCACCGGATTGCGGCCGGTACCATTGCGCCGGCCGCCGCGCCGGAGCCCCGGCCCGGAGGTTTCCGGGCCTGGCCCGCTGCCAGACGCTGGACAGCGGCAGCCACGCTGGCCGCTGGCCTGGGGCTGGGTGGCTGGGGCTGGTACGTAGCCGGCCGGCCCAACCCTGCCACCGTAGCCCCTGCTCCGGCTGCCGCCACTTGGCGCACCTTCCGCAACTCCGGCCCCCACGACCTGCAGCTCACGCTACCCGACAGCAGCATAGTGCTGCTGCGTCCGGCCAGCCGTCTGCGTTATCCGGCGCAGTTCCGGGGGGCGCAGCGTCAGGTACGCCTCGTGGGCGAAGCCTTCTTCCACGTTCGCCCCGATTCGGCGCACCCGTTTCTGGTTTATACCGACCAGCTGGTAACCACCGTGCTGGGGACCAGCTTCCGGGTACGGGCCTTTACCGGGCAGCCTGAGGCGCTGGTAAAAGTGAGCACCGGCCGGGTGCTGGTATCGCCGCGCCGCATGCTTAGCGCGGCCGGCAAAGCCAGCGTGCTGGTGCTGCCCAACCAGCAGGCCGTGTACGCGGCGGGCCGGCAGCCGCTGCGCCGCGAGCTGGTAGCTGAGCCAGTGGTGCTACAGCCGCAGTCTTTCGTTTTTGATGACCGGCCCGTGGCTGAAGTGCTGGCGGCGCTGGCCACGGCCTACGGCGTAGATATTCGCTACGACGCCGCCGCGCTGGCTGGCTGCACCGCCACCCTGAACCTGCAGCGCCAGTCGCTCTACGGCAAGCTGGACGTGCTGTGCCAGGTGCTGGGCGCCAGCTACTCGCAGCAAGACGCGCACATCGAATTCCGGAGTCCGGGCTGCCAGAATCCTTAGACCAGCTTCACCTTTTTCTGCTACCTGCCACTGCCTCGCCTATGCCCCAATAACCCACCGTTGCTCCGCCCTTGCCTGCCCAACCTCAACCCCAATCCGACCAGGGCAGCCTTCTTCTCCTTCGCGAAACTTTCTCTGCCACCGGGAACACGCTTCCCAAATTCCCACTTTCGCATGAACCCACGCTTACCATTTCCCCACACCGTCCGCGACCTGAAGCGGGCGGCGCTGCTGCAGCCTTTGTGCCTGACGCTGCTCAGCGGCATAGCCGCCGCCCATCCTTCTGCGGCCCAGCCCTCGCTCAGCCAACCGATTTCGCTGCAGGCCAGCGGCGAAACCGTGGCTTCGGTGCTCACCAAGATTGAGCGCCAGACCGACATCCGGTTTCAGTACAGCCGCCAGCTGATTCAGGCCGGCCGCCGGGTGTCTATTGCCGCCGACGGGCAGCCGCTGAGCGAGGTGCTGCATGTGCTCCTCGACCCGCTGCGCATCACCTACGAGCCCATGGACAGCGGCATTATCCTGAAGCCGGCCGCCGCCGCCGACGTGCCGGTAACCGGCCGCGTGCTGGATGAGAAAGGCGCCGGCCTGCCCGGCGTAAACGTGGTGGTGAAAGGCACCAGCACCGGCACCCAGACCGACCCCGACGGCCGCTACACCATCACGGCCCCCGACACGGGCACGCTGGTGTTCAGCTTCATCGGCTACACCTCGCAGGAGGTGGCCGTGGGCGGCCGAACGACGGTCGACGTGAATCTGGCCCCCGACGCTACCGCCCTGAGCGAAGTGGTGGTGGTGGGCTACGGCACCCAGCGCAAAACTGACCTGACCGGCGCTGTGGCCCGCGTAGAGTCGGCGGAAATTGTGAACCAGCCGGTGCAGACGCCCACGCAGGCGCTGCAGGGCAAAACCTCGGGCGTGCAGATCATCAGCGACGGGGCGCCTAACTCCCAGCCCAGAGTGCGCATCCGGGGTACGGGCACGCTGCTGGCCGGTGCCGAGCCGCTTTACGTGGTAGACGGCGTGCAAACCACCGACATCCGCAACCTGAGCAACGCCGACATCGAGACGATTGACGTGCTCAAGGATGCCTCGGCTTCCGCTATCTACGGCGTGCGTGGGGCCAACGGCGTCATTATCGTGACCACCAAAAAGGGCAAGCAGGGTAAGCCGGTGCTTAGCTATAACAACACCGTGGGCTTCAAGCAGGCCGCCAACCTGGTGCAGATGGCCGACGCCGGCCAGTACACCAGCTACCTGCGCGACACCTCGCCCGACATCACCATCCCCGACAACCCCGCCGACACCGACTGGTACGACCAGGTGTTGCGCCGCGCCACCTACCAGAACCACAACCTGGCCGTGTCGGGAGCCAATGAGAGCGTGCGCTACTACTTCAGCGGCAATATCTTGCAGGATGATGGCCTAGCCATCCAGAACAAGTTTTCGCGCCTCACCGTCCGCTCCAACACCGATTTCACCATCTCGCCCAAGTTCAGCGTCAACTCGCAGGCCTCGTTCAGCCGGGCCAACACGCGCGACGTGAACTTTGCGGCCGCTTATCAGGATGCTTACCGCGCCGCGCCGGTAATCACGGCCAAGGAAGGCGGGCGCTACGGCAATACGTCGGC
Source organism: Hymenobacter sp. APR13 (assembly GCF_000737515.1). Classification (NCBI taxonomy): domain Bacteria; kingdom Pseudomonadati; phylum Bacteroidota; class Cytophagia; order Cytophagales; family Hymenobacteraceae; genus Hymenobacter; species Hymenobacter sp. APR13. The sequence continues at coordinate 2,264,629 of NZ_CP006587.1, forward strand.
TTTCGGCAACGTGGGCAACCCGCTGCTAGATATCGAGAAAAACAACAACCGCTCCTTCGAAAACCGCTTGCAGGGCAACGTGGGCGTGAATTTCATTCCAATCGAAGGCCTTACGCTGCGCTCGGCCATCAACGTAGACCTGAACTACGACAACCGTCGCGTCTACGACTACCAGTACCTCAACGACGAGGTGACGTTCCTGCGGGCCGGCGGCAACCAGCGCAATCCACAGAGCACGCTCAACGTCACGCAGATCAATCGCACGCGCTACCTCTGGGAAAACACCGCCACCTACCAGCGCACCTTCGCTGACAAGCACGCGCTGACGCTGCTGGCCGGTACCGTGACCGAGGAAGGCAACACCAACTCGCTGTCGGGGCAGCGGCGCAACGTGCCCGAAGACCCCAGCCAGTGGTACCTGAACACCGGCGACCCGAACACGTCGGTGAATGGGGCACCCGACCTCAACAAGGACCGCCGCCTCTCGTTTCTGGGCCGCATCAACTACGCCTTTGCCGACAAGTACCTGTTCACGACCAACCTGCGCTACGACGGCACGTCCAAGTTCAATTCCAGCCAGCGCTGGGGGCTGTTCCCGTCGGTGGGCTTGGGCTGGATTCTGACCGAGGAAGGCTTCCTGAAAGACCAGAGCGTGCTGAGTTTCCTGAAGCTGCGCGCCAGCTTCGGTCAGCTCGGCAACGACCAGATTGACCCCACTTCCTACATCACGACGGCCGAAATCAACACGCCCTACGTGTTCAACGGGCAGCCGGTGTTGGGTGCCATCATCAACCAGATCAAGGACCGCGACGTGCGCTGGGAGGTGACGACGGAGTACGACGCGGCCGTGGAGTTTGCGCTGCTCGACAACCACCTGGGCGGCGAGCTGACCTACTACCGCAAGAAAACCACCGACGCGCTGATTCCGGTGAACATCCCGGCCCTGTTCGGCGACCCCAACAACCAGTACATCACCAACGCCGCCGACATCAGCAACCAGGGTGTGGAAGCGTCGCTGACGTGGCGCAATACGGTGGGGGAGAAGCTTGGCTACAACTTTGGGGTGAATGCCACCTTCAACAAAAACCGCATCGAAAACCTGAACGGCGGGCAGGCCCTGTTCGGGGGCGCCAACAACGTCACGCGCTCCGACAACGGCGTGGCCGCCGGCTCGTTCTACGTGCTCGACGCCGTGGGCGTGTTCCAGAATCAGGCCGAAATCGACGCCTACCCGCGCTACACCTTCTTCACGCCCCGCCCCGGCGACCTGAAGTACGCCGACTCCAACGGCGACGGCACCGTGGACCTACGCGACCGGATCTACGCCGGCTCCTATCAGCCACCGATGTACTTCGGCATCAACGGCGGCCTGACCTACGGCGGGCTGGACTTCTCGTTTGTGTTCAGCGGCAACGTGAACAACGACGTCTACAACCGGAAAAAACAAGCCACCGGCCAGAACACCGACAACATCGAGGCCGACTTTGCCAACAGCCGCTGGACCGCCACCAACCCCTCGCAGTCGGACCCCTACGCCATCCGCAACAACACGCCCAATTCCACCTACTTCATCGAGTCGGGCTCTTATATCCGGCTTAACAACCTGGTGCTGGGCTACAAGCTGCCAAGTGAGCTGACCAAGCGGGCCTTCATTTCGTCGTTGCGCGTCTACGCCACGGCCCAGAACCTGCTGACTATCACCAACTACTCGGGTTTCACGCCGGAGCTGCCGGGCGGGCCCCTGGACTCGGGCATCGAGGCTACCACCTATCCTACCAGCCGCACGCTCGCGCTGGGTCTGAACGTCAATTTCTAAGCTTGCCACCCATGAAATCACTCGCCACTTTCGCTTCCCGGCCCGCGCGCCTGGCCGCCCTGGGTTTGCTGCTCACGGTGGGCGCCGTGGGCTGCAAAGACTTCCTCGACGTCGCGCCCCAGGGCCAGCTCACCGAAGACCAGATCAAAACCGACCCCACCGCCGCCCAACGCCTCGTGGATGGCGTCTACAACGTCATGTACCTGGGGGGCTTCGGTGAAGACATTCACGGCCTGCAGTACGTGATACTGACCGACATTGCCTCCGACGACGCCGACAAGGGCAGCACGCCCAACGACTACGGCCCGGCCCTGGAGGTGGACAACTTCACGCTCAACTCCACCAATTCCATCGTCAACAACACTTGGAAGGGCTATTTCCAGGGCGTGAACCGCGCCAACCAGGCCCTAGACAAGATTCCGCTGAGCCCGGCCCCGGAGGCCGCCAAAAACCGCCTGGTGGGCGAGGTGCGCTTCCTGCGCGGCTACTTCTATTTCAACCTGGTGCGCTTTTTTGGGGGCGTGCCCAAGCTCGACCGGGTACCGGCCGCCTCGGAAATCAACAACCCGGCTCTGCAGCAGCGCGCCACAGCCGCTGAAATCTACCAGTTCATCATCGACGATCTGCAGTTTGCGGTGGACAACCTGCCCCTGAAAGGCGCCACCGCTACCGGCCGCGCCACCAAAGCCGCCGCGCAGGCCATGCTGGCTAAGGTGTACCTGTACCAGAAAAACTACCAGAAGGCTTTCGAGCTCAGCAACGAAATCATTGCGGGCCGCTCGGGGGCCTATGGGCTGCTGCCCAGCTACGAGAACATCTGGCGCGAAGCCGGCGCCAACAGCGAGGAGTCCATCTTCGAGGTGCAGACCGGCATCAACGCTGCCTGCAACAATTCGGCCGTGAACCTGTACACCGTCAGCCAGGGCCCACGGGCCGGCGGCCGCGGCGGCTGGGCCGACCTGGGCTTCGGCTTCAACAACCCCACCCAGCAGCTGGCTGATGCCTACGAGCCCAACGACCGGCGCCGGGCCGGCACTATCATCTTCATTCAGCCCACCGCCCCGGCCGGGCAGCGCTCCACCGGCACCGTGCTCTGGGACGGTTTCCGGATTCCGAGCAAAGACTCGGTGGAAAACCTGCGCTACAGCTACAAGGCCTACCACAGCCGCACCCAGGAGCGCAACTGCGGCAACAACGACTACCTGCCCAAAAATATCCGGGTGATGCGCTACGGCGAGGTGCTGCTCATCAACGCCGAGGCGGCTTTCCGTATCGGCAACACCGGCGCGGCACTTACCCAGCTGAACCGGGTGCGGACCCGCGCCGGTCTGCCCGCGCGCACGGCCCTCACGCTGCCTCTCATCTGGCAGGAGCGCCGCGTGGAGCTGGCCTTGGAGCACGACCGGTTCTTTGACTTGGTGCGCCAGGAAAGCGAGCAGCCTGGCCGCATCGTGCCGCTGTTCATGGCCCAGGGCAAAACGTTCAACCGCGGCAAAAACGAGCTGTTTCCGATTCCGCAGGAGCAGATTGATTTGAGCGGCGGCCAGCTCACGCAGAACCCAGGGTATTAATTTTTAGCCCGCCGAAAGCGCGGAGGAAGGAGCTGAAGTTGCAGAACGTTCTGCGTCTTCTGCGCCTTTCTCCGCGTCTTCTGCGGGAAAGATGTTTGCTTGACATGACGATGAAATTCCTATTTCTCCTGTTGCTGCTGCTGCCCGGTTTCACCCAGGCCCAGCAAAAAACCGCGCCCAAAAAAGCTGCCTTCGACGCCCGCCAGCGCCCGCGCAACCTCTCCGACGAGCAACTGCTGGACCTGGTGCAGCGCCAGACGTTTCGCTACTTCTGGGACTTCGGGCACCCCGTTTCGGGCATGGCGCGCGAGCGGAGCAACGTGGCCTACGAGTACGGCAACGAGGTGGTGACCACCGGTGGCACGGGCTTTGGCATTATGGCCATTATTGTGGCGGCCGAGCGCAAGTGGATTCCGCGGGAGGAAGCGGCGGCGCGCATCTTCAAAATCGTGAAGTTTCTGGAGAAGTCCGACTCATATCACGGCGTGTTTCCGCACTGGCTGAATGGGGCCACCGGCAAAACGATTCGCTTCAGCCAGAAAGACGACGGCGCCGACCTGGTGGAAACCTCGTTTCTGTTTGAGGGCCTGATCTGTGCCCGGCAGTATTTCACCGGGGCCAGCAAAACCGAGCAGGACCTGCGCAACCACATTCTCTGGATGTGGGAAGGCGTGGAGTGGAACTGGCACCAGCAAGGTGGCCAGAACGTGCTCTACTGGCACTGGAGCCCCAACAACGGCTGGAGCATGAACCACCAGATTCATGGCTGGAATGAGTGCCTGATTACCTACGTGCTGGCGGCCTCGTCGCCCAAATTTGCCATCGACAAAAAGGTGTACGACCAGGGCTGGGCCACCGGCAGCTACTTCAAAAACGGCAAGGAGTTCTACAACACCAAGCTGCCGTTGGGCTTCGACTTCGGTGGGCCGCTGTTCTTCTCGCACTACACTTTCCTGGGCCTCGACCCGCGCGGCCTCAAAGACCAGTACGCCGACTACTGGCAGCAAAACCAGGCCCACACCCGCATCAACTACGCCTACTGCGTCGACAACCCCAAGAAGTACAAAGGCTATGGCCCCAACAGCTGGGGCCTCACCGCCTCCGACAGCTACCAGGGCTACGCCGCCCACTCGCCCACCGAAGACTTGGGCGTGATTTCGCCTACCGCCGCGCTGTCGGCCATGCCGTATGCACCCAAGGAGTCGATGGCGGCGCTGCGGCACTTCTACAACGATTTGGGCGACAACATCTGGAGTGAGTACGGTTTCGTGGATGGCTTCAGCGAGCAGCACAACTGGTACGCCAAGTCGCACCTGGCCATCGACCAGGGTCCCATTGTGGGCATGATAGAAAACCACCGGACCGGCCTGCTCTGGAAGCTGTTCATGAGCAGCCCCGACGTGCAGCGCGGCCTCACCAATCTGGGTTTTGAGAGCCCGCAAATCAAAAAGTAGAACGTCAGAAGAACGTCATGCAGAGCAGAGCGAAGCATCTCGCCTGCGGACGTTGTTGAGTAAAGACCGGTACGCTACGCGAAGCCGAAGCACGACGGTCTCACACCTCCCCACCAACTCCCCCAATATTTTTCCTATGAAATACCCGTTCCGCACCGCCCTGCTGCTGTCGCTGGGGCTGCTCGCGTCGCCGGCGCTGCAGGCCCAGGCGCCCGTCTCCGCTCCCCAAAGCGCCCCCGACCCGAAGATGAACCGCTTCATCGACGACCTGCTCCAAAAAATGACGCTGGAAGAGAAAATCGGCCAGCTCAATCTGATTACGGTGGGCTTCGATGTGACCGGGCCGGTGGTGAGCAAGGACGTGGACGCCAGTATCCGGCGCGGCGCGGTGGGCTCGGTGCTGAACACCTTTACGCCCACGGCAGCGCGCAAGCTGCAGGAAATGGCCATCAAGCAAACCCGCCTGCACATCCCGCTCATCTTCGGCTACGACGTCATCCACGGCCACCGCACCATCTTCCCGATTGCGCTGGGGTTGGCCAGCAGCTGGGACCTGACGGCCCTGGAGCGCAGCGCCCGCATTGCCGCCGAAGAAGCCTCCGCCGACGGCCTGCACTGGGTGTACTCGCCGATGGTGGACATTGCCCGCGACCCGCGCTGGGGCCGCATCAGTGAGGGCTCGGGCGAAGACCCTTACCTGGGCTCGCAGATTGCGCGCGTGATGGTGCGCGGCTACCAGGGCGCCGACCTGAGCAAGCCCAACGCCGTGATGGCCTGCGTGAAGCACTTCGCGCTCTACGGCGCCGCCGAAGCCGGCCGCGACTACAACACCACCGACATGAGCCTGGTGCGCATGTACAACGAGTACTTGCCGCCCTACAAAGCCGCCGTGGAAGCCGGCGCCGGCTCCATGATGTCCTCATTCAACGACATCAACGGTGTGCCCGCCACCGGCAACAAGTGGCTGATGACCGACCTGCTGCGCCGGCAGTGGGGCTTCCAGGGCTTCGTGGCCACCGACTACACCGCCATCAACGAAATGACCGCCCACGGCATGGGCAACGACGCCCAGACCTCGGCCCTGGCCTTGAACGCCGGCATCGACCAAGACATGGTGGGGGAGATATTCCTGAAAAACCTGGCCCAGAACCTCAAGGACGGCACCGTGCAGCAAGCCCAGATTGACCTGGCCTGCCGCCGCATTCTGGAAGCTAAATACAAGCTCGGCCTGTTCCAGGACCCCTACCGCGGCACCAGCGAGAAGCGCGCCAAGGCCACCATGATGAAGAAGGATTTCGTGGCCGATGCCCGCGACATTGCCCGCAAAAGTCTCGTGCTGCTCAAAAACAGCAACAACACCCTGCCCCTTAAAAAAACCGGCACCATTGCCCTGGTCGGCCCCCTGGCCACCCGCCAGCGCGACATGATCGGGAGCTGGAGCGGCGCCGGCGACTGGAAGCAGGCCGTGTCGCTGGAGCAGGGCATCCGCAACGCGGTGGGCAGCTCCGTGAAGATCGTGACGGCCCAGGGCGCCAACTTCACCGACGACGAGCAGATGATTGCGCGCCTCAACGAGCACGGCGGCGAGCTGAACGTGGACAAGCGCAACGCTGAGGTGATGATTCAGGAAGCCGTGCAGGCCGCCCAAGGCGCCGACGTGATTGTGGCGGCCGTGGGCGAGAGCCAGGGCATGACCGGCGAAGCCGCCAGCCGCGCCGACATTGGCATTCCGGCCCCGCAGATGGAGCTGCTCAAGGCCCTGAAGAAAACCGGGAAGCCCCTGGTGCTGGTACTCATGAACGGCCGCCCGCTCACGCTGCCCTGGGAAGACAAGAACGCCGACGCCATCCTCGAAACCTGGTTTGCGGGCTCCCAGGCCGGCAACGCCATTGCCGATGTCCTGTTCGGGGCCTACAACCCTTCGGGCAAGCTCACGGCTACCTTCCCACAACACGTCGGCCAGATTCCGCTCTACTACAACCACAAAAACACCGGCCGTCCCTACGCCGGCGTGGCCCTCGACAAGTACAAGTCGCGCTACCTCGACGTCACCAACGACCCGCTCTACCCGTTCGGTTTCGGCCTGAGCTACACCACGTTCGAGTACGGCAAGCCGGAGCTGAGTACGGCTAGCTTACCCATGAACGGCACGCTGGAAGTGAAGGTAACCGTGAAAAACACCGGCAGCTACGACGGCGAAGAGGTTGCGCAGCTCTATATCCGGGACATGGTGGGCTCCATTTCGCGCCCCGTGCAGGAGCTGAAAGGCTTCCAGAAAATCATGCTCAAGAAAGGCGAAAGCCGCACGCTCACCTTCCGCCTCACCCCCGATGACCTCAAGTTCTACAACACCGACCTGCAGTTTGTGGCCGAACCCGGCGAGTTCCAGGTGATGACCGGCCCCAACTCCCGCGACGTGCAGACGGCCACCTTCACCCTGGTCAGATAAGCGGCCCGGCCTCAGACACCACGAAAAAGCCGCGTCCTCACACAGTGTGAGGACGCGGCTTTTTTCGCGAATAGGGTGCAATGGTGTTATTGCTGCTGCCACGTAGCTGCTTCCGCCGTGGTCAGGGCCACGCGGGTGGCTTGCGGGCCTTGCGAGTCGTGGAGCAATAGCACCGTGGTATCGGTGGGCGTGGCCGCTACCTTCCCGAACGGCCGGGCCTGGAATGCTACCCGGCTGGTCTGGCAGCTGGCCAGCAACAGGGAGGCGGCCGATAATACAACAATAAGTGGGCGAAGCGTAGGCATAATCCGGTGGTGATGAAGAAGTAACACCACAAAACTACGCCCCGCCCTGGTGCCCCGCTTTCCTTCTCGACCAAGTTGCCGCCGCGCCCGTCCAGCGGGCGGATGACCCTGCCAAAGTGCCTCCGCCCTCCACCCAAACGCCCCCAAACAGCCGTTGCCGGGCCGAACACCAATTGGTATCCGGCCCGGCAACGGCTAGTGAGGCAATAAAGGAGAAGTAGAAGGCTAGAAGTCCAGAATCACCTGCTCGATAATGTCGCAGGCTTCGTGGAGCTGCTCTTCGGTGATAACCAGCGGCGGTGCAAACCGGATAATGTCGCCGTGGGTGGGCTTGGCCAGCACGCCGCGCTCCATCAGCGTCACGCATACGTCCCAGGCCGTGCGGCCGTCGGCGGCGGGCTTGATGACCACAGCGTTGAGCAGGCCTTTGCCACGCACCAGCTCCACCACGTCGGGGCGTTTGGCCATCACGCGGCGCATCCGCTCCCGGAATACCTCGCCCATGGCCCGGGCGTTGTCGATCAGCTTTTCTTCCAGCAGTACGTCCAGGGCTGCGCGCAGCACCACCGAGGCCAGCGGGTTGCCGCCGAAGGTGGAGCCGTGCTGCCCGGGCTGGATGGTGAGCATGATTTCGTTGCGGGCCAGCACTGCCGATACCGGCAGCACGCCACCGCTCAGAGCCTTGCCCAGAATCAGAATATCAGCGTGTACGCCTTCGTAGCACACGGCCAGCAGCTGGCCCGTGCGGCCCAGGCCGGTCTGAATCTCGTCGGCGATGAACAGCACGTTGTGGGCTTTGCACAGCGCGGCGGCCTTGAACAGGTAGCCTTCCGAGGGCACCATCACCCCGGCCTCGCCCTGAATGGGCTCCACTAGGAAACCACACACGTGCGGATCCTGCAGGGCTTCTTCCAGCGCCGCCAGATCGTCGTAGGGCACCACTTGGTAGCCGGGCATGTAGGGGCCGAAGCCGCCGGTGGAGTCGCCGTCGGTGCTGAAGGAGATGATGCCAGTGGTGCGGCCGTGGAAGTTGTGCTCGGCCACCAGGATGCGGGCCTGGTTGGGCGCAATGCCTTTTTCCTGGTAGCCCCACTTGCGGGCCAGCTTGAGGGCAGTTTCCACGGCCTCGGCGCCGGAGTTCATCAGCAGAGCCTTGTCGTAGTTGAACAGCTCGCAGAGCTGCTTTTCGGCCGCACCCAGCTGGTCGTTGAAGAAGGCGCGGCTGGTGAGCGTGAGCTTCTGGGCCTGCTCGGTGAGGGCCCCAATGATGCGCGGGTGGCAGTGGCCCTGGTTGACGGCCGAGTACGCCGACAGGAAGTCGAAGTAGTGCTTACCCTCCACATCCCAGAGGTGCACACCTTCCCCGCGGCTCAGCACCACGGGCAGCGGGTGGTAGTTGTGGGCGCCGTACTGGTCTTCGAGGGCCATCAGCTCCTGGCTGCGGCTTTGCTGGGTGGTGGGGGCGGAAGTAGCGTGCATATGGGCCGGAGTTTGGGGGCAGATCAGCAAAAAGCGGTGAGCTGCCTACGCCGCCCACCGCCGAAAATTACGCAAAAACCCCCGCTTCGGCTGCCCGCTTCAGCGCGGCGCCGAGAGGCTGCCCAGCCGGTCTTCCAGGTCCAGGAACTTGCCCACGTAGTTGCCTTCCTCCGATTCGTCGGGGTGCAGAATCATCCAGTCCACCACGTCGGCCTCGTCGAACTCCTCGCGGTTGTTGCCTTCGGGCAGGTTGGTGCCCACCAGCCGGCCCGCCACCCGGCCATCCTGCCAGCTGTGCACCTGCACCAGTTGCGGCACCCGGTTGGCAGCATCATCCAGCAGCGTAGCCGTCACAAACAGCTTGTCGCCGGTAGGCAAACCCCGGTTGAAGCGCTGCCGGGCCTGGTTGAGCGTGCGACGGGCCTCTTTCAGTGGGGCGGCGGGCAGCGTTTCGGCCGTGGTGAGCTGCAGCGCCAGGCGGGTGGCAGCCACCGGCATTTCGGGCTGTTGGGTGTGCGCTGCCGGCCCCGCCGCCAGCAGCATCAAAAGCAGAATCCAGTACCGCATCCGGGCAGAGAATGAGCGTGAAACGACTGTTGAGTTTAATTATATAGTGGAAAGATACTATAAATAGCCGGCATGAGCACTTCCTGCTGCCCAACGTATCTTGCGGGCTCATTTGTGCCATCCGTGCCCGATTCCACCCCGCAACCGCTCCAGCCCGGCGACTACTACCTCACTCCGGAAGGCTACATGGTCTTTACGGAGCAGTACCACCTGCGCCGCGGCAGCTGCTGCGGCAACGGCTGCCGCCACTGCCCCTGGCGCAAAAAGGGCAAGTGGGACAGGTGATTCTTGGTGACGGGTGATGAGGTGACAGGTGATGAGGTGCAAGGCGGTCTGGTGATGAAGAGCAGGGCGGGCTGGTTGGTAAACCCGGACGGCGGAGCAGCCGCGTAGCGCCGACCAATTTGCTAGTAGGCCTGCTGCCGCCACGTGGGTGAGCAGTGGGCGGTAGGTTTTGGTTGGCGTACAAGAGCTTATCCAGGCTGAACCGGTAGTGCGCAGAGCGTCGGCGGAAAGTGAAAACCTAGACGCCAGGCGTAGGCCATGAGGGCGCGTGAGAGGGGCGAAACAGCAAGAAAGACAGGCCTGGCGCCCGGCTGCAACGCTTTTGCAGCCCGCCTTTCGCCTGTTATGTGTCACCTGTAACCCTTCCCCGAAAACGCTAACCCGCTATTTTTCAGTCAGTGGTTTTGCTTCTATCAAACTTATGCCGATATTTGCGGCCCCGTTTTTCCGCTTTGAAACCTCTAAGTTCCTGATATCATGGCCCGAGTTTGTGATTTGACCGGCAAGCGTACCCGCGTAGGTAACAACGTGTCGCACGCCAACAACAAGACCAAGCGCAAGTTCTACCCGAACCTGCAGAAAAAGCGCTTCTACATCCCCGAAGAGGATGCTTGGGTAACGCTGAAAGTAGCTACCAGCACCATCCGCACCATCAACAAGAACGGCATCATGTCGGTCCTGAAGAAGGCGAAGGAGCAGGGCTTCATCGTTTACTAGTCTGCCCCCGGCCGCTTCTCGGAGCGAATTGTATTCAGACGCGTACCCGCCCCGGAAGCAATTTCCGGGGCGGGTACGCGTCTTTGTTGTATCTGCCTGCTAGCTTCGTCGCCGTGTCTGTATTCCGTCTGCCTTCCGCCGCCCGCTGCCTGTGGGCTTTTCTGCTGCTGAGCGCCCTGGCGCCAACTGCCCACGCCCAGCGGGCCGCCGGCCCCGGCCGCCCTACCGACTTCCTCGACCCGGCCTTTCACAGAAGCCGGCGCGAGCAGCTGCGGCAGGCGCTGCCGGCGGGCTCGGTGGCGGTGCTGTTTGCCAGCCCGGTCCGCAATCGTGCCAACGACGTCAACTACCTCTACCACCCGCATCCTGACCTCTACTACCTCACCGGCTACGACGAGCCCGACGCGGTGCTGGTGCTGTTCAAGGAGCCCCAGACGCTGGGCGGGCAGGCGGGCGTCACGGAGGCGCTGTTCGTGCAGCCCCGCGACCCCAAAGCCGAGCTCTGGACCGGCCGCCGCCTGGGCACCGAGGGCGCTAAGCAGCAGCTCAAGCTGCAGTACGTAGCCGACAACACCGCCTTTGCCACGGCCGATATCCGCTGGGCCAGCTTCGCGCGGATCCACTTCCTGGACCTGCCCACCGACGTGCGCGACGACGCCCAGGACCCCGCCGACCTGTTCGACCTGGTAGCCGCCTTCCGCCGCCAGGCCGCCATTCCAACTGATTTCAATGGCCGCCTCGATGAAGTATATGGGGCCGTACAGCGCTACGGAGTGGTCAATGCTGCCGGCATCCGGACGTACGTCGAGGCCCAGATACGGGAGCGGCCCGCGCTGGCTGCCGATGCCTACCTGCAGGGCTATCTGAATGCCTCCACTGATGCCGAACGCCAGCAGGCTATCAGCGGGCGGCCCGTCAGCCGCTTAGGCGGGGCTGAGCTCAACGATGCGCTGGATGCACTGCGGGCCGTGAAAACGCCCGAGGAGCTGGCCTTGCTGCGCCGTGCCGTCCGCATCAGCGCTGTGGGGCAGCAGGAGGTAATGAGGGCCCTGCGGCCCGACATGGGCGAGATGGAAGTGCAGGGTCTGCACGAGTACATCTACAAGAAATACGGGGCCGAGTTCGAGGGCTACCCCAGCATCGTGGGCGCCGGCAACAACGCCTGCATCCTGCACTACGAAACCAACGACAAGCCCCGCCTCGGCAACGACCTGCTGCTGATGGACTGCGGCGCCGAATACCACGGCTACACCGCCGACGTGACGCGCACGGTGCCGCCCTCGGGCAAGTTCAGCGCGGCCCAGCGCCAGATTTACGAACTGGTGCTGGCCGCGCAGGAAGCCGGCATCCGGGAGTGCCGGGCCGGCAACGCCTTTCAGGCGCCCGGCAAGGCCGCCCAGCAGGTAGTTACGGAAGGCTTGCTGAAGCTGGGCATCATCACCGCCCCCGAGGAGATGCGCCGCTACTTCCCGCACGGCACCAGCCACTACCTCGGCCTCGACGTGCACGACCGGGGCAGCTACGGCCCGCTGCAGGCCGGCAACGTCATCACCGTAGAGCCCGGCATCTACATCCCGGAGGGCAGCCCCTGCGACAAAAAGTGGTGGAACATCGGCGTCCGGATTGAAGACGACATCCTCATCACCAGCGCCGAGCCCGAAAATCTGTCGAAGGAAGCGCCGCGCACCGTGGCCGATATTGAGGCCCTGATGGCCAAGCCCAGCGTGCTGGAAAGCCTGCAGCTGCCGAAGCTGTAGGGTTTAATGATTTGATTGTCAAATTGTTGAGCAGTAGGGCGTATTCCGGCGTCGTTAAAGGCCGGAATACGCAGCCATTCAACCATTTAACAATTAAACAATTAACAGCTTGCCTATTCCGAAAACCCTCGTACCTTTGCAGTCCTTAATCCCAAAACCCCCGTCGAGATGGCTAAGAAAGGCAATCGGGTGCAGGTGATCCTTGAATGCACTGAGCATAAAAACTCGGGGCAGCCGGGCACCTCGCGCTACATCACCACCAAGAACCGCAAGAACACTCCTGAGCGCATTGAGTTGAAGAAGTTCAACAACGTGCTCAAGAAGATGACCGTTCACAAGGAAATCAAGTAATTGAGCAATGGCTAAGAAAGTAGTAGCAACCCTGAAAACTCCAGGCGGCAAGGACTGGGCTAAAGTCATTCGCGCCGTGAAATCGGAGAAAACCGGTGCCTATACCTTCCGCGAGGAAATGGTGCCCGTTGACAAAGTGCAGGATTACCTCGCCACCGGCGTTAAGTAAGCCAGCGCCTTTGTGGCTCCCTGATTTGAAGTGAAGAAGTCCCGCCAGCGTGGGACTTTTTTGCGTTGTAGCGCGAAGCTCCAGCTTCGCGTGCCGCTGGCCGGCCCGTCGTGCGGGCAGGGCCAGCGTCATCGTCCATCGTCAGCAACGATGCGCGAAGCTGGAGCTTCGCGCTACTCTCCGCATGGGACTTTTCGATTTTTTCAAGAAGGATAAGGAAAGCAAGGAGCAGCAGCAGGCCCTTGATGAGGGGTTGCAAAAAACCAAAACCAGCTTCTTCGACCAGCTCAGCAAAGCCGTAGCCGGCCGCAACACCGTCGACGAGGCGGTGCTCGACGACCTGGAAACCATGCTCGTGCACGCCGACGTGGGCATCGACACCACGGTGAAGGTCATTGACCGCATCGAGAAGCGCGTGGCCCGCGACAAGTACGTGAGCACCTCGGAGCTGGACCGCATCCTGCGCGAGGAAATCGTGGAGTTGCTCGACGCCAACAGCGGCGCCACCGGCTCCCGCGCCATTCTCGACCGGCCCGACAGCCCCGGCTCGCCCTTCGTGATTATGGTGGTAGGCGTGAACGGCGTGGGCAAAACCACGACGATTGGTAAGCTGGCGCACCGCTTCCACTCGGCCGGCAAGAAGGTGGTGCTCGGTGCTGCCGATACCTTCCGGGCTGCGGCCGTTGATCAGCTCATCATCTGGGGCCAGCGGGTGGGCGTGCCCGTTATTTCGCACGGCATGAACACCGACCCGGCCTCCGTGGCCTACGACGCGGTGCAGAAAGGCGTGGAAATGGGTGCCGATGTGGTCATTATCGACACGGCCGGCCGCCTGCACAACAAGGTGAACCTGATGAACGAGCTGAGCAAAATCAAGCGCGTGATGCAGAAGGTGATTCCCGATGCGCCCCACGAGGTGCTGCTGGTGCTCGATGGCAGCACCGGCCAGAACGCCTTTTTGCAGGCCAAGGAGTTCACCAAAGCCACCGAGGTATCGGCCCTGGCTATCACCAAGCTCGACGGCACAGCCAAGGGCGGCGTGGTCATCGGCATCAGCGACCAGCTTCAGGTGCCCGTGCGCTACATCGGCGTGGGCGAGAAGATGACCGATTTGCAGCTGTTCGACCGGACGACGTTCGTGAATTCGCTGTTTAAGAAGTAAACCGGGCTACCCGGTTCGTCATTCCGAGCTCCGCTCGGAATGACTGTTTCTACACCCGCGGTTCCGGTTGGCAAAAGAAACTTCCTCAGTAGGAAAAGGCGTTGCCTCCTGCGTACCTTTGCGGTCCGATTTTCGTCGCGGGCTACAGCGGGCAAGTTTCTCACTGATAAGAAATTGCCCGGCCGCCCGTTCACCGATACGCGAAGCCGAGCTTCGCGCTACTCCCTATGAAAGTAAGAAGCCAGCAGGCCAATAAAGTCAACGTCATCACCCTCGGCTGCTCCAAGAACCTCGTGGACTCGGAGGTGCTCATGGGCCAGCTCCGCGCCAACCAGTTTGACGTGACGCACGAAGCCGACAAGAGCGACGCCAACATCGTCATCATCAACACCTGCGGCTTTATCGACAACGCCAAGCAGGAAAGCATCGACACCATCCTGCGCTACGCCGATGAGAAGGAAGCTGGCCGCCTCGAAAAGCTCTACGTGACGGGCTGCCTCTCGCAGCGCTACAAGGACGACCTGGAGGTGGAAATCCCGCAGGTGGATGCCTTCTTCGGCACCCTGGAGCTGCCCCAGCTGATGAAAACGCTGGAGGCCGACTACATGCACGAGCTGGTGGGCGAGCGGCTGCTGACCACGCCCAAGCACTACGCTTACTTCAAGATTGCCGAGGGCTGCAACCGCCCCTGCTCGTTCTGCGCCATCCCGCTGATGCGCGGCAAGCACATGGACCGTCCCATTGAGGACCTTGTGAAGGAAGCCAACCGCCTCGCCGCTCAGGGTACCAAGGAGCTGATTCTGATTGCCCAGGACCTGACCTACTACGGCCTGCAGCACTACGGCGAGCGGAAGCTGGCCGATTTGCTCCGCAACCTCTCCGACGTGAACGGCATCGACTGGATCCGGCTGCAGTACGCCTACCCCTCGCAGTTCCCGATGGACGCGCTGGACGTGATGAACGAGCGGGACAACATCTGCAAATACCTGGATATGCCGTTGCAGCATATTTCGGATAACATGCTGAAAACCATGCGTCGCGGCATCAGCAAGCGCCGCACGGTGGAGCTGGTGGATACCATCCGCCAGCGGGTGCCGGGCATTGCCCTGCGCACCACCCTCATTGCCGGCCACCCCGGCGAAACCCAGCAGGATTTCGAGGACCTCTACCACTTCGTGGAGGAAACCCGCTTCGACCGCCTGGGCATCTTCACCTACTCGCACGAAGACAACACCCACTCCTTCACCCTCGAAGACGACGTGCCGGCCGAGGTAAAGCAGGACCGCGCCGACCAGATCATGGAGCTGCAGCAGGGCATTTCGATGGAGCTGAACGAGGAGAAGGTGGGCCAAACCTACAAGGTGCTGTTCGACCGCAAGGAAAGCGGCTACTTCGTGGGCCGCACCCAGTACGACTCGCCCGAAGTGGACAACGAAGTGCTGGTGCCCGCCACCAAAGACACCTACGTGCGCCTCGGCGACTTCGCCCAGGTGCAGATTACCGAGGCCTCCGACTTCGACCTGTACGGTAAGCTGGTGTAGGTTTTTTTGAGCTGTCAAAGGCAAAAGGAACGTCATTCCGAGCGAAGGCGGAGCCGGAGCCGAGGAATCTCGCGTGCACTAGTAATCCTGTCGTAAGGGTTTACTGGCGCAACATCAGCACGCGAGATTCCTCGGCTTCGGCTCCGCCTTCGCTCGGAATGACGTTCCTTTATTCGGCCCATCCCAAAAAATACCCAGTTACTTTGTGGCCGCTGGCCGGTTATAGCCCGATTATCCTCCTCTCGTATGTCCGTCACGACTCTTTCGTACGCCGCAACCGGCGCGTTTTCCGCTTTGCTCACCGATTATCTGGGCCAGGCGGAAGCGCTGCAGCCCTTCTACCACCGCTTCCCTACGCTGGCTGCCTTTGAGGACCAGATGAAAGAGAAGCAGGCCCAGTACGCGCCCGAGGCCCGGCAGCGGCTCACAGCAGAGCTACAGCGGCAGTACGCCGCGTTACCCGCGGTGAATCCGGCGGTGCAGGCCAATCTGGAGCTGCTGGCGAAGGACACGACGTTTACCATCACCACCGGCCACCAGCTCAACCTGCTCACCGGGCCGCTGTACTTCATCTACAAGATTGTGACGGCCGTGAAGCTGGCCCGCCAGCTCAAGCAGCAGTACCCGCAGTACGATTTCGTGCCGGTGTACTGGATGGCCACCGAAGACCACGACTTCGCCGAAATCAACCACCTCAACCTGTTCGGCAAGAAGTACGAGTGGAACGCCGCCGACCAGGGCGGGCCCGTGGGCCGGCTGCCGCTGACGGGCCTGAAAGAGGAGCTGCTCGACCAGCTGCCCGCCGACGTGCCGGCGCTGTTCCGGGAGGCGTATGAGCAGTCGGGCACTCTGGCCGAGGCCACCCGCCGCTTGACGCACGACCTGTTTGGCGAGTACGGGCTGGTGAGCCTGGACGCGGATGCGCCGGCGCTGAAGCAGGCATTGGTGCCCGTGTTGGAGCAGGAAATCCAGGCTCAGGCCTCCAATAACGCCGTGCAGGCGGCTAACGCCCGTCTCGAAGCCGCCGGCTACAAGCCCCAGGTTTACTCGCGCCCGCTCAACCTGTTCTTCCTCACCGACAGCGGCAAGCGGGAGCGGCTGGAGTACGACGCGGCCCAGGACTGCGTGCAGATTACGGTGCGCAACACCGGCCGCTGCCACACTCAGGCCGAGCTGCTGGCGCTGGCCCAACAGCACCCCGAGCAGTTCAGCCCCAATGTGGTGCTGCGGCCCCTGTACCAGGAGCTGCTGCTGCCCAACCTCTGCTACATTGGGGGTGGGGCCGAGGTGGCCTACTGGTTCCAGCTGAAGGGTGTGTTCGACCAGAACCAGGTGCCGTTCCCCATTCTGCTGCCCCGCAACTCGGCCCAGTACGTGGGCAAGGCCAACGCCGGCAAGCTGCGCAAGCTGGGCCTCACCTCATTGGACATCTTCCGGCCGCTGCCGGAGCTGAAAAAGCAGGTGGGCACCACACTGGGTCAGGAGGAAATTAGCCTGCAGGAGCAGCAGCAGCAGCTGGCTGCCGCCTTCCAGCAGATGTCGGACCTCGCCCAGCGCCTCGACCCCACACTGGTACGCACGGTGGCCGCCGAGCAGCAGAAGGTGGCCGGCATTGTGCAGGGCCTGGAAAAGCGCCTGAGCAAAGCCGCCGAAGCCAAGCACGAAACCGCCTACAACCAGCTCACGGCCCTCAAGGACAAGCTGATGCCCAACGGTCACCTGCAGGAGCGCGAAGACAACGTGCTGAGCATCCTCATCAACAACCCCGGCTTTATCGGGCAGTTGCTGGATGCCTTCGACCCACTGGCCCTGGAGTTTACGGTGCTGGAGGAGGAGTAGCGGTTCAAAAAAATACCCGTTCAGCCAACAGTTGGCCGCCGCCCGGTATCTTGCCCGCATATCCCTCACGCTATCCGGAGTTTTATGCGGCCATTACGCCTTTCGATTACCCTTTTCGTTCTGCTGCTGACAGTGGCCGCACCCGCCGCGGCCCAGTCCATTAGTGGCATCATCACGAAGGTCGGCAGCCAGGAGCCGGTGCCGTTCGTGAATATTGGTGTGCCGGGCAAAGCCGTGGGTACCGTGGCCGACGAACAGGGCCGCTACCGCCTGAGCGGTGCCGCTCCCACCGACACTGTGCGTATCTCCAGTATCGGGTTCCGGCCGCGCCGCCTGACGGTGCAGGCCCTGCTAACCCAGCCCAACGTGCAGCTCACTGAGGATGCCGTGGCTCTGCGCGAAGTGAAGGTGAAAGCCAAGGGCTACTTCCGGCGCACCCGCACGCTGGGCATCAGTACCAACTCCGAAAACTCCACCATTACGCTGTCGGCCACCGATCTGGGGGCGGAAATCGGGACGGTTATCAGCCTCAAGCACAAGCCCACGAAGGTGCTCAACGCCAACTTCAACGTGGCCTATAATCGGGCGGGCGCGCTGAAGTTCCGGGTGAACCTGTACCGGCTGCTGCCCAACGGCAAGCCTTCCACGGAGAAGCTGGTGCAGCGCGACATCATCGTGACCAGCAGCGTGGCTAAAGGCCCGATTACGGTGGACCTGACCGCCGACCAGCTGATTCTTGACGACGACTTCTTCTTGGCCCTGGAATGGATTGGCGGGGCTGATGCGGCCAAAGTCACCAATGCCCTGGCCTTCTCCGCCAGCATCGGCTACACCAACAACGACCTGTACATCCGCACCACCAGCCAGGGAACCTGGGAGCGGCAGTCGGCCGGCGCCTACCTGGCGGGTATGCAGCCGCGCGCCAGCTTCTACGTGACGGTGCAGGATTAACGCTGCAAGCACCGGCCCGCCGACCATTCAAATCAGCCTGAGGTATATATTGAGGGCTTTTACGCCGCCCGCCGGCCTTGTAGCTGCAACCTATGTTTTCCCGGATTCGTGCTTTGTTTGGCGCCCCTGCTGCCCGTGATTTGTCGTTTGGCCTGCTGGAAGCCCGGCAGCTGACACCTTTGGTAAAGCAGGAAAAGTGGGGCCAAATCGGGCAGATAGCGTTGAGCGTGACGTCGGATGAGCTTTCCCGCCTGCTGGACGGTATCTGCCTGACCGAACAATTCAACAAGCAGATTCTGCCGCTGGCAAAGGACCCAGAGCCGGAGTTTGCCCGGCTGGTGCTGGGAGCCTGGTACCTCTACCAGGCCTGGCAGGCGCGCTCCGGCCTGCTGGCCAAGGATGTATCGAAGTCGCAGATGGAAGGCTTTGAGCACTACCTGCTGCTGGCCCGCGGGCTACTGGGTGGCCCTTTCGCTACCCCAGCCTTCCTCTGCGAAGCCCGCGCCCGGCTGGTGCGGGTGGAAATGGGCCTGAATGAGCCCGACCACGCCATGACGGCCTTTCACCAAAGCATTGCGGTGGACGCGCGCAAGTTCTGGGCCTACCACCACGTGTTCAAGCTGGCCTCGCCCAAATGGCTGGGCAGCGAAGAAGAGCTAGTGGGCTACATCCAGTCGGTGGAGGACGATGCGCTGCATCACACGCTCTGGCTGATGTTTCTGGTAGAGATGTACAGCGACGCCGACCTGGAAAATGAGTCATCGGCCTTGCAGCGGTGGTATCCGGCTTACCGGGAGCTGCTGGAAGAAGTGCTGGCGCAGCCGCAGCTGCCGCTGAACAACACGTTGGTATCCATCTATGCCAATAACAACCTGGCCTATCTGTACCACTTAGTGGGGGAGCGGGAAAAGCGTAATGCCACGCTAACGGCATTGAATGGCTATTTCCCACCCTATCCGTGGGATTATTTCGGCATCGACGCCGGCAGCACCGTGGCCATGAAGGCCTTCCAACTGGCTCCTGCCCGTCGCCCGTGACCAAAGCCGACCTGCGCCGCGAAGCCCTGGCCCGCCGCCGCGCCCTGCCCGAAGCCGAAGTGGCGCACCACAGCGCCGCGTTGTGGGAGCAACTGCACGCCCGTTTTCCGGTAGCGCAGTGGCAGTGGCTGCACCTGTTTCTGCCGATTCCGCAGCAGCACGAGCCCGACACCTGGCTGCTGATCCGGCAGCTGTGGGCGCGGCAGCCGCACCCGCAGCTGGCCGTGCCCGTGGTGCAGCCCGACGGCCATACGCTGCGCCACTTCCACCTCACGCCCGCTACCACGCTGATAGAAAACCGCTGGGGCATCCCAGAGCCGGTGGGCGCCGCCGAAGTAGCGCTGCCGCAGCTGGACGCCGTGCTGATTCCGCTGCTGGCCTTCGACGAAGCTGGCCACCGCGTGGGCTACGGCAAGGGCTTCTACGACCGGTTTCTGGCGGATTGCCGCCCCGAGGCCCTGCGCATCGGCGTAAGCCTGGAGCCTCCGGTTGCGCGCATTGCCGATGCCTGGGCCGGCGACGTGCCCCTGCATGCCTGCCTCACGCCCGAACGGGTGTGGTGGTTTTAAGCGGAGAGTTGCTGTAAGCCAGCTTTTTGTGTGGAGTAGATGTGCGTGAATGGCGCCTATTCTCTACATTCAGGCTATGGCCCATATTCAACCCCCTCATTTCACCGGTCACGCCCGTCGCGCCGGCCGCCGCCTTGCCTCGTCGCCCGATATGACCTCGATGGTAGGGTTGGGGTTTCTGCTGGTGAGCTTCTTTTTGATGGCAGCTGATTTTGCCCGGCCTACGGTTATGGAACTGGCGATGCCCGTGAAGCCAAAGCCAGAAGATATGGGCGCTGTTTGTGGTGGCTATCTGAATGTTATGACAGTATTGATTGATGCAGACGATAAACTTTACTGTTATCCTGGATTGGCTTCGGTGCTGTCTAAAACCAATTTGAAGCAGACCAACTTCAGTGCTGAGGGCTTGCGTCAGGTGCTGTTAGAGAACAGGAAGAATCCGTATGCAGCGTTAGTCCTCATCAAACCCAGCAACCAATCGTCTTACCAGGCGCTGGTAAATGTGCTGGACGAAATGAGCATTACGGAAACCAGCAAATACGCCATAGCAGACCTCACGGCAGAAGACGAGCAACTGATTGAATACGCGCAACAGCTGAACCGTAAGCGCCTGTAGGTGGCGGTGGAGCCTGCCGAGGCGGTATCAGCACTGGTTGACCAGCCGCAAATCCTGCGGGCGCACAATACCGACCCGCACCATAGCGTTGGCTGAATACAACCGGTATTCACTTAATCCCCAGCATCGTTATGGCCGACTTCCAAACCGCCGCCCCTGCCGCCTGTGGCTCGAAACCCCGCGTGAAAAAGTCGGCCTTCCGCCTCGATATGACCCCGATGGTAGACCTGGCGTTTCTGCTGCTCACGTTCTTCATGCTCACCACCACGTTTGCCCGGCAGAACGCCATGGACCTGACCATGCCCGCCGGCAAAGGCCCCGCCACCCCACTCAAACAAAGCAAAGCCCTGACCCTGATTCTGGGCAAAGACAGCCAGGTGCACTACTTCTTCGGCCTGAACGATGCGGACACCAAGCCGACGCTGCGTACCACCACGTTCAGCGCCGCTGGCCTGCGCCAGGTTCTGCTGGACCGCCAGCAGCAGCAGCCCGCGCCCTTCGTGCTCATCAAGGCCGGCCCCGACGCCAAATACCGCGACCTGGTAGACGTGCTCGACGAAATGAACATCACCGACCAGCAGCAATACGCCCTGGTCGATTTCACCCCCGCCGACCAGCAGCTCCTCGACTACCGGCCCCAGGTGCGGCACTAGCCGCTACCGGCGCATGGCTCGTCGGCCCAGCTGGTAGCAGCCGTAGCCTACCCCGACTATGGCCGCCAGGTGTAGCGCCCGCGCCAGCAGCAGCCAGCAGGCCGGAGCGGCCGCACTGCCGGCCGGAAACCCCGGTGGCACCGCCAGCGCCGCCAGTTGCGTAAGGGCGTCGGTGGCGTAGTCGGCCCCAAGCAGCAGTAGCAGGCTGATCACCACCAGCACGGCATATGTCAGGTGCGGACTGCGCCGCCATAACGCCGTGCCGGCCAGCGCCAGCAGCAGCAGGGGCAACAGCAGCGCCAGCACCAGCCAGTAGGGCGGCAGCACGATGTAGGTGTTGTGCAGCTGGATATCCAGCTGCGGCTGCAGCAGCGCCCCAAACCCCACCAACAGGCCGGCCAGCACAACGGCCACCACTCCGCAGCCCAGCAGCAAAAGCAAAAAGCGGTGCGTCATCAGCGGGGCAAAGCGGGCAGCACCTGCACCTGCGAGATGCGCGCCTGCCCCCACGGCGCAATACTGACCGTGACCTGCAGCGGCTGTGGGCGGCGCAGCTGGCGGCGGGCTTCCTCGGGCAGGTAGTAGCGCTCCAGGCCGTAGCGCAGGCGCATGCTGCGGCGCCACGTTTCCTGCACCCAGCCGCGCAAAACAGTCTGGCCGGGGCCGATGGCCGGCGGCGCCGGGTACACGGCCACGGCCTCATAGACGCCCTGCCGCTGCTCCAGCACCACGTATACCGGGGCTTTGCGGCGGGGCACGGCGCTGCCCTTCCAGAGGCGGCCGGGCAGCTCACTGATGAGGTAGCGCAGCTCCAGATAGTCGTGGAAACGCAGGTCGCGCGGGTCGGCGGGGGCGGTGCGCAGGGTGATGGTTGTGCCTAGCCGCTCGGTGGCGTAGCCGGCCCCGGACACCGCCAGCACAAACAGCAACTGCGCCACCACCAGCCCCCGCAGCCAGCGCCGCCGCCGGGGCTCGGGCAGTGTGTGGCTGGGCCGAACGATGGGCGTGGCTACCGGCGCGCCGACCGCCGCAGGTACGGACGTAGCAGGCGCGCTCATGGCTTGGGGGCTTCAGAAGTTGAAAACGTGTGAGCCGCCCGGCGCCGCAGCCACCAGCTCAGCCCCAGCAGCAGCCCGCCGCCCAGCAGGAAAAACAACGACTTATCCATGAAGCCCCACGTCAGCTTGAAGTAGGCCACGGCGGTGGTCAGGATGAACAGCACGGTGCCCAGCGTCACCCGGTCGGGGTTTTGCTCCTGGTGGGCGCGCCAGAGCACGGCCCCGGAATAGGCGTACAGCACCACCAGCGTGGCCACGGCCAGCGGCAGCCCGCCCGTGAAATAGAAGCCCGGTAGCAGCAGCAGCCAGTCGGTGAGGCTGCCCAGGCGGCCACGCCGCTGCTTGCCCACCGCCGATAGCGCCAGCACCACTCCCAGCGCCGCCAGATACGGCAGCATGGGCGCCCGTAGCCGCCCGGCATAAATATCCGACTCGCCGAACAAAGCCAGCCCCAGCGTAAACACAAACGCGGCTACCAGCGGCGGCCCCTGCAGGGCGCGGCCGGCCGGCCGGTCGGGCTGCCAGTCGCCGAAGGCGTAGAGCAGCATGGCCGGCAGGAAAAACCAGGTGATTTTGATGTGCAAATGGCTGATGAGCAGCGCCGCCTGCCAGAGCAGTCCCGAGGCCAGCACTGCCCCCAGCACCGAATCGGGGCGGCGCCACCAGTAGTAGCCCAGCCCGCCGGCCGTGAGCCCGGCGGTTAGGTAGCTGAACGCCCCCAGCTGCCCGGTGTTGTAGCCCTGCACCAGCCCGCCAATCACCACGGTCAGGATGAACAGGAACCGGCTGCCGTACACCCACGTGAGGGCCACGCCCGCTACGGCCCACGCCACCAGCCCCGACAGGTCGTAGCCGATGAGCTGGTACATCTGGCTGGTGAGCAGGATGCTGATGCCAAACAGCAGCAGCCCCAGCCCCAGCAGCCCCATGCCCAACGACTCGTACTGGCGGCGCAAAAAGTACTCGGCGGCGGCGTAGGTGCCGGCCAACGAGCCCAGCAGCAGCGCCAGCCGCACCACTTCGGGCAGGCCCTGCCAGTTGGCCGCCACCACGCTCAGGGCGCTCAGCAGAATCAGGAGGCTGCCCAGCAGCGGCAGCAGCGCCAGGGGCAGCCGTTCGGCCGGGTACAGCGCCAGCAGCTGCACGCGCTGCTCTTCCGCAATGATGCCCCGCTGCACCCAGTCCCGCCCGTCGGTTTCCAGTACTCTTCGACTCATAATGCGGGCAACTTACGCAGGATGGAACAATGTGAATCTACGGTTGGACTTGGCCAGGCAGGCATTTCAGGTCGCGAATTGCCAGAGAGGCGTCTCGCTTCAGCTGATGGGTCCGGAAAAAGTCGCTTAGGTCCTGCAGCCGCTGCCGGTTATCGTAGCGACAGGCCCAATACAGCTTGCTCTGGCACTGCGAGCAGAGACGGTTGGGTTTGCTATCCGTTTCCGCGAGGCTATTGGTGCCATTCATCACGCAGAGTGCGTGTGTGCAGTGGCGCAGGGAAAACATATGCCCCAATTCGTGCGAGGAAATGCCAAGCAGGCGGGTCAGGCAGCGGGTATAATTTCGGGAAGTCAGCTGCATATCCTGAAGCCGGTAAACTGACGTTACGCCTACCCGGTCCGGGTACGAGGCCAAGCCAAATACGTAGTTCCATTCCGGTTTCGGATATAAGTCCTGGGCACTGAGAGCCATCAGGGCCAAGCCATTCGGTGGTATCTGCCCGTTCAGGCGCTGGCTCAGGATGTAAGGCGCCAGCAGTTGCTCCTGCCCATCGGTGCCCCGGCGCCGGGCTGTTTTCGGGACGAACGTATCCGATACCGTGGGCAGCAAGACCACCGGCAGCTGAAAGAAGCTTTGCAGATACTGCCGCGTAGCCTGCAACACCTGCTGCTGCAGCGGCGAAAAGCGGCCGACAGGCAACAGATACAACGTATGGCGCACCGAGTCGGGCCGAACAATACGCAGCTGCTGGTACTGTTTCAGCGTCTGCCCTGGCTCCTGGTTTTCGTAGAGCCACTCGCCGGGCTGCGGCTTCTTTAGTGGCAGGTCGTTGGCTTTGATGGCAGCAAAGTAAGCCCGGGCTTCGGGTGAAAAATCAGCATCAGCAAATAGCCCACAGGCCAGCATCAGGCCCGGAAAGCCCAGCAGCAGCACAATCCGGCAGAACCGCAGCAGCATACCGGTCAGTTGGGAAGTATCACGAACAGCGGCAGGCCCTTATCCTGCCGGTACCAGGCCGCGTGCTCTGACGGGCAGTGGCAGGTCAGGCACCAGGTATCCTGCCACTGCTTGTAGCACGCCGGGCACTCGCCCGCCGTTTCGAAAGTGTCCCATATGTGGTCGCAGCTGCATTGCCACTGCTCGCCGCCTTCCGGCTGCCAGTTGCATTTCGGGCAGGCAATAACGAGTGGCGTTTCGCGGTCGGGCATAGCAGTATCGTAATGATTAAAAGAAACTATATCTGTAGCAGCTGCCTCTGTTTCCAGGCCCACGTCAGCTCGCACGTAGCGCGCCCGGAATGGAGCGTTGGGCAACTTACGCCGAATGGCGGAATTGCGCTGGCGGCGCTACTCGTCGTGCGGCGCCCGGCCCTGAGCCCATACCTTCCGCTCCTGGCGGCGGCGGGCTGCCTGGTGGCTGTAGTGCCCCCAGCCAATGCGCCGCTCGGAATGAAAACGCAGCACACTTTCTGCCAACTGGGAGTTCTGCCGGATCATCAGGCCATTGTAGGGGCACGTGTCGTAAGGGCAGTTGTGGCGGGAGTAGGTGCCGAAGTTGCGGTGGCCGAGCTGCTTCCGGGTGAGGATGCGCTGTTGCGCGTGCTTGATTTCTTCCCAGGCCGCGCGCTCATCGGCCACGGTTAGCTCCTGCCCCAGCGTGCTGAGCTGTAAGTAGGTGGTAGGATCCTTGATCTGCAGAAACTCATAAAACTTCGGAAACACCGTAATGGCGGCATCCCGTAGCTGCTGCCGTTGCACCAGATTCAGCTTCTCGTTTTCAAGCAAGCTGCGGAACAGCCCTAGCGAGTTGAAATCGGTGTAGCGGCGGTAATTGGCCAATAGATGCCGGTACTCTGCTTCCGTAAGCTGGTTCAGGCGACAATTCAGTTTCATAGCATTATCAGGTTTCTGCCCCTACGCCCGCTTCCAAGCCCGCGTCATTTCGCGCTTGCCGGGCGGGCCCGGAATTCGATCCACTTCCCAGCCGGCGGCCTGCAGGCTGCGCTTGAAGCTGCCTTTGGCGCAGTAGCTCACCAGGCAGCCGCCCGGCGCGGTGGCGGCGTACAGCTGCTGGAATATCTCGTCGGTCCACATGTCGGGCTGCTTTTCGGGCGCGAAGGCGTCGAAGTAGATGACGTGGTAGGTGTCTTCGGCCAAGGGCGTGTGCTGCAGCTCGCCGGCCAGCTTCAGCAGCGCAAACTGCGGCGTGAGGGCCACCGGCGTGTTCCAACCAGCAGCATGAATCTGCTCGTGGTAATCCAGCAGCTCGGGGTTGAGCACGTAGCGCTCCACGCCCAGCTGCCCGATAACGGCCGGCGGCAGCGGGTACTTCTCAATGGTATCGTAGAAGATGGGGTGGGGGCTGGCCAGGCTGTACTGCAGCGTGAGCAGGGCGTTCAGGCCGGTGCCGAAGCCGACTTCCAGCACCCACACCATGCCCGTGGCGGCGGCCATCACGGGGGCCAGGCCCGCGCCCAGGTACACGTGCTGCGCCTCCTGAATGGCGCCGTGGGTGGAGTGGTAATGTTCGTCGAGGGCGGGCACGTACAGCGTGCTGGAGCCGTCGGCCGTGGTGCGGACTTCTACGGTAGGGGTAAGCATACGGGAGCGGTTGAGGAGCAGGTGTGCAGGCAGGCAGGAGCAGGCGAGGCGGGGCAGCACCGGCCGGCAAGAAAACGCCCCGTTTGCCTCGTTCTCGTCACCCGGCCTGCAAGCCGTGCGTAGGAAGGCTACCCGTTTTTCTTATCGTTCCGCTACATGGCCCGCATCAAAGTAAATCTACCGGAAACTTTCCGCTTTTCCAGCACCCTCGCCGTGCGCATCACCGACCTCAACTACGGCGCCCACCTCGGCAACGATTCGCTGCTGGGGCTGCTCCACGAGGCCCGCGTGCAGTTTCTGCTGCACCTGGGCCGCCCCGAAGTCGACCGCGCCACCGGCCGCGGCCACATCATGGCCGACGTGGCCATCGAGTACAAAGGCGAGGCCTTCCACGCCGATACGCTGCGCGTGGATATGGCCGTGGCCGACCCGCACAAGTATGGCTTCGACATCGTGTACCAGGTCTGGAACCAGGAGCAGCGCGAAATTGCGCGGGCCAAAACCGGCATGCTCGCTTTCGACTACACCACCCGCAAGCTGCTGCCCCTGACCGAGGCAGAGCTAGCTCATCTGGGGGGCTGACGGCCAGGCCGGCAGTAGCGCGAACTTTGCGGTTCGCGCCCCCGCGCCGCAAGCGCCATCTGCGCCGTGCGGAGGCGCGAACTGCAAAGTTCGCGCTACTGCCCGATTTCCGTGGAACCCAACTGCCTCGCTCGTTGTATCTTTGCGCTATGATGATTGACCTGCCCGTAGTTTCCAAGCGCGACATCCGCAAACTCACCCCCGACGAGCTCAAAACCTTTATGGTGGAGCACGGCGAAAAGCCCTTCCGCGCCAAGCAGGTGAGTGAGTGGCTCTGGAAGAACACGGCCGGCACGTTTGAGGAGATGAACAACATCAGCCTGGCCACGCGCGAGCTGCTGGCGAAGCACTTCGTCATCAACGGTGTGCAGGTGCAAAACCAGCAACTCTCCAACGACGGGACCATCAAATCGGCGTTCCGGCTCTACGACGGCAACATCGTGGAAGGCGTGCTCATCCCGCACGACACGCGCATGACGGCCTGCATCAGCTCGCAGGTGGGCTGCTCGCTCACGTGCAAGTTCTGCGCCACCGGCTACATGGACCGCAAGCGCAACCTCGACGCTGCCGAAATCTACGACCAGGTGGTGCGCATCCGCGAGCAGTGCGAGGCCCAGTACGGCACGCCGCTCACCAACATCGTGTACATGGGCATGGGCGAGCCGCTGCTCAACTACGCCAACGTGGTGAAAAGCATTGAGCGCATCACCGCCCCCGACGGCCTGAACATGGCCCCGCGCCGCATCACGGTCAGCACCGCCGGCATCGCCAAGATGATCAAGAAGCTGGCCGACGACGGTGTGAAGGCCAACCTGGCCCTGAGCCTGCACGCGCCCAACGATACCAAGCGCAACGAAATCATGCCCATCAACGAGGCCAACTCCCTGGCTTCGCTGGAGGACGCCCTCAAGCACTACCACCAGGTAACGGGCCGCAAGGTCACCTACGAGTACATCGTGTTCGAGAGCTTCAACGATACGCTACAGGACGCCGAGGAGCTGCTCCAAATCACGAAGTGGATTCCGTGCAAGGTGAACCTCATCGAGTACAACCCCATTGAAAACGCCGACTACAAAAACACCGGCGAGGTGAAGCTCATGGCCTTCCTCAAGTACCTGGCCGACCGCGGCGTGCAAACCAACTTGCGCCGCAGCCGCGGCAAAGACATCGACGCCGCCTGCGGGCAGCTGGCCGTGAAGGAAAAGTCGGAGGCGGCGTAGGCTACTGGCTCTTTATGTGCACACGGAGGCCCGGCATCGTCAGATGTCGGGCCTCCGTGTGTGAAAGGGCTGCAGACTTTTTATTTAGCCGGGCGCCGGAAGTGTACGGTATATATAAATTATTTTATTGATGTTTGTCTTTGATAAGCAACCACGGTAGTTTTTTTCGGGCCTACAGTTGTTATCGGCATTAATATTGTAGCATCGCTATTTCTACTCGTTCATCTTTACTTTCTTGCCTATTATGAACTGCTCTACTATTTGTGGATTGGTGGCCGCTGCCGCCGTAGTGGCCGCCACCCAAGCTCAGGCCCAAACCAACGTCGTGAAAATCGACATTATCCAGCCCATCGTAAATACAGCGGCGTTGTCGTTTGAGCACAAGCTCAGCGAAACTAGCAGCTTTCAGCTGGGTGTGTCCGTGACGGCCAATTACCGCGAAGACGGCGGCTTCAACTATTACAGCGAGGGCCGCAAAACTTCCGGCTTCGGTATCATGCCGGAATACCGGTTCTACCTGTCGGAGAAGCACCCAGCCATGGAGGGCTTCTACGTAGCTCCGTTTCTGCGTTTTCAGCACCTGAGCCAGAAAGGCGACTACGAGTTGTACGACCCCATTACGGGCGGCTATTCACGGCGTAAGGTAGATGCCACGCTTAATGCCTTCGGGGGAGGAGTGGTGGTGGGCCGGCACTGGATTTTCAAACAACGATTTTCACTCGATGCCCAGTTAGGCCCATCGTATATGGTGTCGGGCGTTTCATCGGATGGTGCCGGGGTCGATAAAGACAGCTTTTTAGGCTTTTATGATGATATAAACTACGGCATCCGGGGTGGTGTCACCTTTGGCATAGCTTTTTAACGACTGCTTCGGCGCAGGCCAAGCAGCTACTATGCGCTACTTGGCCTGCTCAAGTCAACGGCAGCAAATGGTACGGCTTCTTTCCCTTTCCTCACTTTCTATTTCATGAAAAAACTCTTACTCGCGTCCTCGCTGCTACTCGCGTCCGCAACCTCTGCCTTGGCACAGGATAATGCCATCAAGGTGAACATTATCAGTCCTTTGTTGAAAACCGGCTCGTTCTTTTACGAGCGAAAATTGAGCGACAACAGCTCGATGCAGCTGGGCCTGTTGTTTACGAATTTCAAAATCAGCGACCAGGACAGAATCACCGGCTTCGCCATCACGCCGGAGTATCGTTTTTATCTTTCGGAAAGAACTTCGGCTCTGGAAGGATTCTACGTGGGGCCTTTCTTGCGTTATCAGAACTTGACCATCAAGACTGAATATACCGATTACAACAGCAACGGCAACCCTACTACGAGTACCGACGAAGCCTCGCTTAATACGTTTGGTGGCGGGGTAGTAGTAGGCCGCCACTGGATTTTCAAGGAGCGGTTTTCGCTGGATACTTTCCTAGGGCCATCGTACAACGGAGGCAGCATCTCGGAGAAGAGTACGTCTTCGGGTTCCGTATCATATGATCCGGGTCCGTTCGATGGATTCGGTATACGCGCCGGTGTTACGTTCGGTATTGCGTTCTAACTACTGTATGTAACCAAGCACAACGCCCGACCTGCTCTGCAGGTCGGGCGTTGTGCGTTCGGAAGAAGCCGCCCGGCAAGGCTATGCCCGCCAGCGGCCCTCGGCGCGGGGGCGGCCCGTTGAGATTTCCTCGTGGCTTTCACCCTTGGGTACTTCGCGGGTTTCGATGCGTACGGCGTGGTGTTTGGGCTGTACTTTCTGCCCAAAGGCGTCGGCAAATTCCTGGGTGAACTCAGCCCCGAAGAAGATGATCAGCGACGAATAGTTCACCCACAGCAGCAGCAGTATGGCCGAGCCCGCCGCCCCGAAGGCCGAGCCCGGCTCGGCGTAGGAGATGTAGGCGGCAATCAGGTATTTGCCGATCATGAACAGCAGGGCCGTGATGAAGGCGCCCACGCCCACGTCGCGCCAGCGAATGATGGCGTCGGGCAGGAACCGGTAGATGAGAGCGAACAGCAGGGAGGTGATAAACAGCGACAGACCGAAATCGACGAGGTGGATGATGACCACCGTGACTTCGGGCAGCAGCCGCTGCAGGTAGCCAGTAAACACCGACAGCATAGCGCTGATAACGAACGAGATGAGCAGCAGCAGCGCCACGCTCAGGATCAGACCGAACGACAGCAGCCGGTCGCGCACGAACTGCCAGAGGCCGTTGCGAGGCTTCACCTTCAGGTTCCAGATGTCGTTGATGCTTTCCTGCAGCGTCACGAAGAACGTGGTGGCGGCAAAAACCAGCGTGCCAATGCCGATGACGGCGGCTAGCCCGCTCTTTTGCTGCTTGGTGAACTCGGCAATGGAGTCCTGCAGAAACTTGGCCGAGTCGGGCCCGACGAAGCCGCGCAATTGCCCGTACACCTGGCCCGTGACGGCCTCACTGCCATACACGGAGCTGGCCACCGTAATGACGATCAGCAGCAGCGGCGGCAGCGAGAAAATGGTGTAGTACGACAGCGCCGCCGCGTGCCGGAACGAGTTGTTGACCATGAACTCTCCGGCCGTCGTCTTGAGAATGTTGATAACGTCGGAAAGCTTGTAGTGGGTAGCCATAGGCGCGTGGTTCGAAACGAAAGATTGCTGCTAGTACGGCTCGGATGCAGGTGTCGTTCGGTGGAGTTGGCTTATTCCGCTTGCTTTGCGTAGAGAAGCCCCGTCGGCACGCTACTTTGCTGCCCGGTTTTGTTTCCTGCATTCTGCCCCCACTCGTATGCGTTATCTTCTTGTGGCCGCGCTGGCGGCTTTGCCTCTGGCCGGTTTCGGTCAAACAGCCCCTTCCAAGCCAGCCAAAGTTCCAAAAGGCAGCTACCCGGCCGCCCAGGGCTTCGACGCAGCCGGCTCCGATGCCCGCGCCACCCAACTAGCCGACAAGGTGATGCTGGCCATGGGCGGCTACCAAGCCTGGCAGCAAACCCGCCTGCTGGGCTGGGACTTCCTCGACGGCTCCTACCAGCTCTGGGACAAGCAGACCGGCGACTTCCGCTGGCAGAAAGACAGCACCGTGGCCGTGTATAACCTGCAAAGCAAGCAGGGCAAAGCCTTCCGCAACGGCCGCGACATTTCGGCCACCCCCGACGGCGAAAAGCTGCTCAGCCGCATGTACCCGATTTGGGTGAACAACTCCTGGTGGCTGCTGATGCCCTTCAAGCTCAAGGACTCGGGCGTGACGCTGACCTACAAGGGCGCGGGCAAGTTCATGGACGGGCAGCCGGCCGAGGTGCTCAACATGACTTTCAAGAACGTAGGCGTGACGCCCGACAACAAGTACGAGGTGCTCATCAACCCCAAAACCAACCTGCTGGAGGAGTGGGCCTACTTCCCCAAAGCCACCGACGCCCAGCCCACTTTCCGCCGCCGCTGGACCGGCTACCAGAAATACAACGGCATCCTGCTGTCCGCTGACCGCACCGACGGCAAAGACGGTCGTGGCCTGGGCCATATTTCGGCCTTCAGCACCGTGCCCGCCGGCGTGATGCAAAACCCCAAACCCATAGAGAAGCTGTAGGCTTCGGTTTGTCTCAATACGCAAAGCGCCCTGACTACTAAGTGTAGTCGGGGCGCTTTGCGTATTGAGACGATTGTAGAGACGCGTATTCACGCCTCATCGTTGAGCGGCCTGGGGCCGCACTGCTCAACCTAACGTCAGCAACGACGAGACGCGAATACGCGTCTATACAGCTATTTTACACGGCGCTGCGTACCAGGCCGCCATCTACGCGGAGGCTGGCGCCGTTGATGGCGGCTGCCAGTGGGCTGGCCACGAAGGCGGCAAAATCGGCAATTTCGCGGGGCTGGATTAGGCGGCCGATGAGGGAGGTGGGCCGGTTTTCGGCCATGAAGCGCCGCTCGGCGGTGGGGTAGTCGGTTTCTTCGGGAAACACCTGGCGGATGAACTCCTCCACGCCGGGCGTGTGGGTGGAGCCGGGCAGCAGGGCGTTTACCGTCACGCTCGTGCCTTTGGTCATTTCGGCCAGGCTGCGGGCCACGGAGAGCTGCATCATCTTGGTGGCGCTGTAGTGAGCCATTTCCGGAGCCGGGTTCAGGGCCGATTCGCTGCTGATGAACAGGATGCGGCCGGTGCCGCGCCCGAGCATGCCGCGCAGGTAGTGGCGGCTCAGGCGCACTCCGCTCATAATGTTCACCTCAAACAGCCGCTGCCAAGCCTCATCGGTAGTGTCGAAGAAGTCGGTGGCCTCGTAGATGCCGAGGTTGTTGATGAGCACGTCTACCTCGGGATATTGGGCCAGCGTCTGCGCGGTGCCCTCCAGCGTGCCGTTGTCGGCGGCCAGCGGCAGCAGCTGAGCCGCCGGAAACTCCTGCTGCAGCTGGCCGATGGCCTGTTCCACGCTGGCGGTCGTGCGCCCATTCACGATGACGCGGGCGCCCTCGCGGGTAAATGAGCGGGCTATTTCAAGGCCAATGCCGCCGGTGGAGGCGGTGATGAGGACGGTTTTGTCGGTGAGCTGTAGGTCCATGATGAAAGCAAGCAAGGAATGAAGCCGGAAAGTCCGGAGGACGTACCCGACGGAAGCAGTTATAACATCTCAGGTACGTTTTTGTCCCGGCTCTGGGGGGCTTACCCTCTCGTCAGCTCCCAGCGCAGAGTTTCGATGGGTGCTTCGCGCAGAGCCGTGGCCAACTCGGCGTCGTGCTTGAACTGCAGCTGGTGCAGTACAGAGGCTTCTACGCTCACCGAGAACTGCAACTCGCGGAAGGGCCAAGGCTGCACCTGCACGGGACCATCTTCTTCGGGGCGGCGTACCTCGTGGCGGTGGCCGTCGGGGCCGCGGTGGATTTCCAGGGTGCGTCCCATTTCGGGCAATTCCTGCCGGCACAGAATCAGGCTAAGCCGGTCGCACCAGTGCAGTAAAGCGTAGGCTTGGTCGGCCTCGGCCTTCTTGATTTTCAGCTCCCGCCGCCAAGTTTTCTGCTGGTTGAGCTGCTCATCCAGAAAAGCATCAATTTCCGGCTTTTCGCCCCGCAGATTCTCGTAGAGCGTGCTCAGGTGCATGCTGGTGAGCAGGCTGCGCCAGCGGCCCTGGAACCGGGCGGCATTCATCAGGCGGGTGGCCTGCTCCAGCGAGAAGTCCTTCATGGTGAAGTTGGCTGGGGCCCCGGCCGGTGTGAGGCCGTAGTGCCCGTTCCAGTCGGTCTGCTCGTCGTCGTGCTGGGCGGCGGCGGCCAGCAAACCCACCCACTGGTCGGTGGGCAGGAATGCGGGCCACTGGTGCAGCAGCTGGGCCGCCAGCAAGGCGTGGGCTTGCTGGTAGATAATCTGCCAGCCGGCAGGCGTATGGTTCACAATCATGAGCGGGGCGCGGAAATCTGGAAAATGAAGTTAGAACCAAACCAGAATACGGCAATGTACTGATGTGATTACCTAGCAGGAACGTACTAAGAAACGGGAAGTTATCGGATGAAGCAGAAATGAAAGCGCCCCACCGGATTGGGTGGGGCGCTTAAGCATTGCCTAGCTGTAGCAATGCAGAAGATAGCACAGTGCATCACGACGAAAGCTCACAGAAAACGCTACTTACGCTGTTTGCCTTTGCCACGAACTTTATCGTTATCTGTTAGGGTGAGTGTAATGTAGCCGTTGGGTTCAGTCACGGCTACTGTATTATACACCCGGCCGATAGACTCTGAATGCGTGTTTTCAGTAAACGTGGAGTTATATACTACACGCTGTGCCGGGCGGGCAGTTTCAGGCACGGTACCACGCCATACGATAGTGGCTTTGCCCGAAGGGGTAGCGACTAATTTCTCTCGTGTCATCGTGACACAATCAGTAGTAGCCAGTGCCGGCACACCCAAAAGAGAGTTGGGCAGGCACTGTGTGGATTCCTCTTTCAGCACGAAAGCTCCATTCCCTCTCTGCGGCACGCCACCATAAGTATTCTGGGCCCAGGCGCTCGTGCTACCTAATGACAGTGCGCTGAACAAGGCAACAGCAGATATTTTTTTCAGAAAAGATTTCATGTTGATTGGGTGTGAGTAGTAAGAGAACTTGCAGATGCTTAGCCAACTACTGTGCCATATTCTTGAATAGAGACAAGGCAAAGTAGTAACAAACGCAGCCAATACGGCAAGTTGCTGCTAGGGTTGTCTAGGCACAAAAAGAGTTTGCCTTGAGAGGATAGAAGGGGGTAAAAAAACTACTCCCGCCAGCATAGCGGGAGTAGTTTGCATAGGCGACATTCATTGGCCCTTATTCGAAATCTTTGCTCGGTGCAAGTGAAAAAACGTCAGTTGCCAGCTGCTGCAGCAACCGGCCGGCCCAATATGCATCCAGCCCAATCTTGACGGGGCCGGCCCGGAACAGGCCAGGGGTGTATTTTGTGTCGCTCAGGCTGGTGGTCTGGAAGGGCGCTGGCTGCCGGAGCACCTCCAGGTGGCTGTAGGGAATCCGGACCAGAGAGGAAAAACCGGCGCTGTTGCGGATGACTACGTCCTGCGCGTCGAAGCCGATTTGCAGCACGTCGTTGTACCACACGCCGCCGATGCGGGCGGAAAACGGGGTCATGCGCGGCACATTCTGCATGCTCTCATACTGCTCATGTAACTGCCGCCAGCCCGGCTGCAGCGGGTTCAGCGCCCGCAAGCCACCCGACCGCCGGAGCATCGTGCGCCCGAACCAATAGGCTACGTACAGCATCCCGGCTGCAATTGCCAGCCGGGCGAAGCCATACAGAATGCTTGTGACGCTCAGCAACATGCCGTGCTACTTCAGCACCACCATTTCCTTCAGGTGCAGCAGCATGTCGTCGGTCATCTTGTCCAGCGTGAACTGGGGCTGCCAGTTCCAGTCCTGGCGGGCCTGGCTGTCGTCAATGCTGGCGGGCCAGGAGTCGGCAATCTGCTGACGAGCGTCGGGCTTGTAGGTCACCTGGAAATCGGGATAGTGGCGCTGGATGCTGGCCGTAATTTCCTTCGGGCTGAAGCTCATGGCCCCTAGGTTGTAGGAGCTGCGCACTTTGATGTTGTCGGCGGGGGCGTGCATCAGGTCCAGAGTGGCCTTGAGCGCGTCGGGCATGTACATCATAGGCAGGTAGGTGTCTTCCTGCAGGAAGCACTCGTAGTTCTCACCGGCCACGGCCTTGTGGTAGATGTCCACGGCGTAGTCGGTGGTGCCGCCGCCGGGCAGGCTCTTGTAGCCGATGAGGCCGGGGTAGCGCAGGCTGCGCACGTCCAGGCCGTGCTTACGGAAGTACCACTCGCACCACTGCTCCCCAGCCAGCTTGCTGATGCCGTACACCGTGTTGGGGTTCATGACGGTGAGCTGGGGCGTGTTGTCGCGCGGGGTATCGGGCCCGAATACGGCAATGCTGCTGGGCCAGTACACCTGCTGCACGCCCAGGTCCACGGCCGCATCCAGCACGTGAAACAGGCCGTCCATGTTCAGCTGCCAGCCGAATTTGGGATTCTTCTCGGCCGTGGCCGACAGCAACGCCGCCAGGTGGTACACCTGCTTGGGCTTGTATTGGCGCATCACGTCTTCCAACCGGTTTTTGTCCAGCACATCCAGCAGCTCGAAGGGGCCGGCCTGGGCGGTTTCGGCGTCTTTCGGAGCGCGCACGTCGGCGGCCACTACGTTGGAGGCGCCATAGATCTGGCGCAGCTCGTGGGTGAGCTCCAGGCCCAACTGGCCGCCGGCGCCGATAACGAGGATGGTGTCGCCGGGGGTGGTGGCGGAGGTGCTGGAGGAAGTAGCCATGGGCAAAAAGCAGGAACGTGGGTGGTGGGGAACGGCAAAGATACGGGGGCGTGGCGCTTTCAGTGGCAAGAAAATGCGGGCCGCCCGCAACGCTTCCGGCGAGTCTGGTATCTTTCCAGTCGTCCACGATTAATCTTCTGCTTATGCGCCGCTGGCTTCTGGTGTCTGCTTTGTGCGTGCCGGTATTCGCGGCCCCGGCCCAGGTGCCGGCGCGGCCTCTATACCGCAACCTGGTGATGGAAGGCGGCGGCATTCGGGGCATTGCCTACGGTGGCGCGCTGGCAGAACTGGAAAAGCAGGGTGTGCTGGCGGGCCTGCAGCGGGTGGGGGGCACCTCGGCCGGCGCTATTCAGGCGGCGTTGCTGGCCGTGGGCTACTCACCCCAGGAGATTATCGAGGTAGTGAACCGGACGCCGATTCAGCGCCTCAACGATGGCCGCCTGATCTTCTTCGGGGGCAGCACGCGGCTGGTGAAGCAGTACGGCTGGTACCGCGGCGACGAATTCGCGAAGTACCTGAGCGAGCTGGTGAGCCGCAAAACCGGCAACCCCGACCTCACGCTGGGCGAGCTGCACACGCTGGTGCAGCAGCAGCCTACCCGCTACCGCGACCTGTATACCACCGGCACCAACCTCACGCGCCAGTGCACGCAGGTGTTCAGCTACGAAACCCACCCTTTTATGCGCGTGGCTGATGCCGTGCGCATCAGCATGAGCATTCCGCTCTACTTCCGGGCTGTGCTTCTGGACACCACCGGCCACGTGGTGCGGCAGCCGCTGCCCGGCCAGCCAGTAGAAGTGCTGGTAGACGGCGGCCTGCTGGCCAACTACCCCATCGATTTGTTCGATAATCCCCGCTACCTGACTGCAGCCACCCCCGCGTCAGGGCCCTCCACCAACCCCGAAACGCTAGGCCTGCGCCTCGACCGCGCCGAGCAGATTGCCCTCGATGCGCGGGCCGGCCGCCAGCGGCAGCTGGCGCCCTACGCCATTCAGGATTTCGGCTCCTATGTGGGCGCGCTCTATACCGTCGCCATCGAAAACCTCAACCCCGCCCGCCCCGAAGACCGGACCCGCACCATCAGTATCAGCACCTTAGGGTTCAACCCGAAAATCAAGCGCGTTTCGGATGCCCAAAAGCAGCAGCTCATGGATAGCGGCCGGGCCGGCGTGCAGGCGTTCTTCGGGCGCTAGGAAATGGCTGAGCATACCTAACTCAAGCTGTCATGCTGAGAGACTGTCTAAGCATCTCTACCGCCACTCATTCGTTACAATAAAACAGCAGAGAGACTTCACCGGGCCCTATATGCCGTTCTGTATTGTTCAGGAGGATGGGTAGTACCTTTGCCCCACTTCCCACTCACCAAACCATACTCCATCACCCCACCATATGTACACCACTCTCCAGCCCGATCTTCAGCAGCAGCTTCAGGAAATCAAAGACGCCGGCCTCTACAAGAAGGAGCGGGTGATTACCTCGCCCCAAGGCGCCGAAATTGAAACCGCCGAGGCGGGCGAGGTGCTGAACTTCTGCGCCAACAACTACCTGGGTTTGTCCTCGCACCCCGAGGTAATCAAGGCCGCCAAAGACGCCATCGACTCGCACGGCTACGGCATGTCGTCGGTGCGCTTCATCTGCGGCACCCAAGATATCCATAAGCAGCTCGAAGCCAAACTGGCCGAGTTTCTGGGCACCGAGGACACCATCCTCTACGCGGCGGCCTTCGATGCCAACGGCGGCGTGTTCGAGCCCCTGTTCAACGAGCAGGATGCCATCATCTCCGACGCCCTCAACCACGCCTCCATCATCGACGGCGTGCGTTTGTGCAAAGCCCAGCGCTACCGCTACGAGCACAACAACATGCAGGACCTGGAAAAGCAGCTCCAGGACGCCCAGGCCAAAGGCACCCGCCACCGCATCATCGTCACGGACGGCTCGTTCTCCATGGACGGCACCATTGCTCAGCTCGACAAGATCTGCGACTTGGCCGACAAGTACCAGGCGCTGGTGATGATTGACGAGTGCCACTCGATGGGCTTCCTAGGCAAAACCGGCCGCGGTACTCACGAGTACCGCAACGTGCTGGGCCGCGTGGATATCATCACCGGCACGCTGGGCAAGGCGCTGGGCGGGGCCATGGGCGGCTTCACGTCGGGCCGCAAGGAAATCATTGACATGCTTCGCCAGCGCAGCCGGCCATACCTGTTCAGCAACACCCTCGCGCCGGCCATTGTGGGCGCCAGCCTGCGGGTGCTGGAGCTGCTCACCGAAAGCACCCAGCTCCGCGACCAGCTCGAAGAAAACACCACCTACTTCCGCGAGAAGATGACCGCCGCCGGCTTCGACATCAAGCCCGGCGAGCACCCCATCGTGCCCGTCATGCTCTACGATGCCAAGCTGAGCCAGGAATTCGCGGCCCGCATGCTGGAAAAGGGCATCTACGTGGTAGGCTTCTACTTCCCCGTAGTGCCCAAAGGCCAGGCCCGCATCCGGGTGCAGCTCTCCGCCGCCCACACCAAAGCGCATCTCGACAAAGCCATTGCGGCCTTTATTGAGGTAGGCAAAGAGCTGGGTACGCTCAAAGACCGCTCGGCCGCACAGCCGGAAGGTGGCCAGGTAGTGACGAACACGCCGTAATTCTTATCACCTGCCGGCTACGGCTTCTGGTTATCTTTGAACCCCGCTTCTGGTGCGTTGCTGCACTGGAAGCGGGGTTTGATATGTTTTTTGCCAGGTGTTTATGGATAAGAAATCATTGACCGAGCAGGATATCCGGACCAAGTTCATCACGCCGGCCATCGTGCGGGCCGGTTGGGACGTACACCGCCAGCTGCGCGAAGAGGTGAGCCTGACCGACGGCCGCATTCAGGTGCGCGGCAACAACATGTATCAACGTGGAGCCCAGCTCCGGGCCGACTATGTGCTCTATCAGCAGCCCGGCGTACCGCTGGCCGTAGTAGAAGCCAAGGACAACAAGTACGCCCTTGGCGCGGGTATGCAGCAGGCGCTTACCTACGCTCGTCTGCTTGACGTGCCTTTTGCCTACAGTTCCAACGGCGACGGCTTCATCGAGCACGACCTGACACAAAGCAACGTCGTACTGGAGCGCGCCCTGACGCTGGAAGAATTTCCCTCGCCGCAGGGGTTATGGCAGCGCTATTGCCGCTACAAAAATCTGGAGCAGCCCGAGCAGCAAAAGCTTCTCACCCAGCCGTTCTACCAGGACAGCATGACCTACGAGCCGCGCTATTATCAGGCGCTGGCCGTGAACAAGGCGGTGGAGGCCGTAGCCAGCGGGCAGAACCGCCTGCTGCTGGTAATGGCCACCGGTACCGGCAAAACCTACACCGCCTTCCAGATTATTCACCGGCTGTGGAAAGCCGGGGCCAAGAAGCGCATCCTGTATTTGGCTGACCGCAACATTCTAATCGACCAGCCTTACCGGGGTGACTTCCGGCCGTTCGGGGACAGTATGACGATGGTGAAAAACCACCACGTTGACCATGCTTATGAAATATACCTAGCCCTCTACCAGGGGCTCAGCAGCAACGACCCCGAGGCCGAAGCCTATAAGCAGTTCAGCCCCGGCTTTTTCGATTTGATTGTGGTAGACGAGTGCCACCGGGGCAGCGCTTCCGCCGATTCGCGGTGGCGGGCCATCTTGGACTACTTCCCCAACGCCACCCACCTGGGCCTCACTGCCACGCCCAGCAACGACGAGGAGCGTTCTAACTACGATTACTTCGGCAAGCCTATCTACACCTACTCGCTTAAGCAGGGCATTGCCGATGGCTTTCTGGCGCCCTACAAGGTGGTACGCGTGCACCTAGACCGGGACCTGGGCTGGCGGCCCGAGGCAGGACAGACCGACCGCAACGGCGACGAAGTAATGGATCGGGAATACAACCTCTCCGATTACGACCGCACGCTGGTGCTGGAAAAGCGCACCGAGAAAGTAGCCGAGCGGGTAACCCAGTTCCTGCACGCCCTCGGCGACCGGATGGCCAAAACCATTGTGTTCTGCATCGACCAAGAACACGCCAGCCGGATGCGTACGGCGCTAATCAACAAGAACGGTGGGATGGTGCAGACCTACCCCGACTATGTGATGCAGCTCACCAGTGACCAGCATAACTACCAGGGCCTCGTGGAGCGGTTCACCGACCCCAAGGAAATGCTGCCCGTTATCGTCACTACCTCGAAGCTGCTGACTACGGGCGTGGATACCAAAACGGTGAAGGTAATTGTGCTGGATGCGCCCATCAGCTCCCTCACTGAGTTCAAGCAAATCATCGGGCGCTGGCCGTGGAGTTGTTCGCCAACTATGGTGCCCTGCTTGGGGCTTTCGCCGCCACCCCCGAGCAAGCCGCCACTTACTTCGACTTCTCCGGCCTGTCTTCTACCAGCAAAAAAGACAAGCAGAAGTCCGCCACAACCTAAATGGCCCGTTCCGAAAAACAGAATGCCCCACTGGCGCCGCTGGTGGGGCATTCTGTTTTTCGGAACGGCTGTTGGCAGGCGTCAAGCAGCGGTCCGGAACCAGGAATGCTGCTCCAGCGACGCGTTTGCATCCTTCCTGTTTTCTGAATGCCATTACCCGGCCGCCGGCCTGGCATGCTGGTTCCTAGAATGCCGCAACCAAGCCGACAGTCCTGCCACCCAACAGGGAGCCAAGGGCGGGTTACCTATTCGTATCCTGCTGCTGCTGGTTCTGCGGGGCTATTGGTGTTTTAGCTTCGTTTTTGCGCAGCCGGAGCAGCACGCTTACCCGCACGTCGTAGTACTTGGTGCGCGGGTCGTTGGCCGGTCGGCCATACCAGTTGCTGGCCAGCTCTATTCCAGTCTTTCCCTTGCACCAGGTAGTCAGGCCCAAGTGGGCGTGCAGGCTGCTAAGGCGGGTGCTGGGCCCTACGTATTGCTGGTAGTAGCGCTCGGTGCGGTTGCTCAGGTCGTGCCAGTGGCGGCGGTAGTCGAGGCTGCCGCGCAGCTGGGTATAGTTGCTTTGGCTGGTTTTTTCGCTGCCTTGCGACCAGATGCGGTAGCCCAGCCCGGCACCCAGCAAAGCAATGCGCTGGTTGAACGTGTCGTACACTTTCCAGCGCTCGGGCCCCGCGTCGAGCAACGGATACAGGCGCAGCCCGGTGCTGCCGTGCACAAACAGCGAGAGGTCGGGCTTGGGGCTGCCTTCCAGAAACAAGCCCGCTTCCAGGGCCAGCCGCCCCGGCTGCTGCACCGTGTAGGGCAGGTACACCGGGTCGGGCATGCGGTGGTCGGTCAGGTCGGTGGCCGCCCGCAGCCGGATGCCCAGCGTGGGGTGCTCGCGCGTAGACACCGTAATAGGGTGAATATAATCCACGGCTAGCGGCACCATCAGGTTGCTGTTGGAGTAGCGCAGCGGCCCGTAGGTGTTCACGCCCACCCCCACCGCCAGCGTAGCACCTGGCCAGAATAGCGTGAGCGGCCGGGCTGGGGCCAGCTCTGGCTGTTCGCTCCCGAAGACCTGCCGGTTCAAGCCCAGCCGCCGGGGTGAGGTGTCGCCAGCATCGGCGGCGAGGGTAAGCCGGGCCGTGGCCAGCAGCAGCAGTAAGCAGCAGCGTGTCAGCATGGCGGGATAGGGTTATTTGCGTTTAGAAAATTGAGCAGCCGGGGCGGGAGCAGCTTTGGCGGCAGGCGCCAGCGGAAGAGTTCCGCCGTTGCTGCCCGTGTTGCTGCCGCCTGCGCCTGTTGCAGGGGCAGCAGGGGCGGGGGTGGCAGGCGGAGAGGGATTCGGCCTGCTGGGCAAGAGTGCATTCTGCTCAGTATTGCGGCCGCGCAGTATTCCTAGCACCCGCAAGTCCAGGCTGGCCCCGATGTAAAAGGCCGGGTCCCAGCGCATGCGCGTGTCGGCCGCCGTCGAGAAGGTGGCCTTCTCGTACACGTCGCGCCCGAAGTCGAAATCGGGCTGGCCTGCCACCACCCGGTGCTGCCCGTAGTGCACGCCCGCCCCCAGGTTCAGCCCCTTCGACACCTCGTAGTTGAGCCCCAGCAGGAAGTCGTCGAGCAGGTTGGGCCCGATGCGCGTGCCAAACGACATATTCCAGCGCTGCCAGAAATCCAGGTCACGGTACTGATACCCAAACCGCCGGGGCGAAGGGTAAAACACGGCCATCAATGACACGGCCAGATGCGTGGTGGGGTTGTCGGCTACCAGCGTTGCCGGCCCCCCGGCCACTGGCTCATACCGCTCAATATTCTCAGGCCGGCTCAGGAAGCTGGCGTTCGTGCCCACGAAGATACCCACTTGGTAGTTGGCGTCGCAGTCGGGAAATTTTAGGACTTTGCGCGTCACAAGCTCCAGCGTCTTAGTGGCTGTTTCCTTGTTTAGCGTGACAGTTATTTCCAGCTGTCCGGTTAGTGGGCCCACCTGTTGCTGGGCCAGCACTGTAGTAGGAGGAGAAGCACCTCCGTCTATTGCGAAGATGCCTTGATTTATAGCAAGATCTGGTGGCGGAATAATGGCGGATTCCAGGCTCACACTATACTTGGTGGTATCGGATGCAGGCCGGTCGACCACTACCACCTTGTAAGAACTGTTGGCAGCGTTGCAAGAAGGCAGGGTGGTTGTGGCAATGGGCTCGAGCTTGCTATCCAGAAACAGGTAGGAAACTCCTTGGTCACGGAACAGCTGCCCCGGCACGAATCCCGGAAACTCCTTTTGAATAACCTGCAATTGCTCCTTGAGCAGTGCGGCGGCCGGGTCGTCAGCTGGTAGCCAGGCAGCGGGGGCCGCCAAAGCGCCTGGGGCAGCCAGCAGCAAAAGCATTCCCAGAAGCATACAGTGCCCAAAGGCACGGGGTGTAACGTGGTGCATACGCGGTAGGATAAGTCGTCGGCAATGGTTCCTCACGTACCGCCGCTGCGCCAAGTAGCGGCTACGCGCTACAGCACAAGTGGCTGCATAGAGGTAATAAGCGTATGAAATATAGACGATTATTAATAGTAATAATATTATATATTTAAAAAATAAAATTTTATGGCAGCTACTGCAAGTCGGCAGCTATCTATTATAGGGAAGCGAACGGCAAGGCTGGCGTCCCCCATGCAACGACAATGGTTTCGGAAGCGGTGGAAACTGCTCTAAGCTGCTACGCCGCCACTTCGGCGCCCGTAGCAGCTGCGGCCGGCCGCGGCGCCGCGTCGAACAGGAACTCGTTGAGGCGGGCGCGCAGGTCAGCGGGAGCCAGGTTGCGGAAGACCTCGCCGCCGCGCACCAACGAAATCTGGCCGGTTTCCTCGCTCACCACCAGCACCACGGCATCTGTCACTTCCGTCAGGCCGATGGCGGCGCGGTGCCGCAAGCCCAGGGCCGCCGGCACGTCGGGATTTTCACTCACGGGCAGGATGCAGCGCGCCGCCTTGATGCGGCCCCGGCTGATGATAACCGCGCCGTCGTGCAAAGGACTGGTTTTGTTGAAGATGCTCAGTAGCAGACGCTTGCTAACGGCTGCGTCGATCAGGTCGCCGGTGTCGCCGAAGGGCTTGAGGTCGGAGGCGAGGCTGAAGGCAATGAGGGCGCCGGTCTGCTTGCCGGCCAAGCTCTTGGCAGCCTCCACGAAAGGCGTCACGTTGAGGCGCTCGGCATTCTCGGTGTCGCGGCGCCACGGAAACATGCGCATCCGCTCAAAGGCTGTGGCCTTGCCTATGTTGAGCAGAAACCGCCGGATTTCCTGCTGAAACAAAATGATGCCGGCCAGCACGCCCACGCTCATAAACTGCCCCAGAATGCTGGTCAGCAGCTCCATGCCGGCCGCCTTTACTACCAGATAAAACAGGTAGATGGACATGAAGCCCAGGAAAATCTTCAGCGCGACGCTGCCCGTCAGCAGCTTATA
Source organism: Hymenobacter sp. APR13 (assembly GCF_000737515.1). Lineage (NCBI taxonomy): Bacteria > Pseudomonadati > Bacteroidota > Cytophagia > Cytophagales > Hymenobacteraceae > Hymenobacter > Hymenobacter sp. APR13. The sequence goes on from NZ_CP006587.1 coordinate 2,308,223, forward strand.
CAGCTGATAAAATAGCACCGTGACCAGCAGTACGTCCACGACGTCTATCCAGCCGATGCGCAGGAAGCCGATGGAGAACGAGCCAATCACGACGGAAACGGGGGAAAAGTATTGGAAACGAGCTGCACGGTCTGTACGGCCTCGGCCACGTCGTGTACGCGCAGCAGACGGGCCCCGTTGAGCAGGGCCAGCGTGTTCACGGCCACCGTGCCCGTGAGGGCAGCGTCGGGGGTGAGGCCCAGCGGCTTATACACCATGCTTTTGCGGGAGAGGCCCGCCAGAATCGGCAGGCCCAGCACCCGCAGCTCGGGTAGGCGGCGCAGCAGCTCGTGGCTTTGGGCCGGAGTTTTGGCGAAGCCGAAGCCAGGGTCGAGCACCACGTCCGTGACGCCGTGCTGGCGCAGCACGGCCAGCTTGTCGCGGAAGTAGCGCACCAGCTCCAGCACCAGGTCGCCCTCGTAATGGGTGTGCTGGGTCATGTTTTGGGGCGTGCCGCGCATATGCATCAGGATGTAGGGCACGCCCAGCCGGCCAGCGGTGGGCAGCATGTCGGCATCGAGGGTGCCGCCGCTGATGTCGTTGAGGATGGCGGCGCCGGCCGCTACGGCCTCGGCCGCCACGCCGGCCCGGAACGTGTCCACCGACAACAGGGCCTCAGGGAAGGCGCGGTGCACGGCTTCCACGGCGGGCAGCAGGCGGTGCTTTTCCTCGTCTTCCGAAATGTGCTCGGCGCCGGGGCGCGAGGAGTAGCCGCCCAGATCGAGCACGGCGGCCCCGGCCAGCAGCATGGTTTCGGCGCGGCGCAGCAGGTCGGTTTCGGTTTCGATGCGGCTGCCTTCGAAGAACGAATCAGGGGTGAGGTTGAGGATGCCCATCACCTGCGGCCGACGCAGATCGAGCAGGCGCCCACCGGGGCAGCGCAGGGTTTGCGCAGCGGGGAAACACGTATCTTGCGGGGCCTGGAGCATGGTTTCGGGCGGAAATGAACGTCATGCTGAGCGAAGTCGCAGCCGCAGTCGAAGCATGACGAAAAAGGCGAATTGCAACAAAATAGCCTCAAAAACTTGGAGAATCAAACCCAGCACGAATACGACCAGGTGATTGCGCAGTGCCGCGCCCTGTTTGTGGCCAAAACGCACGACTACGGCACGGCCTGGCGCATCATGCGCCTGCCCAGCATCACCGACCAGATTTACATCAAGGCCCAGCGCATCCGCAGCATTCAGGAGAAAGGCCGCCAACTGGTTGAGGACGGCGTGGACGGGGAGTTCGTGGCCATCGTCAACTACTGCGTGATGGCGCTGATGCAGCTGCGTTTGCCCGCCGACGCTCCGCTGGAGCTGGAGCCCGAAGCCGTGGCCACTGCCTACGACGAGCAGACTGCCGAAAACCGCCGCCTGCTGTTCGCCAAAAACCACGACTACGGCGAAGCCTGGCGCCAGATGCGCATCGAAAGCATCACCGACATCATCCTGATGAAGCTGCACCGCACCAAGCAGATCGAGGACCTGGCCGGCGCCACGCGCGTGTCGGAAGGGGTGGAGGCCAACTACCGCGACATGCTCAACTACGCTGTGTTTGTGCTGATTAAAAAAGGATTCGGCGTTTCGGCGGCGTAGCGTGTTGGGGCGGGGCTGTATCTTACAGCTCATTCTGGCCCAGCCTGCATCCGGCGGTTGAGTTTAGCGTATGTACTGCGCGGCGCGGGGGCGGCGGGCTCCGGCCAAGTCTCAGCGGTGCCAAGTCGCCGCTGCCCACTCCTGCCGAACCAACCACGCTCTTCTGACTTCAAAGGTCCAAAACACTGTTATGAAATTAGTTACCAAAGTCTGCTGGCTGCTGCTGGGGGCGCTGTTCATCTTCTCCGGGCTCATCAAGCTCAACGACCCGGTGGGCACAGCCCTGAAGCTGGAAGAGTACTTCGAGGTGTTTGCCGAGGATTTCGGCAGCTTTTTTCTGTTTTTCAAAGACTACGCCCGCACCATCAGCATCGTGCTCAGCTCGCTGGAAGTAGTGCTGGGTGTGGCACTGCTGCTGCGCTGGATGCTGCGCAAAACGCTGTGGGTGCTGCTGGCGCTGCTGGTGTTCTTCGGCTTCCTCACGTTCTACTCGGCGGCTTTCAACAAGGTCACGGACTGCGGCTGCTTCGGCGACTTCATCAAGCTCACGCCGTGGCAGTCATTCAGCAAGGACGTGGTGCTGCTGGGGCTGTGGGCCGTGGTGTTCTTTAACCAGCGCTTTCTGCGCTACAGCTTCGCCAAGGGCCAACTGGGCGTGATGTACATCACGCTGGCCTCGGCCACGGCCATCGGCATCGGAGTGCGCGCCCTAGGCCACCTGCCGTACTTTGACTTCCTGCCCTACAAGGTTGGCAACAACATCGGGCAGCTGATGAAGCCGCAGGAGCAGGCGCGCTACCAGTACGTGATGGAGCGCAACGGCGAAACCAAAACCTTCGACCAGTACCCCACCGACTCGACGTGGAAGTACAAGAGTATGGAGGCCCTGAACCCGGAGGCTTCCAAGGCCCTGATTACGGATTTTGAGGTGTCGGATGTGGAGGGTAACTCCTACACGCAGGAGCTGCTGAAAGGCAACAAGCTGGTGCTCATCGTGCAGAACACCAATAAGACCGACCGGGAGCGTTTCAAAGTCATCAACAATTTGATGGAAGCCGCCGGCAAGTCGCGCCGCAACATTAAGGCTCTCACCATCACCAGTACCAGCCCGCCCAAGTTCGACTCGTTCCGCCACGACGTGAACCTGCCCGGCCCGTTCTACTTCGCCGACGCCACCGTGCTCAAGTCCATGATCCGCTCCAACCCCGGCCTGATGGTGCTGCAGGATGGCGTGGTGAAAGCCAAATACCACTACCACGACATCCCCGACCTGTACAAGGTCGAGAAGCTGTTTTAAGACAGGACGACGCTAAAAGCACGTCATGCAGAGCGGAGCGAAGCATCTCGCCAGTGTAGTATCTGATTATACCACACTGGCGAGATGCTTCGCTCCGCTCTGCATGACGTGCTTTTAGCGTCGCAATAACCGCTGCGCAATGACCGCCCGCCGCACTACCTTTACTGCATGCTCACCTTCCTTCTGCGCCGGCTGGGGCATGGCCTGCTGATTCTGGCGGGCGTGGCCCTCACGGTGTTCTTCCTGTTTCAGGTGCTGCCCGGCGACCCGGTGGCCCTGCTGGCCGGCCAGCGCTCCGACGCCGCCACCCGCGCCGCCATTGCCGCCGACCTGGGCCTCGACCAGCCGTTGCCCGCGCAGCTGCTCGGCTACCTCAACGATGTGTCGCCGGTGGGCGTGCACCCGCGCGACTCGGCGGGCACGGCCAAGTACGGCGGCCTCACGCTGCTGCCGCTGGGCGAGCGGGCCGTGGTGCTGAAAACGCCGTATCTGCGGCGCTCTTTCCAGAGCAACAAAGAGGTGCTCACCATCCTGCTCGACCACTTCACGGGCACGCTGTGGCTGGCGCTGGCCGCCATGCTGCTGGCAGCAGTGCTGGGCATTACGTTTGGAGTGGTAGCCGCGCTCAAGCCGCACACCTGGCTCGATAGGCTGCTGATTACCACGTCGGTGCTCGGTATTTCGGTGCCTTCCTTTGTGGCCGCCATCCTGATTGCCATTACGTTCGGTTTCTACTGGAGCCGCTGGACCGGCCTCAACCTCACGGGCCAGCTCTTCGAAACCGACGCCTTCACGGGCCGCCACTTGGTGCTGCGCAACCTGCTGCTGCCGGCCTTTGCGCTGGGCATCCGGCCGCTGGCCGTCATCACGCAGCTCACCCGCTCCAGCATGCTCGACGTGCTGGGGCAGGACTACATCCGCACGGCGCGGGCCAAGGGCCTTTCGGGCTACCGCACGGTGGTGGGCCACGCCCTCAAAAACGCCCTGAATCCGGTGGTGACGGCTGTGTCGGGCTGGCTGGCTTCATTGATGGCGGGCGCCTTCTTCATCGAGTACATTTTCAACTGGAAGGGCCTGGGCACCGTTACGCTGCGGGCCGTGGAGAACCTGGATTTTCCGGTGGTGATGGGCGCTACCATCTTCATTGCGGCCCTGTTTGTGGTCGTGAACATTGCCGTGGACGTGCTCTACGCCGTCCTCGACCCACGCGTCAAGCTGACTTCCTAAGGAATGAGATATTAGTATTGAGTATTTAGGTGACTGACAAATGCATAGGTGTCAATTCACTGCAGAATATCTCAATACTCAGTACTCATGTCTCACTACTTTAACTGCGTATGGCCTCCGAACCTGAGCTGCAGCGCCTTTACCTGATTGGCATGCCCGGTGCCGGCAAAACCACGCTGGGCCGCGGCCTGGCGGTGGCCTACGAACTGCCGTTCCTGGACCTCGACGAGGAAATAGTTCGCCGGGAAGGCCGCAGCGTGGCCGATATTTTCGCGGCCGAGGGCGAAGACTATTTCCGGGCGCGGGAAGCCGCCACGCTGCGCGAGGTGCAGCAACAGCCCGGCCGCTTCGTGCTGGCCACCGGCGGCGGCACGCCCTGTTTCCACCACAACCTGGAGGCCCTGCTCGCCGATGGCCCGGTGCTGTACCTGGAGGTGCCCGTAGTAAAGCTGGCGGCGCGCATTCTGGCGGCGGCGGCACAGCGCCCCCTGCTGGCCGGCCTGCCCGACCGCGCCGCCCTGATTAGCCGCCTAGATGAAACCTTGCGCCACCGAACGAGGTTTTACGACCGCGCACCGTTACGCTGCACCGCTGACGCCTGCTCCGTGGAGAACGTCCGGCGGCTGCTGGCTCAGTACCTGTCTCTGGCCTAGCCGATGCTGGTTTACGCTGCGCTGCGTACTTTTGCCCCTTGAATCAGATACTTGTCTCCATGAATCAGACTGCGCCTGCTGCTCCGACTCCTGATGTTAAATCCAGCCCAGCTGCTGCGGCGCAAGCCGTGAAACCCAAGCACAAAGGCTCGGCACAGCTGTTCGAAAATCCGGTGCTGGAACGCCTCACGCACACCCACATTGCCGGGCCGCTCAGCATTTTCTTTGGCGTGGCGGGCGTGAGCCTTTACTATAGTCTGAGCCGAGGCCTGCTGTCGGGCTTGTCAGCATTCGGGCTGTTTTTGGGCGGGTGGTTCCTGTTCACGTTGGCCGAATACCTGATGCACCGCTATGTGTACCACCTCAAGGCCAACACGCCTCGCAAGGCCAAGTTTCAGTATACCATGCACGGCGTGCACCACGAGTACCCTAAGGATAAGACGCGCCTGGCCATGCCACCCATCCTGACGGTGTTTGTGGCGTCGCTGCTGTTCTTCATCTTCCGCTTCACGTTCGGCAATGCCGGTTTCGGCATCCTGGCGGGTTTCGTGTTCGGCTACGCGCTGTACCTGTTCGTGCACTACGCCATCCACGTGTACTCGCCCCCAAAGAACTTCCTGAAAGTATGGTGGCATCACCACGCCCAGCACCACTACCGGCAAGACGAAATTGCTTTTGGTGTAAGCACCACGCTCTGGGACCATATCATCGGCACTATGCCGCCGGAGAAGAAAGCCGGTTAAGACTACTGGTGACATTAAATGCTGTTACAACTACTGCGCTGCCTTAAGAGGCAGCGCAGTTTTTTTATGCCTGTATAGGAGTGGAGAAGATACATAGTGAATATTAGCCTGTTTTAATACAAAAAAATATGATAATAAGTAGAAGCGTGAGCTAGTAAATTGTAATATTTGCTACAGCAACAACTGTTTTGCTACCCCAAATTGTCCCACTTATACATCTTTTGCTGATGAAAAAAAGCTACTTAATCTTAATGTTTATGTTGCTGGGCAGCGCAACCCAGGCACTAGCCCAGTATGAATTCAAGGACAATGTAGGTGCCAATACCAACGGACTGGGGCCTTATAGCCAGAACTTTGATGGGCTGGCAGGCACCAATGCCACATTCACCAGCAACACTACCATCAAAGGGGTATACACCCGCTACACATTGGATGGGGTAGGAGCGGAGTTCGAGTCGAAGGAACGGCCGTTGTTTACCAACAACCAGTTCACGGGCATTTCTAGTACCTCTACTATACCCAGTGATGATGGGGCGAAAGGGGCAGAAGTAAATCCACAGGGGCAGCCGACGGGTGCCGGCTGGTACCACTTCGGTACCTCTGGCAGCTCCGACCGGGCCTTGGGAGGCATTGCCGCTACTAATACCAGTTCTGGCAAAGGCTACATTGGTATCCGTCTGAAGAATACTTCTACCAAAGTCATCAAGAAACTGGAGGTAGAGTATGCCATGGAGCAATGGTATAACTCCAGCAACACACAGGCTGCCTTTGTGGAGGTGGCATGGAAGAAGAACCTGGGTGATATTCCTGCCGCATCCCCTAACGCGCTCTATCTCTCCACCACCACCGGCTGGACTACAGAAGCGGCGTTGCGGGTAGATGCCCCATCTACCTCCACGGCCATTGCGCCTCGCAATGGTAACGCCCCTACCAATCGGCGGGTACTACGCACAACGCTGACCAATCTTGAGCTGGGCATTGGTGAGGAAATAATGATACGCTGGGGCTACGTGTTCAACACGTCAACTAATGGTAACGGCTTAAGTATCGACGATGTAGTGATTACGCCGCAAACCAATATCTTCTACTCTGCTGACGCCGACAATAAAAACCTCGACAACAAGAATTCGTGGGGGGTAAACGCGGATGGTACCGGGACAGCACCCACCGACTTCAACCAGCCTAACTGCACCTACTACGTACGGGGCACGTCTGCCACGGCCGACAGAATTGCAAATAACTGGACTGTCGGCGGGCTGAACTCGAAGATTATTGTAGGTGGCGATGCTGGCACTGCCGCCACGTTCCGGGTGGCGGCCAATGATGCCCTGGCAGCTACCGTGGATGTCGGCCCTGGCTCTACGCTCATCCTGGAAAGCACTTCCAATCCTACACTTGTACTTGGGGCGCTGAATAAAAGCAGCACAGTGGTGTATAGTAACGATGGCACCACCGAACAGACTGTGAAGGGTGGAGTGTATGGCAATGTGCAGTTAAAGGGTGTGGGACCGAAAGCGTTGGCGGGAAATATGCTGGTTAGCACCGGATTTGCTTTTGCGGCAACGGGTACCACTACTCTTACGCTCAATGCTTATGATGTGACCCTACAGAAAGGCGCAGCCATCACCGGAACCGCTGGCGTATTTGTGACCAACAACACGGGGAGCCTGAAACAGACTGTGACCAACACAGGTGTTGGCGTGCTATTCCCGGTAGGTACCTCCGCCACTGCCTACAATCCTGTGACGCTCAGCCAGACAGCAACTCAGTCAGAGGATACTTACAGCGTGCGAGTAGGAAATGGCGTATTCGCGCAATACTCCGATGCGGGAGTCGGCTCATCACCCGTACTACTCAAAACGGTGCAGAAGACGTGGTTTGTTGCGGAAGAAGTGCTTGGCAACTCCAACATCACGATGAAGTTGCAGTGGAACAACGTTACCGATGTCACGTCAGATTTTGTGGCGGCTGCCGCTCATATAAACCATTATCTAAATGGTGGCTGGGACCAGTCATATGCTGAGCAGGCACCTGCCTTGGTTTCGGCGAATGTGTATGCGCAATCACGCACCGGCATTACCAGCTTTTCGCCGTTCGGGGTGTCGTCTCGGCCGGGTGGGGTGCTGCCCGTAACGCTTACGGCCTTCGCTGCTACCCGCACGCCAAAAGCCGTGCGGTGCGATTGGAAAACTGCTTCGGAGCTCAACAACGACTATTTTGTAGTTGAGCGTAGTGCCAATGGACGCGAATTTGAAGGTATTGGCACCGTAGCCGGCCGTGGCACCACTTCGCAGGCCTCTAGCTATTCCTACCTGGATCAGCAGCCGCTGGATGGCCTTGCCTACTACCGCTTGCGCCAGACCGATCTGGATGGAACCTACCACTACTCGCCAATTGTAGCTGTGACGGGCTGCACCACTTGTGCCGATGTACTACAGACGCTGGCTTTGGCACCCAACCCGAGTACTGGCATATTCCGGGTGCTGGACGCGGGCGGGCAGCCAGTGGCCGTGACGGGTACGGTGCACAACACGCTGGGCAAAGTCATGCAGCAACTCAACGGCCATAGCACCGTGGATCTGCAGGCCCAGCCGGCTGGTATCTACCTGCTGAAGCTTGATGCAGCGCATGGCGCCAAGGTGCTGCGCGTGGTGAAAGAATAGCCGCGTTATCAATCGTAAAACTAACAAGGGCGGCCCCGCGGGGCCGCCCTTGTTAGTTTTACGATTGACAATAAACTAGCGCCGGATGCGGGTAATGACAAACCAGAGCAGCACCACTATCAGAAATACGCCGATGATGCCCGTCCAGGCGCCGGCTTTGAAGATGGTGCCGATGGCGTCGCAGCTGCTGAGCGAGAAGGTGAGCAGCACCATCAGGGCTGCCAGGAAGGGGAAACGAATAGCGCGCATAGCGGGAGAGGTAGAGGAGGTGTCGGGCCACGAGTATTCGGGCTTTTTTAAAAGTGTACTAGCCCGGCTGACAAAAGGTTGATCTACAACCCTAGTGTGCTGTACTAAGGCAGCCTGTGGTCGAAGCATCATTATCCGGCTACCAGCACTGAATGGCGTATCGGCTCTGGATGACAAGTGCCAACTGTAAATACTGCCTGACTTTACGCTGCTGACAGAATGTGCGTATTTAGAAAACAAAAAGCCCATCGGGATACGATGGGCTTTTTCACTCTGAGCGCTCCCTCCTGGGCTCGAACCAGGGACCCTCTGATTAACAGTCAGATGCTCTAACCGGCTGAGCTAAGGAAGCGGTTATGGCGGCGTTTTTTGCCGTTGCTGGTGCAATATTAGAGCAAATTAAAAGTTTGTGCAAGCATAGGGCTAAAAAAAATGCGCTTTTTCGACTAGTTCGTGATTGTCAGGATACTACCAGACAAAGAAGTTGTGTACTGGCGCAGCGGACGGGTGGCCGGACCGGCTTGCGGGCGGCCCAGCAGGTCGAACTGGGAGGCGCAGCAAGCGTCTCGCAGAAACAGCCGCGACGCATCAATGCGGACCCGGGCGCAGGTGTCGTTGGCACGGTAAGGGCAGTTGCGCTCGAAGGCCACGTAGGTGCTGGCGTTCTGGCGCACCACAATCAGGCCGCGCACGCCGCCCGTTACGTAGGCCGCGCCGTTGTCGGCGCGTAGGGCCACATACTCCTGGTTGGTGAGGTTGATGGGCGTATTAAAGGCCACTAGCGGAATCTGAGGTTCCACTGCGTTGGAGCCCGAATCACAGGAAGCCAGCCCAAGCGTCCCCGCAAAGGCCAGCAGCCCGGCAAGGGCGCGCCAACGCGGCAAAGAGTCGACGGAAGAAAAGAGGTGGGCTGGGTTCATGGAAACAAGTGTAGATAAAACGGGCCGCACGGCCAGGCAAGTGCCATCAAACGGCAACTGCCGCTGTGGCGGCAGAACCGTAGCACAGGCCGTTATACGGCCCTTGGTACTTGTTCCGTCATCACAACGGCAGAATGCGGGTTGTAGTCTGAAGTCGGGTTTCGGGCGGGCTTATTGCACGCTTTCGAACTGCCGCAGGAAACGCATATCGTTTTCCGTGAACAGGCGCAGATCCTTGATCTGGTATTTGAGCATCGTAATCCGCTCGATGCCCATGCCCCAGGCGTAGCCGGAGTAGCGCTCCGGGTCGATGCCGGACTGCTCCAGCACGGCCGGATCGACCATGCCGCAGCCCCCGATTTCCACCCAGCCGGTGCCTTTGCAGATGTTGCAGCCCTTGCCTTTGCAAATCAGGCAGGTGATGTCGATTTCGGCGCTGGGCTCGGTGAAGGGGAAGAAGGAGGGGCGGAAGCGCACCTGCACATCGTTGCCGAACAGCTCCTGCACGAAGTGGTACACGGTCTGTTTGAGGTCGGCGAAGCTCACGTTTTCATCCACGAACAGTGCCTCCACCTGATGAAACATCATGTGGGCGCGGGCCGAAATGGCTTCGTTGCGGTACACGCGGCCGGGCATGATGCTCCGGATCGGGGGCTTCTGCGCCTGCATCACGCGTACCTGCACGGGGCTGGTGTGCGTGCGCAGCACCCACTCCTGCTCGCCGGGCGTGCGGCGCACGAAGAAGGTGTCCTGCATGTCGCGGGCGGGGTGGTTTTCGGGGAAGTTGAGGGCCGTGAAGTTGTGCCAGTCGTCCTCAATTTCGGGTCCTTCGGCCACGTTGAAGCCGATACGGGCCAGAATCTGCACAATTTCCTCGCGCACCACGCTCAAGGGGTGGCGCGTGCCCAGCGCCTGCGGCACGGCGGGCAGCGTGTAGTCGAAGGTGGGGTCGGCGGGGGCGGTGGCCGTGGCGGCTTCCAGCTCCTGCTGGCGGCCTTCGAAGCGGGCAAGGGCCAGCTGCTTGAGCTGGTTGAGCTCCTGCCCGACGGCCCGGCGCTGCTCCTGCGGTACGGTTTTCAGCTGATCAAACAGGTCGGCCAGCTGGCCTTTGCGGCCCGTGTAGGCGATGCGGAACTGGTCGAGCTGCTCGGGGGTGCTAAGGTCGTACGCGTCTATTTCGGCGCGCAGCCGGGTGATGTTCTCCTGCATAGTACAACAAAGGTAGGCAGTTGCGGGGTGAGTAAGAAAATCAAGGGTTGCGCTAGGGGAAAAGTGCGCGCTGAGAAAAAAAATGCTGATTAAAAACTGCTTCTAAGCTTTACAAAAGCTGTTTTGCTGGAAAATCAAGCTTGGCCGGCCGCCCAAAAGAGGAAATTGGTATGGTTGCTGTCTTAGGCCAGACACCAGCGGCTAGTTGCCGGAACGTGGGGCGCCGCCCGTTCTGCTGCCGAGGCCCGGTTTGCTTTTCTGTCTTTCCGCCATCTTATTTTCTTCTGGCTATGAAATCCTTGTTTCTCTCCGCTTTTCTGGTAGCTGCTTCGTTCAGCACGTCTTTCGCCCAGGGCGAACTGCCTGCCAGCGCCAACTCCTGGCTGGATGAACTGGCCGAGCCCGCCGCCGTAGCTCCTACCGAAGCCGAGGCAGCTCCTGCCTATACCATGAGCTGGAACACGGCCCCCGGCCAGAGCTTGAGCTTGCACGGCCGCCCTACCACCGACTACTGGGGCCGCCCGCTCAAGAAAAAGCAGAAAACCAACCGCACCACGGCTGCCGCTAAAGAGCTGGCTTACCAGGAGCAGGCCAGCACCGACCCTATGATGCAGTCGTCGGGGGTAATGGCCGCCCCCGGCATGAACACGGCTCCCTACCGTGGCGTGAGCACCGACTACTGGGGCCGTCCGCTTAAGCAGAAAGCCAAAGCCTCTACTACGCTGGGTAAAAGCACCACCGAAAACAGCACTGTGGCATCCAGCGAGCCTGCCAGCTGGTAATCCATCCGGATGCGTGGTGGCTGCGTATGGTAGCTCATTGCCAACCTTCTAGCCGACTTCTGCCATGCGTATCGTCTCTGCTTTCACTGTTGGTCTCACTCTGCTAGGCATATTGCTGGTATCGGAGGCGAAGGCCCAAAAAACTACCCGCCCCAGCGGTACCAAAAAGGCAGCCAACGGCTACCACCGCACCAGCAACACCCGCGCCAAGGCCCGCTCCGGTGCCTATGCCCGCTACGACCGGTCGGGCCGGCGCGACGAAGAGAATTTGAAACTGGCCCCGGGCCTGCGCCTGAACATGCCCAGCCCGCCTACCACCGACTACATGGGCCGGCCACTGAAGAAGAAAGCCCCAAAGCCTGCTACTACCGGGGCTTCGTCCATCTCCTCCGAAAAGTCGGCGGTCCGCCGCAAGCCATAAGGCTCCGGTTCGCTCATCAAAAGCCTAGTCTGCTGACTGGGCTTTTGGCGTATCAAGCATTGGGTAAGTGCTTGAGGAAAAGGGGGAAATAAATTGTAACTTATAGAATGTCCCACCATTCATCTGATAGGTTATGGTACGTTTCCCACTATTGCCCACCCTGGCTTGCTGCCTGCTGGCCCTGACAGCTCAAGCCCAATCGGCTGCTAAAGCCAAACCAGCGCCGGCCAAACCGGCAACCGTGCAGCCCTTCGCGCCAGCGGCCACCGCCGATGTTGAGGAGCCGGTGGCGGCTCCTGATGCAGCTTCCGAAACACGTGCAGCTGCTCCGACACCTGCTGCACCAGCCGCTACCCCCAGTACGCCGGCTGCGCCCGCCAAACCCAGCCAGAAGCCGACCAAGCAATAGGCTGGCGGTGTGGCCCATTAATTCCCGCGCCAACAGGAACTTCTGGCAAAGCAATGCGTTTCGCAAGAATGTACACGGAAGGTTTCTTGCCAGAAGGCAGAGCCGTATCTTGCAGCACTTTTTAATCTTAGATCTAATGAATCGTTTTGCCTTACCGTTGCTGCTGGCCGGCACATTCCTCGTAACCGTTCCTGCGCTGGCGCAGACCAAAAAGAAGGCCAACGACGGCTGGGGCTCGTCGGACGGCTGGGGCACGCCTGCTCCGGCTCCCAAGAAAGCCGCAGCCGCACCTAAGAAAGCTGCTGCTGCTCCGGCCGCCGCTGATGTTCCTATGGAGGCGCCAGCTGCTGAGCCAGTCGCGGCTCCTGCCGCCGATGCCGTTTCCAGCCAGGCTGGTTTCGGTGGGGGCGGTATGTCGGCAGCGGGCACCAGCAACCAGCCGGGCGGTTCGGTGGTAGCGCCCGGCTTTACGGCCGCGCCTTCGCACCGGGTTACTACTGACTACCGGGGCCGTCCGCTGGCGCCCTACATCAAGCGCAATGTGCGCCGCCCCGATCCGGTGGTAGCCGCGCCCATGCCGGAGCCCGAGCCGGAGCCGGTAGCCGCCGCTCCGGAGCCCGCTGCTGCACCAGTAGCTGCTTCGGCCAGCGCCACCAAGGCGTCGGGCGGCACTACGGCCACCAAAAAGGCTGCTGCACCGGCCGCCAAGAAAGCCGCACCTGCTAAAAAGAAGGATGACGGTTGGGGCTCGGGCGGTAGCGGCTGGTAAGCCCATCTAACCTGTTTGCGTTTCATAGAAAAGGCCCGGTCGACGTATTGTCGGCCGGGCCTTTTCTATGGACTTTGGTTGTCAAGCTATGGAGCGTGAGTCGGTACGCTGCTAGTGGTTCTCCGGCTGGTCTACTCGGCGTCGGCGGTGGCCAGGGTGGCCGGGACGGTTTCGGCGGCCGGCTGGGCGCGGTAGTAGAGCGTGCTGCAGTTGTCGGGGCGCAGCACTTCCTGGGCCGCGGCGTGCACGGCGGCCGGCGTCACGGCCTGCAGGCGGGCGCTTTCCTGGTTCACGAGGTTGGCGTCGCCCATCAGCTTGCTGTAGGCCAGGTTCATGGCGCGGTTGAGCAGCTCGATTTCCCCGAACACGATACTGGCTTCGGCCTGGTTTTTCACCTTTTCCAACTCGTCGTCGGCTACCGGCGCCTCGCGCAGGGTGGCCAGCACGGCTTCTACGGCGGCATCGGCAGCTTCCAGCGTCACACCGGTGTTGAGCTTGCCGCTCACCACCAGCAGGCCCGGCTCCAGGGAGCCCGTCACGGAGGCGGAAATGGAATTGAACAATGGGTTTTCCTTCACCAGCTGCTGGTACAGGCGGCTGGACTTACCGCGGCCCAGCAGGTCGCTCAGCAGATCCACGGCGTAGTAGTCGTCGGCGCTGCGGGCGGGCATATGGTACACTTTGTAGAGGGCACTCAGGGGCACGTCGGCGGCTATTTCCAGGAAGCGGGGCTCGGTCTGGCGGGGCTCGGTGGGTAGCTGGCGCTCATAGGCCGGGCCGCCCGCAATGGGCTCAAACCACTTTTCGGCCAGGCGGCGCGCTTCGGCCACCGTCACGGCGCCGGCCACTACCAGCACGGCGTTCTGCGGGGCGTAGTGCTTCTTGAAAAAGGCCCGCACATCGTCCATTACGGCGTTTTCGATGTGGCTGATTTCCTTACCGATGGTGGCCCACTGGTAGGGATGGTGCTGGTAGGCCAGGGGGCGCAGCTTCAGCCACACGTCGCCGTAGGGCTGGTTGAGGTAGTTCTGCTTGAACTCTTCCACCACCACTTTGCGCTGCACCTCCAGCCCGTTTTCCGAGAAAGCCAAGCTTAGCATCCGGTCGGATTCCAGCCAGAAGCCGGTTTCGAGGTTGGCGGCGGGCACGGTGAGGTAGTAGTTGGTGATGTCGGGGGAGGTGAAGGCATTGTTTTCGCCGCCCACCCGCTGCAACGGCTCGTCGTAGCTCGGGATGTTCACAGAACCCGAAAACATCAGGTGCTCAAACAGGTGCGCGAAGCCGGTGTGGTCGGCGTCTTCGTCGCGGGCGCCCACGTTGTAGAGCACATTGAGCACGGCCATCGGGGTGGTATGGTCTTCGTGCACAATGCAGCGCAGGCCGTTGGCCAGCGTAAATTCTTCGAAATGAATCATGGAGAAGGAGCGGGGAGAAACTAGATAAAAGGCTAACCATTGGCTGGCCCGCCGGGTTCGGAAATGGGGAGTAGGGATTAGGGATTAGGGATTGGGGATTAAGGACTGGGGACCTAGAAACCATGTTGTGCCGCTGAACTTAGCTCGAACAGCCTATTTGCTAACCCCAATCCCTACTCCATAATCCTTGCTCCCTAATCTCTAATCCCCAAACACTACCACCCCTGCAGGTAGTAGCGTTTTTCGTCTTTGGTGATACCCCAGTACTGAATCAACTGGGCGCTGGTTTCGGAATACTGGGGGGCGTTGATTTTCCACCAGGCGGCCACGGTGCAGCCTTCGCCCAGGCGCACGACCGGCTCGGGCGAAGCGGCGAGGCGGGCCAGGCTGGCCCGCTCGCAGTCGTTGTTGTTGGTGAGCGTGGGCTGGTCGGAGAGCATGAAGAACGCCGACACCACCAGCACCCACGCCAGGTAGCGGCGTTGCGGCTGGCGCGGCAGCTGCCGCAGCAGCAGCAGGGTGCTGATGCCGTACAGGAACATCAAACCCAGCAGCAGCGGCATGATGGAGTCGCGGCGGATGATGAGTGGGCGGTACTCGCGGTAGCCGCCCAGCGGCAGCAGCAGCACATACACTAGGCTAAACAGCCCCAGGCCCAGCAGTACCTGTTGCACCAGCCGGCTTTCGTCGGAAACCGGCAGCCTGCGCCGGATCAGCCACACGTTCAGCAGAGTGGCCGCCAGCAGCACGGGCAGGCCGGGGCGGCGCATCAGCCACCAGATGCCCGACGGGATGCGGGCGTAGCGCTCCAGGAGTGGCAGCGTGTGCTCGGTGCCTTCCAGCTCATTGCGGCCGATATAGAGCGAGTACAGGCACAGTAGGGTGAAAATGCCCAGCAGCGCTACCGGTAGTACCGGCAGCTGGCGCACCCGGCTCAGCCACTGGCCCAGCCCAAACCGCGCCCCGGCTTGCCACTGCTGCCGCAGCCAATGCATCCCAATCCCGAAAAACAGCACCGCCACCACCCCCGTGATGATGGCGCCGTTGAAGGCCAGCACCACCATCAGGGCCACCAGCGCCAGGCGGCGCGGCCAGCTCAGCCGCAGTGGCTCGCCGCGCCGGGCCGCCAGGTAAAACGGCAGCAGCAGCAGCAGCAGCAGCGCCATCGGGAAGGCGTAGAAAAACGTGTAGGTGATGGCCCGGTCCAGGATGCCCATCTGGTCGTTGTAGCCGCCGAGCTGAAACAGCGGCACCAGCAGCGCCGCCGCCGCCCACGGCTGCCAGCGCCGCAGCGAGTAGCTGCCGGTGTTGTACACGGCCAGCACGTAGAGCAGCAGCGCCTGCACCGCCACCCCAAACAGGGCGCAGGCGGCGTACACGCTGCCAATGGGCGGCAGCAGGCGCTGCAGCGCAAACGGCACCGTCTTGAAGTAGCCGCTCATGGCGGCGTGCGCGAAAAAGCGGTTGGGCGCCACGTACACTTCGTTGCGCGTCAGCACGGCCCAGCCGAAGGGGTCTTGGAGCACCTGCCGGCACAGGGGGCCGGGCAGCACAATGTCTATCATGTCGCCTTCCAGCGGCAGCTGGTTGGCCTGAAAAAAGGTGAAGGCCAGATCCAGCAGCACAAACAGGATCAGGCCCCAAAAGAGTACGCGTGTTTTCATTGAAAAGCAGTAGCCCGGCCAATTGACTCTGGCCGGGCTACGCAAGTTACAGGGGTTTTGCCAGCCTTAAAATTCTCCCCGCACGCCCACCAGCACGGTGCGGGCGGTGGGGTAGGCGCCGGCGTCGAGGCCGGCCTGGTTGGCGTCGGCGCCGGCGCTGCTCATGCCGGGGTCGAAGCCGCGGTAGTTGGTTAGCACCAGCAGATTCTGGCCACCCACCCACACGCTCAGGCTGCGCGCGGCCTGCTTCCACAGCTCGTAGCTCACCAGCAGGCTGGAGAGGCGCACGTGGTTGCCCGACTGCAGGAAATACGAGCTGCCAGCGCGTACGCCCGCGCCGGCCGCCGGCACGTCGGTGTTGGGGTTGGCCGGCGTCCAGCGGCTGAGCAGGCGGTGGCTGCCGTTGTCATAAAAGCCGCCGGGGTCGTCGAGGTAGCGGTTGTTGAGGTTGTACACCTGATGGCCGAAGGCACCATCGGCTTGCAGCTGCAGACTCAGTCGCTGGTAGCGCAGGTGCTGCGTGAAGCCCAGCAGCCGGGCGGGCAGGCCCGAGCCCAGGTTTTCGTAGGTGCCCTCGGGCGAGGCGGGCGTGCTGCCGGCGTAGCGCGCCTGGCCGGTGGCATCGGGGCCGAGGTAGCGCAGGCCGCGGAAATTGGCCAGTGGGTCGCCGTCGACCGTTAGCTGCACGTTGTTGCTGCCCCAGCCTTGCTGGTCGCCGTCGTAGCGGCTTTGCTGGGTGGCCAGGGCCAGGGTGGTGCCGGCCTGCCAGCGGGAGCCACTCAGCCAGGTGCCGGTCAGGCTCAGCTCTAGGCCGCGGGCGCGCAGCGTGCCGGCGTCGTCGGTGCGGCCAAACAGCGAAACAGTGGTCAGGGCCGTCCGGCGCTGGTAGGCGCTGGCCTCCACCAGCAGCTTGTCGTGCCAGAGCCCGGCCCGCAGCCCTGCATCCTGCTGGTTGGTGACTTCCCGGATGGGCGTCGCCCGCACGCCTCCCCCGCCCGAGCCGCCGAGCACCAGCACAAACAAGTTCTGGCCGTAGAAATTTCCGGTGTTGGCCGTGCGCCCCATGCCGGCTCGTATATCCAGCTGCGACACGATGGAATTGTCTTGCAGAAATGCCTCTTTGCCCGCGTGCCAGGTTAGCTGGGCGCCGGGGCTCCACTGCTGGCGCTCCTCAGTGCCAAAGGCGCTGCTGCCGTCGTGGCGGAGGCTGGCCTGCAGCGCGTAGCGGCCGGCGTAGGTGTAGCCGGCCTGCAGGCTGGCCGTCAGCAGCTGGTACTCATTCTGGCTGCGGCTGTTTTCGATGACCTGCGTGCTGCCGCTGGTGGTGCGCGTCTGGGAGCTGTCGTGCTGCTGCACGTCCTGGCGATACGCCTGCAGGTGGGCCGTGAAGGCGTGGCGGCCGGCCAGGGTGCGGCCATAGCTGAGGGCGGCGCGGTAGCTGAGCTGCCGCCGCTGCCGATCCTCCAACTGGCGTCTTTCAGAGGTGGGGGAACTGCCGCCAATGCGGCTGAGGCTGGTGCGGCGCAGGTGGTTCCACTCCGCATGGCCCAGCAGGCTGGCCGTCAGGTGCTGGCCGATCTGCTGGCGCAGCTCCAGGCGGGCCAGCAGCTGCCGCTGCCGGGGCTCGCGCGTCTGGCGCAGGGCCTGGCTGAGCGGATTGAATCCAAACTGCAGGTCGTCATTCAGCTCGCCGTTGGGCAAGCGGGCCGGAAACACCGGCGCGGCCGTCAGCATGTTCAGCGCGAGGCCTTCGGGGGGCAGGCGGGCCTCCGTCTGGCTGGCGCCGGCGCGGGCGTCCAGCGTGAGGCGGGTCGTGAGCTGCTGCTGCACGTTGGCCCGCAGCGCGTAGCGGCGCAGCTGCGAGTTTTCCACGATGCCGTTCTGGCGCAGGTGGTCGGCGCCCACGTAGTAGCGGGTGGCGGGGCGGCCGCCCGCCACGCTCAGGTGGTGCTCCTGCAGGGCCGCCACGCGCAGCACTTCCCGCTGCCAGTCGGTGCCCTCGCCCAGGGCCGCCACTTCAGCCGCCGAAAACGGCTCCTGATACCCAATGTTGCGGGCGGCTTCGTTCTGGAATTCGGCGTACTGGCGGGCGTTCAGCAAGTCGTAGCGGCGGCGCACCTGCTGCACGCCGCCGTAGCCGCTGTAGCGCACCTGCGGCGTTTGGTTGAGGCGGCCCAACTTGGTGGTGATGCTGATAACGCCGTTCTGGCCCTGCGCGCCATACGCCGCGGTTTCGAAGGCCCCGCGCAGCACCGTCACCGATTCCACGTCCTCATTGGGCAGGTTCAGCAGCTGGTTGAGGCCGTACACCTGCGCTTGCTGCACGCCGTAGGTGGTCTGGAGTGCACTCTCGCCCATGTTCTGGTACACCGGCACGCCATCCACCACGTAGAGCGGCTGCGCGTTGCGGGCCAGCGAGGCCGCGCCCCGCAGCCGCACCGCCACCTGCGCGCCCGGCGCCCCGGAGTACGGCGAGGCCTGCACGCCCGCTACCTGTCGGAGCTGCTCCTGCAGGGGGACGAAGGGGCTCAGCGGCTTCTCATACGTGTACAAGGTTTGCGCTATTGGGCAGCTGTGCGTCACCCACCGCACGGAATCCAGCACCACGACTTCTCGCAGCCGGGTGGTATCCGGCTGCTGGGCCAGGGCCGGAAGGCAAAGCAGCAACAAAGAACTTAGCGGTAATAATCGGGTCATAGAAGCAGGATAGGAAAGGGAAATCAGGGCACGAAGATAGATGCCGGCCGGACGCTGATTTCACAATCCGGCCGCCAATAATTTCGCAGTCACCCCCAATGATTCCTCCCGCTCAGCTGCCTGCTGATGCTGCCCCGGTCCGACGCCGGAGGCGTCCGACCGGCTGCCGTACGCGCCGCCCGAGCATACTTGCCTGAACGGTGGGGCAGGAACGTCAGCTTGCAGCAACCGGTCGGACGCCTCCGGCGTCTGACCGGGGCAGTTCGGTGCATCCAACCCAAACCCGTACTTTTGGCGCCACCCACCAATTCTGCCTGCTCCCGATGAACTTCGACCGGAAAGACTACTCAAACGAAACCCTCCTGCACCTCTACCAGGCCCTGCTCAAGCCGCGCCTGATTGAAGAGAAAATGCTGATTCTGCTGCGGCAGGGCAAAGTCAGCAAGTGGTTTTCGGGCATCGGGCAGGAAGCCATTTCGGTGGGCAGCACCCTGGCCCTCGACGACGACGAGTACATCCTGCCGCTGCATCGCAACCTGGGCGTGTTCACGGGCCGCAATATTCCGCTCGACCGCCTGTTTGCGCAGTGGCAGGGCAAAACCACCGGCTACACCAAGGGCCGCGACCGAAGCTTCCACTTCGGCACCAACGAGCACCACATTGTGGGCATGATTTCGCACCTGGGGCCGCAGCTGGCCGTGGCCGATGGCATTGCCCTGGCCGATAAGCTGGCCGACCGCCCCAAGGTAACCGTGACCTACAGCGGCGACGGCGGCGCCTCCGAAGGCGACTTCCACGAGGCCCTGAACGTGGCCGCCGTGTGGCAGCTGCCGGTGATTTTCATCATCGAAAACAACGGCTACGGCCTCAGCACGCCCTCCAACGAGCAGTTCCGCTTCCGCTCCTTCGTGGACAAAGGCCCCGCCTACGGCATGGAGGCTGTGCAGGTAGACGGCAACAACGTGCTGGAAGTGTACGACACCGTGCGCCGCCTTGCTGAGGATTTGCGCCAGAACCCGCGCCCCGTGCTGCTGGAGGCCCTCACGTTCCGGATGCGCGGCCACGAGGAAGCCAGCGGCACCAAGTACGTGCCGCAGGAGCTGTTTGAGGAGTGGGCCCAGAAAGACCCGGTGGAGAACTACGAAAAGTGGCTGCTGGCCGAGGGCATCCTCGACGAGGAAGCCCGCATGCGCTACCGCGAAACCATCAAGCGCGAAATCGAGGAAGGCCTGCGCGTGGCCGACGCCGTGCCCATGCCCACTGCCAGCCTCACCGAGGAAATCGGCGACATGTACCGCAGCTTCGCGCCTAGTGCGGAGAGCTTAGTGCTTAGTGAAAAAGTGACGGACGGCAATACTGTTTCCTCTCCCCTAAGCACTAGGCACCAAGCACTAAGCACTGCCGAAGGCACCACCGACAAGCGCTACGTCGATGCCATTTCCGACGGGCTGCGGCAGAGCATGGAGCGCTACCCAGAGCTAGTGCTTATGGGCCAAGACATTGCCGACTACGGCGGGGTGTTCAAAATCACCGACGGCTTTGTGGCGCAGTTTGGCAAGGCGCGGGTGCGCAACACGCCGCTCTGCGAGTCGGCCATTGTGGGTGCGGCGCTGGGCCTAAGCATCAAGGGCCAGAAGGCCATGGTGGAAATGCAGTTTGCTGACTTCGTGACCTGCGGCTTCAACCAGATTGTGAACAACCTGGCCAAAAGCCACTACCGCTGGGGCCAGAACGCCGATGTGGTGGTGCGCATGCCCACCGGCGCCGGCACCGCCGCCGGCCCGTTCCACTCGCAAAGCAACGAGGCCTGGTTTACGCACACGCCCGGCCTGAAAGTGGTGTACCCCTCGAACCCCGTAGATGCCAAAGGCCTGCTCTGCGCCGCCTTCGAAGACCCCAACCCGGTGCTGTACTTCGAGCACAAGCAGCTCTACCGCAGCATCTCGGCCCCGGTGCCCGACGCCTACTACACCACGCCTATCGGCAAGGCCGCGCTGGTGCGCGAGGGCGACACGCTCAGCATCATCACCTACGGCGCGGGCGTACACTGGGCCCTGGCTTTGGCCGAAGAGCTGAACCTGGACTGTGACATCCTGGACCTGCGCACCCTGCTGCCCTGGGACGAGGACGCCGTGCGCCAGACGGTGGAGAAAAATGGCCGCGTGCTGCTGCTCCACGAAGACACCCTCACCGGCGGCCTGGGCGGCGAAATCGGGGCCTGGATTGCTGAGCACTGCTTCCGCAGCCTCGACGCGCCCCTCATGCGCGTCGGCTCCCTCGACACCGCCATTCCGTTTTCACCCAACCTCGAAAAGCAGTTCCTGCCCCAGCAGCGCCTCCGCGAAGCCGTGGAGAAGCTGCTGAGCTACTAGGGAAGGGAGTGAGAACGTCATTCCGAGCAGCGCGAGGAATCTCGCGTGCTGACGTTGGATTGCTAATATTTACCACACTAGCGAGATTCCTCGCGCTGCTCGGAATGACGTTCTTTTATCGAATTTCTACTCTTATGAAACCACTCGTTACGCTGTGTTTGCTGGGGGCGCTGCTGGTTGGCGGCAGCTGCCACCGCTACGCGCTGCCCAGCCCCAAAGGCCCGCCCCAGCCCAAGCTGAAGCGCGGGGCCCGCGCCACCGATGCCAACGCCGACGGCACCGCCGCCGCGCCGGCCGAGCTGAAACCGCAGAAAAACAGCTACGACAAAAACGGCCTGCTTAAAAAGCCCAAGTACGAGCGCCGCCGCGTGCAGCGCAAAGTTGGGCAGCGTAAGTTTCTGGGCATCACGCTGCCGTTTTAGTTGGCAGCCTTCGGCGCGGTTTTCGCGTATCCGGTTAGGCCCCTGAGGGCCATTTTCACTTCTTCCTTGTTGTATCCTATGCGTTATCTGCTGCTCCTGCTCGGGCTGGTGTGCCTGTCGGTTTCCACGGCCTCGGCCCAGACCCAGCCCGTCAACCGCCGGGCCGAAAACCGCCGCTCCCTGCGCGACGCCCGCAAGTATCCCGCGCCGTACAAAGACTCGCACCTGGCCGTGAACAAGGAAACGCTGAAGCCCGGCGAAGGCAGCCGCCCTCCCGGCAGCGAAGCCCAGACTCGCAACTATAAATTCGACAAAACCGGGGCGGCGCGCGTAAGTGAACCAAGCACCCTGGGTTTGCGTCTTCGCAAAAAGAAAAAAGACGCGCCCGCCAACTAATACCAACTCCCTTTATGACTCCCTGGCAACCCCTCACCCAATCCGAGCAGCTCCTTGACATCGTGCGCGAATCGCAGGAGCAGCCGGTTCTCATCTTCAAGCACAGCACCACCTGCTCCATCAGCGCCGCCGCCAAGGGCAAGATTGAGCGCCAGTGGGCCGATGCCGGCCTCGACAACGTGAAAATCTACTACCTCGACCTGCTGCGCTTCCGGCCCATCTCGCAGGAAATAGCCCAGAAGTTCAGCGTGCAGCACGAGTCGCCGCAGCTGCTGCTCATCCAGGACGGCGAGTGCCGCTACGACGCCTCCCACATGGGCATCCGCCTCGCCGACGTGAAGCAGGCCGTATCCGGCTAAGTCCCGCTGTCTGCTCCCAACCAGAACGCCATGCCGCACAATGTGAAGCATGGCGTTCTTGTTGAAAATGAGTCTGGCGGCAGACCACTCAATCAGGCATACTGAAACTGAACATCCTGTTCGATTTCAGGGTTGAGACTTAGCGCTACCGGACAGGTGCGGGCGGCATTTTCGAGGATGGTACGCTCCTTTTCGCTGAGCGTAGCCGGCAGCCGGAAAAGCACGTCGATCTGCCGGATGCGGCGGGGCTCGGCGGCCATGTGCTTGGTCACGTCGTAGGTCACGCCGGTCAGGTCCAGGCCTTGCCGCTCCGCCACGATGCCCATGATGGTCATCATGCACGAGCCCAGCGCGGCACTTACCAGGTCGGTGGGCGAAAACGCCTCGCCGCGGCCGTGGTTGTCGACGGGCGCGTCGGTGAGAATGGTGCTGCCGGAGGCCGTGTGGGTGGCTTCGGTGCGCAGATTGCCGGCGTAGCGGGCGGTGGCGGTGCTCATACGGAATGATTTGGAAGGTTAGCCGGTTACCAGCATGATACCTGCAAATTTACGTACTTTCGACAGGGTAGCCGCCGGGCGGCCCTTACGGTTCAGTTCTTTTCACTCTCTAGCCTTTCTGCGCCCCGTGCGACACGTACTTACTCTGGCCGCTACCCTGCTGGCTGCCGCCGCTCCGGCGGCGGTGTGGGCGCAGAAGGCGCCTGCCGCTGCCCCCAACGACGACCCTTCGTACCGCAAGGAGTTTGTCTACGGCATCAACTTCAATACCAAAGGCGGCCTGATTGGCGGCGTTTCGGTGCGCTCCAGCCATGTGCTCAACGAGAAATGGTCGCGCTACTGGAGCATTGAGGGTGTGGAAGTGAAACACCCCAAGGAGCGCCGCTTGGCCAGCTACAACGGCGGGTCCTTCGTACGCGACAAAGCCAACTTCTTGTACGTGTTGCGGCCTACCATCGGTATGCAGCGCGTGATTTTCCGCAAGGCGCCGGAAGCGGGGGTGCAGGTGAATGCGCTGTTTGGCGCCGGTCCGTCCATCGGACTGCAGATGCCTTACTACATCTACTACGACTACACCCCGCGCGACACCAACGGCAACCCCACCGGTCCCGACGACATTCGGGCCGAAGCCTACGACCCGCGCCAGCACGGCAACCTCAACCTGGTGCTCGACCGGGCCCCGCTCTTTTCGGGCATCAACGAGCTGAAGCCGCTGCTGGGAGCCCACGTTCGGGCCGCGCTCAGCTTCGAGTACGGCCGCTACCGCGACGCCGTGGCGGGCATCGAAACCGGTTTTCTGCTGGAAGCTTACGGCAAGCGCCCTATCATTCTGAGCACGCTGCCTTCGGCCGACATCGACGACTCCAGTATCAATAACCGCTTCTATCCGTCGGTGTACCTCACCATCTATCTGGGCTCGCGCAGCTGACGGGGGCCGCCTGCAGCAGGCAGTTACTGGAGGTGAGACTTGGGTTTGCGTGGCGTGCCACCCGAACAAAAGTCTCACCTCCGGCTTTTACCAGAAGCGGATTCTGTATTTCCCCAAGATCAAACCTAGTACCTTTACAGCATGGAAGATTTGCTGCTGACCTTACCGATCATTCAGCCCGAAGCCGCTGCTCCGGCCAAGCCACGCAAGCCCGACTGGTTGCGGGTGAAGCTCCCGGTGGGCCCCGAATATGCTGCCGTGCGCCGTCTCGTGGACGAGCACAAGCTGCACACCATCTGCGAAAGCGGCAACTGCCCCAACATGGGTGAGTGCTGGGGTGCCGGCACGGCCACCTTCATGATCCTGGGCAACATCTGCACCCGCTCGTGCTCGTTCTGCGCCGTGGCCACCGGCCGCCCCAGCGAGTACGACACCGACGAGCCGCGCCGCGTGGCCGAAGCCATTCAGCTGATGGGCGTGAAGCACGCTGTGCTGACCTCCGTCAACCGCGACGAGCTCAAGGACCGCGGGGCCAGCATCTGGTACGAAACCGTGGTGCAAACCAAGCGCCTCTCGCCCGAAACCACCATCGAAACCCTGATTCCGGACGTGAAGGCTAACTGGGACGCGCTGGATACCATGATTGCCGGCGGCCAGGAAGTGGTGTCGCACAACATGGAAACCGTGGGCAGCCTCTACCGGCTGGTGCGCCCGCAGGCTAAGTACGAACGCAGCCTGGAGCAGATCCGGCGCACCTACGAAGCCGGCAAGCGCACCAAGTCGGGCATCATGCTGGGCCTGGGCGAAACCCGCGACGAGATGTACAAAGCCATGGACGACCTCGCCGCCAACGGCCTGCACATCCTCACGCTGGGTCAGTACCTGCAGCCCACCAAGCGCCACCTCGAAGTAGCCGAGTTCATCCACCCCGACGTGTTTGCGCACTACCGCGAAGAAGGCCTGGCCCGCGGCCTGAAGTACGTGGAAAGCGGCCCGCTGGTGCGTAGCTCCTACCACGCCGAGCGCCACGTAAACGTGCCCATCAACTAATCAAGTAGAGTCTGCGCGTTACGGATCGACGATATAAAAAAAAAGCCCTTCCTGATCAGGAAGGGCTTTTTTTCTATTTAATAAGGATGAGCAGCGCTTAGCGACTGGCGTTGGGGCCTTCGGGGCCCTGCGGCGGGTAGGTGCCCAGTATGCTGTTGACAATGCGGTACACTTCGGGCTCCGAAATAGTCTGCTTGTCTACCTGGGCCTGGCCCTGACCGCGCCACGCCAGCTCCTTGCGGCGCACATCCACAAAGTCGATGATGACGGTGCCGGCTTTGTAGTTGGTGATGTAGCCGTTGCCCCGGCCGTAAAGGCCGCCGCCGTAGTAGCCATAGCCATACGGGTAGCCATAGGGGCCCAAGCCGCTGTAATTGGCCTGCTGCTTGTCCTCTACCTTAGCCGAATACGCAATGTACAGGTCGGGCGAGGTTTCGGCGTAGGTCAGGCCTTTGGCGGTCATTTCGCGCTCCACGGCCGTACGAATGCGCTTATCCAGAAACGACTGGTAGCCCTGAGCCGGGCCGCCTTCGGTGTCTTTGGTCTGCGTGGGGTACCACGACCAAGTTTTGTAAGCCCGGAAGTTGACGGAGTGGTCGTAGTCGGACGTGACGCCCACCCGCGACGAGGTAGCGCAGCCCGAAACGCCCAGCACCAGCGCCGAGCCCAGGGCCAGCATAGCCACCGGACGGCGGAAAAAACGAGTGATATGAGACATGGAGAAAAACAAAAAGGATGGGGAGAGAAGCGGGGCCAAAACCGGGCAATTTATAGCCTGCACAGAGTTTTGCCGTTCTGAGTTTTTAACGTCCTACGCCCATTCATCGTTCCCGGTTTTGCCTGCGTTACCTGTCTGGAGTAAAATTATTCAAGGAAAATTCTCTTTTACTTCTGAATGTATATATCTTACCCCAATCCTATTATTCCGCCATGAACAAAACCGCCTTATTTCTGCTCTCTCTACTAGGCCTGGCTGCCTGCACCGCCGCCAAGGAAGACACCGGCAGCTCCCGTACCGCCAGCGCCTCCCAAGCTAATACCATCGTGGAATGCATCCTCTACGACGGCATGACCAAGCAGTCGGCCCAGCTCACCAGTCTCGGCGCCGATACGCAGGTGCAAATCACGGACACGGTAGACGTCTACTTTGTAAAGGCCCGCGTCATGAAAGACGGCCAGGTGCTTAACGGCTACATGTACCGCAGCTGCTTCGGCAAACAGTAGGTTTTTAGGGCCTAGGGCTTAGGGACTGGAGCCGGGGAACGAAGAAAACCGAAAGAAAAGAGGCCCCGCCGTAACCCGGCGGGGCCTCTTTCATACATCCTAAGCCCTAAGCCCTAAGCCCTAAGCCCTAAGCCCTAAGCCCTAAGCCCTAAGCCCTAATACGACGGGCCTTTGTCGGTTTCGACCAGCTTCTCTTCGGCGTCGGTGTATTGCTCGATGGGAGTGCAGGAGCAGATCAGGTTCCGGTCGCCGTAGGCCGAGTCAATGCGGGACACGGTGGGCCAGAACTTGTAGCTGCGGGCGTACTCAGTGGGGTACACGGCCTGCTCGCGGGAGTAAGGACGCTCCCAGTCGTGCACCAATACAGTGGCGGCGGTGTGCGGGGCGTGCTTGAGCACGTTATCCTTGGCATCGGCGTTGCCGGCTTCCACCTCCGCAATTTCCTTCCGGATGCTGATCATGGCCTCAATGAAGCGGTCCAGCTCCTCCTTGCTTTCCGATTCGGTAGGCTCAATCATCAGCGTACCGGCTACCGGGAAGCTCACCGTGGGCGCGTGGAAACCGTAGTCCATCAGGCGCTTGGCAATGTCTTCCACCTCGATGCCAGCCTTTTTGAAGTGGCGGCATTCCAGAATCATCTCGTGGGCGCAGCGTCCGTTCGAGCCGGTGTAAAGCACGGGGTAGTGCTCTTCCAGACGGGCCTTGATGTAGTTGGCATTCAGGATGGCAATGCGCGTGGCCTGCGTCAGTCCTTCGCCGCCCATCATGTTGATGTAGGCGTAGGAAATCGGCAGGATGCTGGCCGAGCCCCAGGGCGCGGAGGTAACCGCGCCGGCCTTGCGGCCGTCGGCGTCTACCAATACGTGGCCCGACAGGTAAGGAGCCAAATCGGCCACTACGCCGATGGGGCCTACGCCGGGTCCGCCGCCGCCGTGCGGGATGCAGAAGGTTTTGTGCAGGTTCAGGTGGCACACATCGGCCCCGATGGTGGCGGGCGAGGTGAGGCCCACTTGGGCGTTCATGTTGGCCCCGTCCATATACACGCGGCCACCGTGCTGGTGAATGGTGGCGCAGATGTCGATGATGGTTTCCTCGTACACGCCGTGGGTGCTCGGGTAGGTCACCATCAGGCAGCTCAGGCGGTCGGCGTACTGCTCGGCCTTGGCCTTCAGGTCGGCCACGTCGATGTTGCCTTCCTCGGTGCTTTTCACCACGACCACCGTCATGCCGGCCATCACGGCCGAGGCGGGGTTGGTACCGTGCGCCGAAGCCGGAATCAGGGCCACGTTGCGGTGGTGGTCGCCGCGGGCATCGTGGTAGCCTTTGATGGCCAGCAGGCCGGCGTACTCGCCCTGCGCGCCCGAGTTGGGCTGCAAGGAAACGGCGTCGAAGCCGGTTACCTCACACAGCCACTTCTCCAGGTCGTGGAAGATTTCGGTGTAGCCGGCGGCCTGTTCGCGCGGGGCGAAGGGGTGCAAGCCCCCGATTTCGGGCCAGGTCACCGGAATCATCTCGGCGGTGGCGTTGAGCTTCATGGTGCACGAGCCGAGCGAAATCATGGAGTGAGCAAGGCTCAAATCCTTGTTTTCGAGCTGCTTCATGTAGCGCAGCATCTCGTGCTCGGAGTGGTGCGAGTTGAAGATGGGGTGCGTGAGGTACTCGCTCTTGCGGATCAGGTTGTCGGTCCAGGTTACCTCCACCTCATCGGCCTGGGCTACCTGGCGCACGTCGCGGCCCAGCACTTTGCTGAACACGGCCACGATGTCCTGCACATCCTCCAATTCAGTGTTCTGGTTGAGCGAGATGCCCACGCGGGCCGTGCCGTCCTGCTCGAAATAGCGGAAGTTGATGCCCGCCGACTCCGCTTCCTGCCGGATGGCGTTCTGCAGCTCCTTGCTTTCCAGCTGGATATCGAGGGTATCGAAGTAGAACTCGTTGGCCTGCTCCAGGCCCAGCGCGTGCAGCTCGGTATCGAGAGTGCGGGTGAGGGCGTGGACGTTGCTGGCAAACTGGCGGATGCGCTGCGGGCCGTGGTACACGGCGTACATGCCGGCCAGCACGCTCAGCAGCACCTGGGCGGTGCAGATGTTACTGGTGGCTTTTTCGCGGCGGATGTGCTGCTCGCGGGTCTGCAGGGCCATGCGGTAGGCCTTGTTGCCAGCCGCGTCGATGCTCTGGCCGATGATGCGGCCGGGAATCACGCGCTTAAAGGCGTCTTTGGTGGCCAGGAAGCCGGCGTGGGGGCCGCCGTAGCCCATCGGCACCCCGAAGCGCTGGGAGTTGCCCACCACGGCGTCGGCGCCCATCTCGCCGGGAGGCGTGAGCAGCGTCAGGGACAGCAAATCGGCGGCCACGGTCACGAACAGGTTGTTGTCGTGGGCTTTCGAGATGAAGTCGGTGTAGTCGTACACGGCGCCGTCGGCGGCGGGATACTGCAGGATGGCCCCGAACAGGGTTTCGTCGGTGAGGTCGGCGGTGCGGTGGTCGCCTACTACCAGCTCAATACCAATAGGCGTGGCGCGGGTGCGCAGCACGTCAATGGTCTGGGGCAGCACCTGCTCCGACACGAAGTAGCGGGTGGCGTTTTTCTTCTTGCTCAAGGAGTGGAACATGTGCAGCGTTTCGGCGGCGGCGGTTCCTTCGTCGAGCAGGGAGGCGTTGGCAATTTCCAGGCCCGTGAGGTCAATTATCATCGTCTGATAATTGATCAGGGCTTCGAGGCGGCCCTGGGCAATTTCGGCCTGGTAGGGCGTGTAGGCGGTGTACCAGCCCGGATTTTCCAGAATGTTGCGCTGAATAACGGCCGGCAGCTGGGTATCGTGGTAGCCCAGGCCGATATAGTTTTTGAACAGCTTATTCTTGCCGGCAATGCCCTTGAACTTCGCCAAAAAAGCCCGCTCCGTGAGGGCAGCGGGCAGGTTCAGCGGCTTCTTGAGGCGGATGGCGGCCGGCACGGTTTCGTCGATGAGCTGGTCAATCGACTCCACGCCGATAACGCGCAGCATCTCGGCTACGGCAGCTTCGTCGGGGCCGTTGTGACGGTCCACGAACACATCGGCGGGCTTGGTCTTCAGCAACATAAAGGAGAATATGAGGGTGGCAACGGAAAGAGGGCGGTAGGCCCCCTGACAAAGGTAGCGCGAAAAGGCTTCACCCTTAAACCGATAAACGGGCAAATGTTTGGGCATTTCAACCGGTAACCTATCTGTCATCCTGAGCGGAGCGAAGGACCTTCTCACACCGGAACGTCTTAGATCCAAGAGAATCCCGAGCGTGAGCAGGTCCTTCGCTCCGCTCAGGATGACAGACGCGTGATGTGCCCGGGAGCGACAGGTCAACAATTTTCCGCAGATTTAGCCCCCGAACTTCCCATTCCCACCCCGTATGCGTCCTATCACCATTGGCCTGATCCGCGAAGGCAAAACCCCGCCCGACAAACGCGTGCCGCTCACGCCCAAAAAATGCACCGAGGCCGAAGCCCGCTTTCCCGGCCTGCAGATTGTAGCCCAGGAAAGCCCCATCCGCTGCTTCACCGACGACGAGTACCGCGCCGCCGGCATCGAAGTGCGCCCCGACGTTTCGGACTGCGACATTCTGATGGGCGTGAAGGAGGTACCCGTAGGGCAGCTCATCCCCAACAAGACCTACCTGTTCTTCTCGCACACCGTGAAAAAGCAGCCCGCCAACCGCGAGCTGCTGCGGCAGGTGCTGGCCAAGAACATCACCCTGATTGACTACGAGCTGCTCACCAACGAAAATGGGGAGCGAATTGTGGCTTTCGGGCGCTGGGCCGGCATTGTGGGGGCCTACAACGGCCTGCTCACCTACGGCCGCAAGCACGGCCTCTACGAGCTGAAGCCGGCCTACGAGTGCCTCGACATGGAAGACATGCAGGAGGAGTTCTTCAAGGTGAAGAAGCTGCCGCCCATCAAGATGGCCATAACGGGCTCGGGCCGGGTGGCGCAGGGCGCGGTGGAGGTGCTGAACCTGATGGGCATCCGGCGCGTGAGTGTGTACGACTACCTCTACCTCGATTTCAACGAGCCGGTGTACACCCAGCTGCGCAGCTCCGATTACAACCGCCGCCGCGACGGCCGTGTCTGGGATACGCCCGATTTTCACCGCAACCCGCAGGAGTACGAAAGCACGTTCCGCAACTTTTTGCCCGTGACCAATCTGCTCATCGCCTGCGCCTACTGGCACCCGTCCGCCCCGCGCCTGTTCGAGGAAGCCGACACCTGCCGCGCCCACTTCCGCATTGATACCATTGCCGACGTGACCTGCGACGTGGACGGCTCCATTCCCGTTACCAAGCGCAGCAGCACCATCCAGGAGCCCGCCTTCGACTACAACTGCCAGACCGGGGAGTTGGAGCCGGCCTACTCGCGGCCCGGCAACCTCACCATCATGGCCGTGGACAACCTGCCCTGCGAGCTGCCCCGCAACGCCTCCCGCGATTTTGGCCGCCAGCTCCTCGACAACGTGCTGCCCCACCTCGTCCACGAAGGTACCGACGCCGTTATCGAGCGCGCCACCATTGCCCGCCACGGCCAGCTCACCGAGCGGTACCAGTACCTGCAGGACTACGTAGAGTAGGGATTTAGTTGTTAGTTGGGCGTCTTTGAAGCCAATAGATTCCTTATATGCGGGGGCCTGCTAATAGAACTGCTAGTGCTGACCATGCGAAAAGCCCCGCCGGGGCGACCCTACCATTCTAGAGGGTCGCCCCGGCGGGGCTTTTCATCTTGTCGGTTGTAGGCTGCCTTGCAACTGACAACTAGCAACCAACAACTAACTAAATCCGCCGCAGCACGGGGTATTTGGCTTGTACCAGCATGTAGAGGCCGTAGGCCATCAAACCCAGCGCCACAATACCGAGCACCACCGGGCCCATGGTGGCCAAGAAGTCGAAGGCTTCGTCGGTGCTGCCCACGGCGGCGGCGCGCGACTGGCGGCCGGCCTGCACGAAGAAGTAGCCGATAATGGCCATCACCACGCCCCGGGCCGTGTAGCCCAGCTGGCCCAGGCGGTACACCGTGTTCTGCTGGCCGCCGGGGATGTCGGAGCTGTTCACGTCCTTGTGGAACTTGCCCGAGTAGGCTTTATAGATCTGGTAGATGCCGCCGCCGATGATGGCGACGCCGACCAGGATGATGATCCAGTCGCCGCCGGGCCAGCCCAGCACGCGGGCGGTGAGGGTTTGCTGGGTGTTGCCGCCGGCGCTGGCCGAGCTGTTCATGGCCAGCTTGGCCGCGTACCAGGCCAAGCTGGCGTACAGCAGTCCGCTGGCCGCAAACCCGATGCGCCGGCCAATTCCCTTGGCGTCGCCGCCCTTGCTTTCGGTATCAACGATGGCCTGGGTGAAGCGCCACACAATGTAGCCTAGCAACCCGAAGGCAGTTAGGCCTAGTAGCACCGGGCCGCCGGGCAGGTTCTGCAGCGTCAGCACCGCTTGCTTCTTGTCGGCTGTCTGGCCGCCCTGCTGGCCGGTGGCGGCCAATAGCGCCAGTATGCCCATAAGCAGGTACACAGTGCCTTTAGCCGCGAAGCCAAAGCGGGCCAGTGCCCGGATGCCGGAGGAAGGAGAAGTGGGCACTGCGGCAGTGAGGTTGTCGGAAAGGTTCATGCATTGCGATGGTTAGGGGGCACTCGCCCTGTACGCGAAAATGCAGGTGTCGTTCGGTCGGGCTCCGGCTAGCTAACGCAGAGTGGGCCGGTAGGGGGGAGGCAGATGATGGCCCAGTGCCCCCAAAGGCCGCCAGGGCTGCGCCCCCTGTTGTAGCAGCCGCTTGTTAATCGGAATGTTCAGGGTGTAAACGGTTTTGCCCTGCATGGCTGGCTGCGTAAGGAGTCGGTCGATTTTGCCGCCGGGCTGCAGGTACGGGATAAAGAAGTCGTCGGCGAGGTCGGCAATAAGCAGGTTGCGGATTTCGGCAGTCTCCTCGGTTATCTGGCGCACGTTGGTTTCAAACGGCGAAACGAACAAGAGGCGGTTTGCTTGAATCTCAGGGCCGTATTCCATGCGCACATTCTGCTGGATGCCCCGGCCCAACGCATAAATGATAGGCTGCTGCGGCCCCTGCAACAGATACCGGAATACCGACTGTTCCAGCCGGGAATGGAAGCCTGAGAGCACGCAGTTCTGTTCGTAGCGCTGCTCCAGCGCCCAGACATAGGTGAGGTACTCTATGGACGCAGGATAGTCCCGCGAACAGAAAAAAGCTGTTTTGTCCTGTTTCAGCAAGGCTGTGTTGCCCAGAGTGCGCAGTTCTTCAGCAGCTATACGCATAGCATAAGGGTGGGGCTTGCATGACTAAATATAGAAATATTATTACTAAATAAATAATATTTATGAGAATTCACTGTTGTGCTTAATGGTCTGCTAACAAAACGCCCCAGGTCTTGCGGCCCGGGGCGTGTCGTTTTTGGGTATGTGGCTGGTACTAAAACGTACGCTGGAACCAGTGCTTGATGTCGTCGATGGTCTCACCGGTTTTATGCTGCAGACGGCCGAACCATTCGTCCTGCTTGCCTTCTTCGTAGTCCAGATCGTCGTCGGTGAGGCTGCCCCATTTCTGCTTGGCCTGGCCTTTGATTTCGTTCCAGTTGCCGCGTGCGCGCAGTTCGGTGCTGTCGTCGATGCCGTTGTTATTAGCGTCCATGTTCGTAGAGGTTAGAGTGGGAAAGATAGACAGCTATACGCGGGCAGGCAGGCAGGGTTGATAATGCCACAATTTTACTCGCCGGCGGTCAGCCCGGTAGCTGGTAGCTGCCGGCAAAGTGCTCGGGTGCCTATCGGTGTCGGGCGTTGAAGCCCATCAGCAGGCTAATGCGGGCCCCACCATTGCCGGGCACGACGGCCAGGTTCACCGGGAAATTGACGCCGTCGTACCGGAACGAGGTGCCCACCGCCAGCGCCACGCTGGCACTTACCGGCGTCAGGTTGGGGCCGAGGCCGAACTCCAGGCCCTTCGGCCCCCGAATGCCGAACAGCGCGTTCAGGCTCGGAATGAACTTGCCCTGCTCCAGCCCGCCCAGCAGCGGCACAAACTCAAACAGGCCGGCGGTGCCATTCGCCAGCCGGAAAATGCGGGTTTCAAACTGCCACCCGAACTGCGTGAGAAATGGGTTGAGGCCCGGCACCGACTCGCGCGCCTTGTTCACCACGCCACCCGTCAGCACGGTAGCCCCAATGCGGGGGCCACCCAGATACACCACGCCGCCGGCCGGCTCCTCGTCGCCGGGTACCACAGGACCGGGCGGCGTAGGCGGCTTGGCCGGAACCGTACCGGCGGGCACAAAACCCGATATGGGCAGGGGCGCGCTGGTAGTGGGTGCCGCCGGCCCAAACTCGTCCTGGGTGCCGTTGGCGTAGCGGATCAGGCGTACCTCGGCTTTGCGCACGATATAGAGCGGGCCGTCGGGGTTGTCGGTGCGCCGGAACCGGACGTCGGTGGGCGTGACCTCCACCACTTTCACCTGGATTTCTTCGGTGTTGTGCTTAACGAGCAAGTCCTGGGCGTGCGCGACGGTGGCGGCCAGCAGCAGGCCAGTGGAAACGAGTAGCAGACGAAGCATAGCAGCAGCAGTAAAAGAGTGTGGGGTGAAGATGCCGCTCCCATCGGCCCCGACGGCTACCAGCTTTTGGTTTTATCAGACGTTGATCTTCTGTTGGTTATCTATTTAAGCATCTGTATTTCAATTGCTTGACACTCTGCTGGCAGGATTTTTCAATCTCGCTTTCAGAGTTGGTTTTCGGGCAGAAAGGCGCTTTCTTTAGGTGGTTGATTTTAGGGTTGATCCGGGCCGGAAGGGCCGGACAGCCGCCCGCTATTCTGCTTCGCCTGTATTCCGTCATGGACGACCTTCGTACCACCCTGGCTACCTTTTCGCCCACCGACCGCAAGGAGTTTCTGCAGTTCATCCAGCGGCAGAAGCGCAAGCCCAAGGGCCGCATGGATTTGCGTCTGTGCGAGCTGCTGCTGCACGCCAAGCCCTACACCACCCCGCAGCTGCTGGCCAAGCTCTACCCCGATGAGCCCAACGCCGTAGCCTACTACGCCCTGCGCAAGCGCCTGCTCCGCCACCTCACCGACTACCTGCTGCTGCGCCAGCGCCAGCAGGACCCCACGGCGGCGTCTTCGGTGCGCGGGCTGCTCACGCTGGCCCAGTACCTGTTCGAGGCCGGGGTGCCGCGCCTGGGCTGGTCGGTGCTGCGCAAAGCCGAAAAGCTGGCCCACGACAACGAGCAGTACGAACTGCTCAATACCGTGTACTCGCTGCAGATTGCCCAGGCCGGCAGCGAATACGCCGACGACCTGGCCGACATCATCCGGCGGCACCGCATCAACAAGAAAGCCGCCGACGAAGAGGAGCGCGCCAACATTGCCGACAGCCTGATCCGGCAGCGCCTGCGCCAGGCCCGCGTGAAGGGCCGCGCCGGCGAGGCCTTCGACGGTATTCTGCAGGATGTGCTGCGCGAATACGACCTGCAGGAAGCCTTTGCGCGGCGCCCGGCCGTGCTCTACCGGCTCATGTCCATTGCCCGTAGCGCCATGCTTGTGCGCCGCGACTTTGTGTCGTTTGCGCCGTTTGTGCGCCGCTGCTACCACCTCATGGAGAAGCGCCACGGCTTCTTGCCCGCCCACCGCTACTACCAGCTGGGGCTGCTCTACATGGTGGCTCATGCCCTGTACCGCACCCGCAAGTTTCAGGAGTCGGTGGCGTATCTGGAGCAGCTGCGCAGTGTGTTGAGCGAGGGCGGCGCGCAGGCCTACCAGGCCGCCTGGCTGCCGCGCTACACGTTTCTGCTGGCCGCCAACAACGCCTTCCTGCACCGCAACGCCGAAAGCATCCGGCTGCTGGAGCAGGTGCTGCGCCAGCCCGCCGCCGTGCTGTCCCCGCGCGACGAAATGACGGCCCGTCTCGGGCTGGCCTTCCATTATTTCGCCGAAAGCCAGTTCGCCAAAGCCAACCAGACGCTCATCAGCATCGGCCGCTCCGACCATTGGTGCGAGCAGGAAATGGGCCTGGAGTGGATGCTCAACAAGAGCATGGGCGAAATGCTGGTGCAGTTCGAGCTCGGTAACCCCGACCTGGCTCTCAACCGCCTGCGCGCCATCGAGCGGGTGCTGCGGGAGCGGTTCAGCGCCGATGGCGAGGGCTACGTGGCGGTGCTACGCTACCTGAGTCTGGTGCGCGACATCATCGAAGACCCGGCGGAGGCCCGTCGGCCGGGCTTTGCTGAGCGGGTAAGTCAGTTGCCGCCCTTCGCGCCCCTGGAACAGGAAGATTTGCAGGCCTTGAGCTTCTATAGCTGGCTGTACGCCCGCACCCAGGGCCGGCCCTACTACACAGTGCTGCTGGAACTGGCCGGCAGCAGTTCGCCGGCACCCGAGGCCCAGTTAGCCACGGCCAGCGGTTCGCCCGCCTAAAAGCAAATGGCCCCTTTCAATCCGTGAAACGGAAAGAAAGGGGCCATTTGCTTTTAGGCGAGAACTGAGTACCGACCAGTAATTAGTTGCTGCGGGTTTCGCGCTCTACTTCGGCAGCTGCTTCCTTGGTTTCGGCAGCGGCTTTGTTAGCGGCGTTTTCAGTAGCGGCAGCCGTTTTATCGGCAGCATTTTCGATGGCGTTGCCAGCGTTGTTGGCAGCAGCTTCCGTGGAGTTGGCGGCGTTGTTGGCGGCGGCCTCCGTGGCGTTGGCCGCGTTAGTGGCTTCAGCGGCGGCGGCGTCGCCTACGTTTTCGGCAGCGGCTTCGGTGTTTTCGGCAGCAGCATCGGCATTCTCTTTGCCTTCCTGGGTGCAGGAGGTAGCAGCGAAGGCAACGGCAGTGGCAACGAACAGGGCTTTGAACGACATTTTCATGGCAAGAAGAAGTTGAGTATGGAAATTAACTGAACATCCCTTAATAGCGCTCTGCTTCAGAGGTAACCCACGCTAAATGGGCGGGTACTGGCAATTGTTGTCGTTCCAACGCTTACCGTTTGTTGTCCGTAAGCGGAGCCTCGTTTGTCTGGTTTAATTACGTGAATTGATGAAATGTTTTTTGCCCGTTTCACTCGGGATGCTGCTTGCGCTGCCCGTGGTAAGCTGGGCCCAAACCAATGATGGATTTCTTCGCCGCGACGGAACCATGTATGTGCTGCGCAACGGCCAGCCCAGGCCCATGGCCCACGAGGTGCACCTGCCCAACGGCCGCACCGTCACGCCCGACGGGTTTTTGGTAGCCGCCGATGGCCGCCGTACCGAACTGCGCAATGGCAGTGGCTGCGACCTAAGTGGCCAGCCCACCACTACCGCCAACCAGGCCAACCGGGTAGTGCTGCAGCCCGTGGCCAACTCTGCCGCGGCAGGCCGCGGACCGGTGTACGTGCAGGGCCAGCCAGGCTGGGCCAAGTGGGCAGGAGGGCGCGGGAAAGGCCACCACAAGAAGCGCAAAGGCAAAAAGCACGACGACTAGCCCACGGCTCCCTACTTCACTTCGTCGGCATCGGTGTCGATGTAAAACGTGCGGCCCTGCTGGGTTACCCGGGCACGGCCTTCTACAAAGTCGGCGGCGCTGTCGTAGCTGCCGAACGGCTCGGTCCCTTCGGTGGGGTCGTCGAGGTAGTCTTGGGTGATGAAGGTGTAGCGGCCTTGGCGTTTCACCCGGGCCAAGCCTTCCCGAAACGGGTAGGCTTCCTGAAAGATGACCGGATCCTTGAGCTGCTCTTCGGGCCCGGTGATATAGAACCAGCCCCGGCGGTCGAGTACGGCAGCTTTGCCCTCGCTGAAGGGCAGGGCGGCGTAGTAGTAAGCGTTGAACTCCTGGCCCTGCAAATCCAGAAACGTGTACAGCTTGCCAATCCGGGCGCGAGCGTAGCCCTCGGAATACGACTGCAGCGCATCGTAGGCGGGTGGCACTACTTCCTCGCCACCTTCATCCAGAAACCCAAACACCCCATCCTGCTCCACCACCGCCCGGTGCTCGGCCTCAAACGGGCCCGCCGAGGTATAGCGGGCCGGCACCAGCGTATCGGCGTGGGCGGTGAGGTAGCCCCAGCGGCTGCCTTCCTGAAAGGGCACTGGCGGCCCGGCCGTCGCGGCGCGCACGCTCCACCACACCAAGCCCGCGCCCAGCAGCCCGGCGCCGGCCAGTGTTGCCTGCTTTTTGTAGCGTTGCCACTGCCGCAGCCGTTGTTTGGCCTGGGGCCAGCTCAGCCGCACTCCGGCCTGCCGGTTTGAAATGCGGGCTGCCTGCGGCTGGCTTCCCCCAGAAGCGGGAGGTGCCTGCTGAAGCTGCTGCATCAGGCCTTCCAGCTGCCGGATGCGGCTATCCAGGGCGTGGTTGCGCTCTTCCAGATCGGTGCGGGAGGCGCGCATGGCGGCCTCCAGCTGCTCCTTTTCCTGGTTTTCAATGGCCAAGCGTACTTGTAACGACTGGGCTTCGGCGGTTACGGGAGGCGCCGTAGTGAGCTGTTGGCGCAGCTGGGCAATGCTGTGCTCCCGTTCTTTCTCGCGGGCTTCCAGGGCCTGCAGCTGAGCACCCAGTTCGGCCTGCATACTGGCCCGCAGCCGCTCCAACTCTTCTTTCTGGGCCTGCGGGGCGGCGGTGCTGTAGGTGTCTTTGGGCAGCTGGTCGGCGTCATGGTCCGTTACATCCTCGGCGCCCAACCAGCGCCACAGCCAGCCCGCCGCCCGCCGGAGCTGCGTTGCCTCGGATGAAGCCGGACCGGCCGCGCCCGGCCGCAGGTGCCGGGAGGCAGAGGCATCCGAATCAGCATCAGCCTGCGCTATGTGTTCGGCTGGCTCCGTGTTAGTAGTGTGACTGGGGGTTTTAAGTAGTTGATTGTCAGAATTATGCTGACCGAGGTCGTGGGCTAGCTGCGTGATTTCAGCCGGGGTAAGGTCGATTTCGGGGGTGGCCAGCTGGCGCAGTCGTCGGGTGCAGTTGGCCGGGTTAGGCAGCAGATGGAAGCTGCTGCTGGCGGGCACGCTGCTCATGCGTTCCTCTACCTCGGGGCCAAGCACTAGGGGCTGCTCAAACAGCGTTAGCCCGGCAATGAAGTTGAGGTTGGCGGCTTCCGGTGGAAGCTGGGGCCGAAGCCAGGCCGCCAGCGCTTCCTTCTGCCGGCTGAAGTGTTGAAAAGGGTTGTCGGCGCCGGCCGAGCCGGTGAGCGGGCGCCCCGCCAGCCGCCAGGCACTATGGCCGAAGTCGGGGATGTGCAGCGCGCCGCCGCCCGGCAGTAGCAGCAGTAGCACAATGCTGTGCGGCCGGATAAGCACGGCATCCAGTACTTCCTCGCCGGCACCCACGGCCAGATTTCCGAGCAGCAGCGTAGCAGGGGCGCCGGTTTCAGCCAGCAGAGCAGCCCGCAAATCATCGAACTGTTGCTGCCGGGTGGCGTCGGCGAAAGGAATCGGAAGGTAGGTGTGGAGCATAGAGAAAGAAACGGCGGTCCGGCCGCCGGGCAACCCGGCCGGCAGCCTTCTACGCAGCCAATGGTAGTGGGGTAGCTCAACTTTTCCGGCGGTGGGCAAGTATAGACAACCACTTTCTTTCGTCAGTCATACTCTGCCCTCATGGATTCCACGGCCTCCACTCCCCAAAATACCCCTATTCCTACAGTGCCGCTCGAGGTTACTGATCAGCAAAACACTGCCCTGCTGGAGGATACGCTCACGCTGCTCAACGCCGGCCTGCCCGCCAAGCCCGACCAGCACGGCCTAGCTGAAATAGAGCGGTGGGAGCAGGTGTTGAAAGCCTCAGAGCGTCCTGGCCTGGCAAAAATAATTCAGGAGCTGGCCACTTTGCGCGAACAGCTTGCCGCCTCCGATACCAAGTCGCACGATCTGGCCGAAACGCTGGCCACGCTCGGCGCCGAAACCACCAAGGTAGCCGAGGAGTCGAATGGCGGCTACTCCGGCCCCCTCATGCATCTGGGCAAAGTGCTCATCAAAATGGGGTCTTCGCTTTCGCGCTAAGCTTCGCTGGCGCGCAGGCACATACTCTGCTAAGCACAGTAGCCCCGCCGGCCGCCACGCCTCTGCTTGTAACAGGCAAGGGCGTGGCAGCCGGCGGGGCTACTTGTGTGGTGGGGGTGAGGGGCGGTAGCGGCAGGCCGGCATCTGCGGCGTACTTTTGCGCTTCTTCGCCGCTTACGTCTATATGGAATCTGGTTCTGCTTACCCGTCTCTTCCGCCCCTGGCCCTCTACGACCCGTTCACGGGGATGCAGTTCAGCCAGAAGCATTGTTTTCTGTGTGGTACGCCCACCGTGCCCGGGCAGGATGTAGTGCCTGTGTTTGCCGAGTGGCTGATGACCCGCTACAACCTGCACGAGCGCCAGATCAAGCTGCTCGATATGAGCATCGTGCGCTACCAGGAGTTGCAGATTGCTTGCTGCCCCCAATGCCGCACCCAGCACGTAGAGCCGCTGGAAGCCCGCGTGCAGCAGGCTGCCGCCCAAGGGCTGCAGGGCCTGCGCGAGCTCGACGAGCAGACCTTGTTCCTGTGGCTGGGCAAGATGTTCTACGGCGTGCTCGTGACCGAGCTGCTCAACGAGCTGATGCCGCTGGCGCGGCCCCAATACCCGCTGGCCGAAAACGCCCAGCTGTTCCGCCGCTTCCAAGCCTTTTTCCAGCCATTTCAGGCCCTGCGGGTGCCCATGGAGTACGACGACTTCGTGCCGGGCTCGGTGTTTCTGCTGGAAGCCGACCTGCGCGAAGACACGCTGCCTTTCTTCTATGACGATGACCTGAGCACACTCACGTTCAGCATCAAGCTCGATGAAGCCGTGCTGGTGGCGTGTCTGGTCGATAATGGCATTATCCGGCAGGCCATGCGCCGTGTGTACGAGGATGCCCAACGGCCGCTGCACCCCGCGCAGGTGGCCGAATTTAAGGCACGCGTGTACTACGGGGCCTACCTGCTCAATGTAGTGCCCGACTACTACCCGCGCGCCGTGCACCCCGGCGACACCACGCTGGTAATGGATACCCTGATTGATGACGTAACGGGCGCCGTGTTCAACCCCTGGGAAAACAGCGGCTACGCGCAGTCGTTGCTGGAAATGTGGAAGCCCTGGCAGATTCCGCTCACGCAGATTCTGGCCGATCCGGCGCAGCCGCTCAGCCTGCTTTACGATGCAGACGGGCAGCCCCGGCAACTGGAACACTTCCAGGGCCCGCAGACCGAAAACGGAAAGGGAATTTAAAGCGGAATAAGCAGGCAGCTAGCTAGCCTGCCATGAAGGCTCAAACACAAATTTGCTGAGTTTGATGTTGGGCCAGCGGCCTTCAAGCCCTGTTTTGCATTCACGCTCATTCACAAGCACGTCCACGCAATGGCGGTGGCGGCGGTTCATGGTGTCATGAATGATGTAAACGCCATCTAGGGCAGAGGAAATACCGCTGACGCGGACTTTGTCGCCGTAGTTGAAAGGACCGCCCCAGTTTTTGAGCAGGTCGCGGGATACGGCGAGCCAGCGGGTTTTGCTAGAATGACGAGCCGGAATGATGGAGCCATCGGCGGTTTCCATCGGGGCATCATCGGTCTGGCCCACTTCGGGCCAGTAAGTGGTTGCCGTAACGCTGTACGACAATGTGCGAGGAGGAGCAGTGGGCCGCCGCATGGGCGTCACCGGTACTACGAGCTGTACCGGACGGGGGCTGATGCTGGCAACAGTGGATGGCAGCGCAAGAGCCGAGTCAGTGAGGGTGCGGGGTGGAAAGAGTAGGGTTAATAGGAATAAGGCAAGGGACATGACGTTTGGGTTCGTGGACTCTCGCTTATTGTCCGGAGAGAATGGACAGCCGGCCCGACTCGGCTAGTGGGTAAGTGCGCCATCTGCGTTAGCAGCCTGAAAACACTCTTTAGCGTATGTGTAGCGGCTTCAGAAAGCCGTAAACAGGCAAGTGAAAGACGTTTTATGGTTTAAATATAGATAAAAATTATAATCAATTGCACTTGTAAAATATTGTCCTTTTGAAGGGCTCAAAGGTACTACTTTTTTTTAGACTGGGTTTTTTACCGGTTGCTAACTTGTTTAGTATAACCGGCGCGGCTATTACTTGTTCAGGACCGGCCAATACGATGGCGAACGGCGTAGGGTTGTAGGCAAAGCAGGAACTCTTCAGGCAAGGCCGCGTATGGAATCGGAACGGCTTTTTTGCTGCTGATTTGTTTTGTTCGTCCCAACCACTACTCCCTATGTCCATTCTTTTCCGCCAGTTCGGCCTGAGTTCTAAGCTGGCAGCCGGTCTGCTGGCTGGTGCCTCACTCGCCGCGTGCTCCTCGCCCTCCACGCCCGCTACCGATGCCAGTGGCACGGCTACTACTACAGATTCCACCCAGACGGCCGCGCCCGTAGCACCAGCCAATTCGCCTTTGCAGGTGGTGGCCCAGTTCCGGGAGCCGCAGATGGTGGGCGTGGCCGTGCTGCCTGATGGCCGCGTGTTTGCCGACTTCCCCCGCTGGGACAACAACCCCGTGAACCCCATTGCGGAGGTAATGCCCGACGGCTCGGTGAAAGGCTACCCCGACGCTGACTGGTGCGCCTGGAATGAAACCGTGAAAAACGAGCCCCAGAAGCACTGGATCTGTCCCCAGAGCGTGCACGCCGATAAAACGGGGATGCTGTGGGTGCTCGATCCGGCCTCGCCCGGCATCAAAGGCACCGTACCCGGCGGCCCCAAGCTGGTGAAGATTGACCCCAAAACCGACAAGGTGGTGCAGAATATCAGCATCCCGGAAAGTGTGGCCTCGCGCAAATCCTACCTCAACGATGTGCGCATTGATACTCAGAATCAATACGCCTACATCACCGAGTCGGGGGTGGGGAGTCTGGTGGTGGTGG
This sequence comes from Hymenobacter sp. APR13, assembly GCF_000737515.1. Classification (NCBI taxonomy): domain Bacteria; kingdom Pseudomonadati; phylum Bacteroidota; class Cytophagia; order Cytophagales; family Hymenobacteraceae; genus Hymenobacter; species Hymenobacter sp. APR13. The sequence goes on from NZ_CP006587.1 coordinate 2,350,046, forward strand.
ATCTGAAATCGGGCAAGGCGCGCAAGCTGCTGGCGGGCCACTCCACCATGATGGGCGACACCACGCTCAACATCAAGGCCGACGGCAAAGAACTGCTCGACCCCACCGGCAAGCGTGCCCAGTTCAACGCCGACGGCATTGCCCTGAGCCAGGATATGCAGTACCTGTACTGGAAGCCGCTGACCAGCTACACCCTGTTCCGCATCAAAACGGAAGCCCTGCGCAACCCTGCCCTCACCGATGCCCAACTGGCTGCCCAAATTGAGGACTTAGGCAAAGTGCCCGCCTCCGACGGCATGGAAATCGATGCCCAGAACAACCTTTACCTGAGTGCCTTTGAGGACCATTCCATCAAGCGCCGCACGCCGGCCGGCAAAATCGAAACGGTGGTGCAGGACCCGCGCCTGGAATGGCCCGACACGTTTGCCTTCTCCGGCGACGGCAAAACCCTCTACGTAACCACCTCGGCCATCCACAAGACTCCCACCTGGAACAAGGGTATCGGTAAGCAGGATCAGCCCTATTACATCTTTAAGATGGCCCTGAAATAGCACCACAGGCAGTAGCGCGAACCTTGTAGTTCGCGCCCCCGTGCCGTCGGACCGATTTCAACGGCGCGGGGGCGCGAACTGCAAAGTTCGCGCTACTACTTCACCGAAAGCCGTTCCTATTCAACGGGGGCGGCTTTTGTATTTATTTGATAGATTGGACATCGGTACCTGTGAAAGAAACGCAGGTGGAATTATCTAGTTGATTAACAGGTTTATTTGCACATGCGCATATCAGTTTTTACTTCCTGATCAGGCTATTTACCTTTACCCCCTGACACCACCAGCTCCCACCGCATGGACGCCAACTCTTATATCGCCAACGCCCACGGCGACTACCTCGACAACCTGTACCAGTCTTACAAGGCCGACCCGCAGTCGGTGGATGCGAGCTGGCAGAAATTCTTTGAAGGCTTCGACTTCGCCCAGCAGTACCCCGAGGACGGGATGCCGCAGGCCGATGGCGAAGGCGTGCTGACCACCTCGGCCAGCACCAACCAGGCCGGCGCCGTTCGGGCCGTGGACACGGTGGCCGCCGACAAGGAAACGCAGGTACGCAACCTGATTCACGCCTACCGCAGCCGCGGCCACTTGGTGGCCAAAACCAACCCGGTGCGCGAGCGGAAGGACCGTAAGGCCCGCCTCAGCATTGCCGACTTCGGCCTGAGCGACGCCGACCTCGATACCAAATTCAAGAACGGTGAAGTGCTGGGCCTGGGCTCGGAAGCCACGCTGCGCGAGATTGTGGCTGCCTTGCAGAAGGTGTACACCCGCACCATCGGCTTCGAGTACATGTACATCCGCGACCCGCAGGTGCTCGACTGGTTCCGTGAGAAAGTGGAGAAGGACTCGCTGAGCTTCAACCCCGGCGTGGAGTACAAGAAGCGCATCCTCAAAAAGCTGAATGAGGCTGTAGTGTTCGAGAACTTCCTGCATACGAAGTTCCTGGGCCAGAAGCGCTTCTCGCTGGAAGGTGGCGAATCGACCATTCCGGCCCTCGACGCTATTATTAATAAGGCTTCGGAGCTGGGCGTACAGGAAGTGATGATTGGCATGGCCCACCGCGGCCGTCTGAACGTGCTGGCCAACATAATGGGCAAAACCTACGAGCAGATTTTCTCGGAATTCGAGGGAACTGCCGTACCTGACCTGACCATGGGCGACGGCGACGTGAAGTACCACATGGGCTACTCGTCGGAGGTGGAAGCTGAGGGCGGCCAGAAGGTGAACCTGAAGCTGGCCCCCAACCCCTCGCACCTGGAGGCGGTGAACCCCGTGGTGGAAGGCTTCGTGCGCGCCAAGATTGAGCACCAGTATGGCGGCGACTACCACCAGATTCTGCCCATCCTCATCCACGGCGACGCGGCTTTGGCCGGCCAGGGCATCGGTTACGAGCTGACCCAGATGTCGTTGCTGGAAGGCTACCGCACCGGTGGCACGCTGCACTTCGTGATTAACAACCAGGTGGGCTTCACCACCGATTTCGAGGACGCCCGCTCTTCAATTTACAGCACCGACCTCGCCAAAATTATCGATGCGCCGGTGCTGCACGTGAACGGCGACGACCCCGAAGCCGTGGTGTTTGCCGTGCGCCTCGCCACCGAGTACCGCCAGCAGTTCCACGCCGATATCTTCATTGATATGGTGTGCTACCGCCGCCACGGCCATAACGAGTCGGACGAGCCCAAGTTCACCCAGCCCACCCTCTATAACCTCATCAGCAAGCACCAGAACCCCCGCGAGGTGTACAACGCCATGCTGGTGCAGCGCGGCGACGTGGACGCGCAGCTGGCCCAGCAGATGGACAAGGAGTTCCGCGACACCCTGCAGGCCCGCCTGGACATGGTGAAGCAGAAGCCGCTGCCCTACAACTACCAGCCCCTCGAAAACGAGTGGCGCACCCTGCGCCGCAGCAAGCCCGAGGACTTCGAGAAGTCGCCGGAAACGGGCATCAGCGAGGAAGTGGTGGCCAAAGTTGGCAAGGCCCTGACTACGCTGCCCGAAGGCTTCCGCCCCCTGAAGCAGATTGAAAAGCTGATGGAGGAGCGCAAGAAGATGTTCTTCGAGACGCGCATGCTGAACTGGGCCGCCGGCGAGCTGCTGGCCTACGGCTCCTTGCTCGACGAGAAGCACATTGTGCGCGTGAGCGGCCAGGACGTGCAGCGCGGCACGTTCTCGCACCGCCACGCCGTACTGCACGACGCCGAAACCTCGGCCCCGTACAACTCGCTCAACTACATTGGCGAAGGCCAGGAGAAGCTGAGCATCTACAACTCGCTGCTGAGCGAGTACGCGGTGCTGGGCTTCGAATTCGGCTACGCCATGGCCAACCCCACGGCCCTGGTAATCTGGGAAGCCCAGTTCGGCGACTTCGCCAACGGTGCCCAGACCATGATTGACCAGTTCATCGTGTCGTCGGAAAGCAAGTGGCAGCGCATGAACGGCGTGGTGCTGCAGCTGCCCCACGGCTACGAAGGCCAGGGCCCCGAGCACTCCAACGCCCGCCCCGAGCGGTTCCTGCAGCTGGCCGCAGAGAACAACATCATCGTGGCCAACATGACCACGCCGGCCAACTTCTTCCACGCGCTGCGCCGGCAGCTGACCTGGGAGTTCCGCAAGCCGCTGGTGGTGATGTCGCCGAAGTCGATGCTGCGCCACCCGCTGTGCGTGTCGCCGGTGGAGGAGTTCACCTCCGGCCACTTCCGCGAGGTGCTCGGCGACGTGTACGCTGACGCCAAGAAGGTGAAGCGCGTGCTGCTGTGCTCGGGCAAAGTGTACTTCGATTTGCTGGACGAGCAGCAGCAGTCGGGCCGCACCGACGTGGCTATTGTGCGCCTCGAGCAGTTGCACCCCTTCCCCAAGAAGCAGCTCGACGCCGAGCTGGCCAAGTACCCCAAAGCCAAGCTGTACTGGGTGCAGGAAGAGCCCGAGAACATGGGCTACTGGAACTACCTGCTGCGCTTTATGCGCCGCGAGCTGGAAGATGTGATTTCGCGCAAGCCCTCGGCCTCGCCGGCTACCGGCTACAACAAGGTGCACGTGAAGGAGCAGAAGGACCTCGTGGCCCGCGCCTTCGACAAGCCCAAGGAAGCCGTGGCCGACGACAACATCAAAGCCACCGCCGAAGTAGCCAAGAAGCAGGACTAGCAGTAGCGCGAACTTTGTAGTTCGCGTGTCGCTACGTTCTTTCACTGATAGTTCAGGAGCCGCGAACTACAAAGTTCGCGCTACACCCACCCGAAACCCTTCAAAACTCCCACTTATGGGTCTGGAAATTAAAATCCCCGCCGTCGGCGAGTCCATCACCGAAGTAACCATTGCCAAGTGGCTGAAAGCCGACGGTGACACCGTGAAGCGCGACGAGATTCTGGCCGAGCTGGAATCCGACAAAGCCACGTTCGAGCTGCCCGCCGAGGCCGACGGCGTGCTGAAAATCCGCGTTGCCGAGGGCGAAACCATCGGTATCGGCACCACCATTGCCGAAATCGACGGTGCTGGTTCGGCAGCCACGCCGGCCGCTGCTGCTCCGGCTGCCAGCGCCCCCGCCGCTCCCGCTGCCGACCCGGTAAGCCAGGGCGAGCAGAACCCCACCGCCAGCGACCAGGCCGGCTACGGTGGCCAGCCCGCCGGCGGTGCCGCCGCTCCGGCAGCTGCTCCCGCCGGCAACGGCGGTGGTGCTACTGTGGAAATGACGATTCCGGCCGTGGGCGAAAGCATCACGGAAGTGACGGTGGCCAAGTGGCTGAAGGAAGACGGCGCCCAGGTGCAGCGCGACGAAATCATTGCCGAGTTGGAATCGGATAAGGCCACATTTGAGCTTCCCGCTGAAGGCACCGGCATCCTGCGCCACGCCGCCAAGGAAGGCGAAACCATCGGCATCGGTGCGACCATTGCCCGCATCGAAGGCGGCAGCGGTGCTGCTCCGGCTTCGGCTCCCGCCGCTGCACCAGCCGCTGCCCAGTCTGCTCCGGCCGCTGCGGCTCCGGCGGCTTCGGCAACCACCAGCTACGCTACCGGCACGCCTTCGCCGGCAGCCGGCAAAATCCTCGGCGAAAAAGGCATCAACCCCGCCGACGTGCAGGGCTCGGGCCGGGATGGTCGCATCACCAAAGAAGATGCCCAGAACGCCCAGGCTAAGCCTGCCGCACCGGCTCCGGCCACTGCTCCCGCCAAGCCCGCTGCTGCCGCTGCTCCTGCCACCGGCAACTCGCAACCCGCAACTGGCAACAGAACGCAGCGCCGTGAGCGGATGAGCAACCTGCGCAAGACGGTTGCCCGCCGCCTGGTGTCGGTGAAGAATGAGACGGCCATGCTCACCACCTTCAACGAGGTGAACATGCAGCCCATCATGGACCTGCGCAACAAGTTCAAGGACAAGTTCAAGGAGAAGCACTCGGTAGGCCTCGGCTTCATGTCGTTCTTCACCAAGGCCGTGTGCGTGGCCCTGAAAGAGTGGCCCGCCGTGAATGCCCAGATTGATGGCACCGACATCGTGTACAACGACTTCTGCGACATCAGCATTGCTGTATCGGCCCCTAAAGGGCTGGTGGTACCGGTAATCCGGAACGCTGAGGAGCTGTCGTTTGATGGCATCGAGAAGGAAATCGTGCGCCTCGCCACGCTGGCCCGCGACAACAAGCTCACCATCGAGCAGATGACCGGCGGTACGTTCACCATCACCAACGGCGGCGTGTTTGGCTCTATGATGAGCACCCCCATCATCAACGCCCCGCAGTCGGCCATTCTGGGTATGCACAACATCGTGCAGCGCCCCATTGCCGAAAACGGCCAGGTGGTGATTCGCCCCATGATGTACCTCGCCCTGAGCTACGACCACCGCATCATCGACGGCCGCGAGTCGGTGTCGTTCCTGGTGCGCGTGAAAGAGCTGCTCGAAGACCCAACCCGTCTGCTGCTGGGCGTGTAATCGTCAGGAATCATACTTTTGAAAGCCGTGCCTCTAATGTGGAGGCACGGCTTTTATTTTGCCAACTATGAAGCAACAGTCTATTCAGCTTGAGTCCGACAATACGATTACTAAGCTGGGTTGCTACCTATGTATGGCGGCAAGTCTGATCATCTGTTTCGTTATTTTGGTTAATGCAGAGGTTGGGCAGAAAAACAGCCAAACCTGGGGCTGGATACTTATCGTGCTTCTTGTTGGTGTTGTGCCACCACGATACTATTTGTCTACGCTCAAATGCCATAGAGTTACGGTCACTAGCCAGGAGTTTTTGTTGGAACAGCTACCAGCAAAAGTCCTGAGCCGACAGTCGATGAATGCTCTGGTCGGGTGGTGGGTAGTTACTATTCCAGGGGGAGGAAGTATGGGCCGAGGCCTACATTTTGACTTTAAGCACGGTGACCGTGTATACCTTCAAAGTCTGGAGTATAGGGGTTTCGATAAGCTGGTAGAATACATGCAAGCTCACTTCTTGCATAAGAGACTCAAGTAGCAAGCTGCTACTTGCGGTAACAAGAAAAAGGCCCCTCGAATCAGAATCCGAGGGGCCTTTTTAAAGAGGGGAAACGGTAATGAAAAATTTAGTCGACCGGCAACTCGCGGGTGCGGGAGGCGCTGAGGCGGGTGGCCATCTGGCGGGCCAGCTGCTTGGCTTCTTCGGCCTTGGAACCGGTGAAATACTCTTCTACGGTGGAAGAAAATAGGTTCAGCCAGTGCTCTACGTGGGCCCCGCTGCGTGGCAGCGCTACTTGCTCTGGCAGCGGCTCGCCTTCGGCAGCGCCCTGCCCCAGCAGCGTGCTACTCCAGTAGCGGTACTGCGACGTGAGGTAGTGGGGCCAGTGAATGCGGGCAGCGGCTCCAAAGCTGGCACCAAGCAGCGTGTCCTGCGTAGCCTTGTGGCACAGCGTGTCAACGAGCGTCTTGATGTCGCCTTCGGTCTGAATGTCGTGGAGCGGGGCAGAGGTTTGCATAGACAAAGGAGGATGACAGGGTGGGCTTCCAACTACGTAGCGAATTTACGCAGGTTACGTGGCATTCGCTATGTAACGGAGAAAATTTTATCTTTTCCTTCTTATGTTCTATTTATAGGATATTTTCTCCCCATCTGGGACATTATTGCACGCGAATCAGGCGCAACTGGTCCAAAATTGCTTCGTTCACGGCGCCATTCATATTCTCGTTGGCCGGGTCCAGGGCCAGGGTTAGTACCGACTTGCCACGGGGCAGCCGCACCACAAGGGGGTTGGAGTAGCCCCAGTCCGACCACTCATCCACGCCACGCTGCGGTAGTACCACCGTGCCCAGCAATTGCGTCCCGAGGCGCAACGTGCGAATCGCGCACTTGTTGCTGGTGTTGATGGGGCCGTTGCCGTTGGCGTAGCGGAAATTAAGCGCGTAGACGCCCGCCGTTGGCACTGATACCGGCACTACAAGGCGGCGATTCAGGTCTTTACTGACAATAACGAAACCATTGCCAGTGTAGCCTTCCCCAACATGGTCCTTGTGGACTCTCTCCACCCGAAGCGCGGCCGCCTCAATTTCCACCACCTGCGTGTAGCGGACCGCCTCCGGTACCACTGGCTCACTGGCGAAGCTCTCGAAGCCCTGGGCGTCGATGGCTACCACTTGGTACTCGCTGAACGGCTGGCCCGCGGGCACGGGGTAGGTGGTTTCGGTGGTGCGAGCCGCAAACTGGCCGTTGCGCAGCACCTGGTAGGCGCGGGCACCTTCCACGGCGGGCCACGCCAGGGTGCCGGCCGCGTAGCGCACGGCGGGCGTGGGCGGCGCTACGTGATGCGCCACTTTGTTCTGCGACGAGGCCGGCGGCGGCGTGTTGGCCAGCTCAATCCGGACGGTGTGCGCGCCGGTGAGGGTGGCCGGGAGAGTAGCTTCGGGCAGCGGCTGGCCGTCCAGCGTAATCCGCTGGATGCCTTGGCCGAAACCGGTCATTTCGATATCCAGCACGGCGCCCCGGTAGCGGAAGTTGCTGAGCCGGCGCGTGCCCGCCAGCGCCTGCGGCACAAACGGCCGGAACGTAAGCTGACTGGGCTGGAAATCCATGCCAAACAGCCCCTTGTACACCAGCCCCAGCGCGCCCGAGAGGCTCCAGAGCATGTTGCTGCTGTTGATTTGAGTGCCGGCGAAGTCGCCGTTGCTGGCCACGAAGTTTTCCTTGTTGGTGAGAAACAGCGCCGCGGGCCGGGCCACGGCCATCAGGCTTTCCAGGAAAGCCGTTTCGTTGCCGACTTTGGCCGCCGCCAGCCCCCAGTAGCTCTGCACGAAGGGCCACACGGCGTTGTTGTGGTAGGGCGGGATGCCCGAAATCTGCGGGTAGATGCACGGCACGCCGTAGTCCATGACGGGCGTGCGGGCTACCACGGTGCTGGCGCGGCTGCCTTCAGCCACCCCAAACAGCACCGCCAGCGCCTCGCCTAGGGCCTCCGCTTTAGGCGACACCTGCTGATGCACGCGGCCATAGCGGAATTGGCCGTAATAGCCTTTATCAGGCAGCCACAGGTGTTGGTTAATACCTTGCTTGATGCGCGCGGCGCGAGCCTGTGCGTCGCGCGCTACGGCGGTTTCGCCTAGCTTTTCAGCCATCATGCCCAGCACGATGTTGCCCTGGTAGTGCGCGGCGTTGGTGCCCAGATTTTCGCTCTGGTAGATGTCGGCGGGCTGCATCCACTTGGGGTAGGTCTGCTCGCGCCAGTCCAGAAACGACGATTCGCCGCGCACCAGATGCGTCAGGCGGTTGGCCGCATTAAACGGGCTTGCCTCGCCGGGCTTCAGCAATGACGACTGCACGTAGGCTTGGCGGCTGTTAGGGTCGTAGGCCACCTGCTCGTCGTCTTCGATGGTGCGCCGGATGATGGGGTATACCTGCCGGAGCCACGCTTCGTCGCCGGTGGCCAGGTAGATTTCCCAGGCGGCCGTGGCCCAGATAATCCGGTCGGTGGAAACCGGGTAGGCGCCGCCGGTGCCGGTGTCCTGAATGATGCGGCCTTCGGGCGTCACCTTGCGCAGCAGACTGGTTTTGGCGGCTTCCGGCTGCAGCAGGGCCTGGCTCAGGATGATGCTGTAGCTGATGTCGCGGGTCCAGACGCCGGCCCACTCCTGGCCGGTGCGGAACGTGCCGTCGGGCTCCACGGCGCGCTTGGCTTCTTCCAGCGCCATATTATACAGCGCATCGAGCAGCGGAAAATCAGAAGTGAGCTGTGGCAGCGCCGATACGTCGAGCGTGGCCTGCCAGCGGGCGGCGGTGCTTTTCTGGTCGGAGTGGGCGTTGAGCACCACCGTGGTTTCGTAGATACCGTTGCCGTCGGGGTCTTTCAGCTCCAGTGGCGGCTTGTTGATCAGGTTGTCGAAGTCCCAGCTCAGCGGCGCGGTGTTGCCGGCCACGAAGACGTGCTTGAAATCGGCCTGGTAGAGCTTCTGGCCATTGTAGAGTGTGTAGTAGCCCTGCTGCCGGAAGGCAGCCAGCACGGGCCGCAAATCCAGCCGGATGGTGAGTGGCGTGTTGGGCGCCAGATACTGGTTGGCCGGCACCGGCCGCTTGTCCACCGACTGCTGCCCGAACACGATAACCGGCGTTTCGAGGGCTGCGCCCCCAGCGGCCGGCAGCGCCAGAAACAGGTGGTCCTGGCCGGGCGGCATTTCGTTGTCCTTGCCGTTGATACTGAACTTGAAGCTCACCTGCGGGCTCTGGAAGGCGTTGGCCGGGCTCTGGTAGTTGCTCGTCAGCTCCCGGCGCGACAGGGCCCGAGCCGTGAAGCGGCCCTGCACCAGCGAGTCGCGGTAGATGGTGTAGGCCGCCGATTGCCACACGGGCGCGGCCGGCGCCGCAGCCGGCGCGCCGGCGGTAGGGGAGGAGGTGGATTTGGTCATCTGGCAGGCAGCAAGAAAGCCGAGGCCGAGCAGGAAGCCGGTAAAGCAGGAAAGTCGGGACATAGCCGAAAGTAACGGGAAACGCCGTGGCGGATGCAGCACGCAGCGAAGTACGCAGCCAGCTACACACTGTATGGACGCGCCGTTCCGTGTCGCGTTATCGAGCAGCCGGCCCGAAGCAAGATGCCACACGCACAACAACTTCCGCAACGACAAAACGTAACGTGCCGCGTCTACGCGTTGGCCAAACAGCCTTTGTTGGGGAAGGCCGCTTCGTAGCCTAGGGTTTCAACTCTGGGAATCCTGTACCGGCTGCTTCGGCTGCCGGCCGCCCAGCACCACCAGGGCCACGGCCACCACAATCAGGGCCGCGCCGCCGACCATGCCAGCGCTCAGGGTTTCGCCCGCAAACAGCCAGCCCAGCAGCACCGCCACCACGGGGTTCACGAAGGCGTAGGTGCCCGCCAGGGCCGGCTCTACCACCCGCAATAGCCAGATATAGGCCGAAAACGCCACAAACGAGCCACCCACTACCAGGTAGGCAAACGCGCCCCAGGCCTGCGTCGAAACGGCGCTCAGGTCGTAGGCCGCGGCCTCGCCGTGCAGCAGCCCCGCCACCAGCAGAAACCCGCCGCCGCACAGCATCTGCATGCCCACGCCCAGAAATGGTGAGCCGGCAATTGGCTTCTTCTTGGAATACAACGAGCCCACCGACCACATGAAGGCCGCCAGCAGCACCGCCGCCACCCCAATGCCAGGGTGGCCCGGCAGCAGCACCGGCGCCGCGCTGCGCTGGCTCATCAGCAGCCCCAGCCCACCCAGCCCAAGGGCCAGTCCCAGAAGCACTTTGCTCGTTGGCCGCGCCGTAATGCCGGCGGCCCAGCCCAGCAGCACCAGAAACATGGGTACCGTGGCCACCAGCAGCGCCGCCGTCCCCGACGGAATGTACTGCTGCGCAAACACCGTGGCTCCGTTGCCGAACAGCGGCAGGCAGAAGCCCACTACGGCCGCCCGGCCCCACTCCTGGCGGCTGGGGGCGGCGGCCCCGCTCAGACGTACGGCCCCGTACTGCAGCGCGCCCGCCAGCAGAAACCGCGAGGCCGATAGCAGAAACGGCGGCCATGCTCCCAGCGCCACCTTCGTGGCCAGGTAGGTGGAGCCCCAGATCAGGTACAGCGCCAGTAGCGCAACAAAAACCAGAGGACGGGGACGAGTAGGCATAGGGCAGCTGAAGAAGGCCACAAACCTACGCCTGTTTGCCGGTTCCTGCACGCTGGCTCTGGCAGGGCTGTTCTCATAATAGGAAGGCCCCAAATCGTCCTGCAAGCCTATAATCCTATATTCAGAGTTGATAAGATATTAATTGTCTTATTTGTGGAAAACAGAGGTTCATGTAAATCGTGAACAGGAAGTGGGGTAGTTGCGTAAATGACTTTTCAGTACTGTTTAAGGTTATACAAAAATGATAATTGATGACTGATTTCGATGGTCAATAGTTGTATTTTTGTAGGTGTGCTGCTGGGCGTGGAGCAAAGAGCTACCAGGATGTATATAGCGTACGCCGGGGCTGCAAACGGCCACGCGCCGACAACGTGCTGCATACAGTGGCACCCCAGCAGGTACTGGACAACTGCTATTCAATGCATCAACCTATACTCTTATGGTTCTGCTATCCTCTTCTGCCCCCAATAATTGCCAGGACTGCCGTTGTGTAAACCGGTCGTTGCTGGGAACATGCCAGCTGAGCGAACTGGCTTTGATTTCGGGAAGCAAAGTGTCGCAGCGGTATCAGCGCGGCCAAATCATTTTTCAGGAGGGCAACCGGCCGGCCGGGCTGTATTGCATCCATCAGGGTCGGGTGAAAATGTCTAAGCTCAGCCACGACGGCAAAGAGCAGATCCTGAGTTTGCGCAAGGAAGGCGACGTACTCGGGTTTCAGCCGCTCTGTACCGGCGGCAACTACGAGGCCACTGCCGTAGCCCTCACCGACTGCGTGGTTTGCCTGGTACCGCGCCCCGACTTTTATAGCCTGCTGGAGCAAAACTCTCAGTTTTCGCATGCGCTGCTGCGGCGGCTGTCTGAGGTGCTCAGCGAAACCCAGCAGCAGATGCTGCATACTGCCTACAAGCCCGTGCGCGAGCGGCTAGCCGATGCCCTGCTGCTACTCTATCGATTCTTCCAGCCAGAAACTCCCGGCCCGTTCAGCATCCCAATTTCACGCGACGACCTGGCAGCTATTACCAGCACGGCCAAGGAAACGGCCAGCCGCCTGCTATCTGAGCTGCGCGAAGAAGGCCTGATTGCCACTCAGGGCAGCCGGATCATCGTTCTGGACTTGCCGCGCCTGCAGAAAATGTGCACGCCGCATAGCTAAGGCCGGCCATTTCAATGGGTTTAGACAGTCGTTCGGCGAGCTGGCTAGGTGGGAGGTACTGCAAAAATGAGAAGAAGTATTGCAGTTTATTGATAATTAGTTAAATTGTATTTTAAAATTCCCATAATGATTCCCAGGCTTGTAGGCGTGGGAAAAGTTTAACAAAAATCATTTTCAGGTATAAGGAGGATCATTTTTATAAGCGAGATAATAGGGGATGTTTGTGATAGTAGCTGACCCGGCCGGCGGGCAGCTGGCTTTTCTTTTTTTCTTATTCCCCCTCCCCTCATTAGTACCATGGCGTATTCAGTCAACAACCCTGCAGGCAAAGTAGTCCAGGATGTCATCACCGATTTGCCGGGCTTGGTGGCCATTGCCGTAGTGGACGTCAATTCGGGCATGAGCCTGGCTTCGCACTCCAACTCGCCGTCGCTCAACCCCGATACCGCTGCTGCCTACAACACGGAAGTAGTGAAGCAGAAGCAGAAGGCTATGTCGGCCCTGAAGCTGCAGGGAGAGTCTATTCAGGATATTCTTATCTCGCTTACCAACCAGCTGCACCTGATCCGGCTGAACGACAACGGCTCGAAGTTTATCTATCTGGTGGTGAACTCCCGCGATACTAACCTGGCCATTGCCCGCGACGTGCTGCGCAGCCACGCCAACCAGCTCAACTAACGTACCCAGCCCACCGTGCCGCCGCCCGGCTGGGCGGCGGCCCCGGCGCTTCACCGGAGGCCGGCCCGTTCTATCGGCTCCCATGCAGATTCCGTTTCTTCAACGCCTCCAGGCCCTGGCCGGCCCGGCCCTGGGCAAGGTAGTGCCCGCCGATGCTGGCCCGCCCGCCACGGCCGCCGCCGCGCAGCTACAGCAGGTGCTGGCTGGCTTGCCCGAGTTGCTGGCCGCCGCCGTGGTTGCCATTGAGTCGGGCCAGGCGCTGGCCACCTACGCCACTTCCCGCGAGTTTCAGCTGCCGAAGGTGCTAGCCTTCAATGCCGAAGTAGTGCGCCAGCAGCTGCGCGCCCTGCAGGCGCTGGGCCTGCCCGCCGACGAACAGCTGGAAGAAATTCTGATAACGCTCCGCCAGCAGTTGCACCTGATGCGGCTGCTGCCCAACGGCCGCTTCCTGTACGTGGCCGTCGATTGCCGTGATACCAATCTGGGCATTGCCCGCGCCGTCATCCGCTCCTGCGAAGGTTAGCTCAGGGGAAAGACAGCGCCGTTCGTTTTTTCTCACCTTATCCTTCTTACGCGTATGAAATTGACTGCTTCTCCTTTTGATCCGCAAACCGGCGAGCTGCTGCCCGTGTACCGCGACGCCTACCTCAACGGCGACCTTACCCGGTCGTCGGCTAAGGCTGTGGAAAGCTACTTGGGCCGCGACGACGACCAGGCCCACGAAACCCTAACCCGCTGGCAGGAACTGCACGCGGCAGAAACCGTGGCGGCGCCTACCTGGGTGCAAAAGCAAATCCAGTACATCCGGGCCGAGCCCGTACGCTTCCGGCGGCGGGCCACCACGCTGGTAGCCTCGGCGGCCCTGCTGGGCACCATGGTATTTGCCGGCACTCACCTGCCCACCGAGCGCACGCCCGTAGCCGACAACCTGCCCACCGAAATGGCCGCCGCCGAAGCTGCTGCTCCGGCTGCCGTTGCTTCGTCGATGGTGGCCGCCCGCACCATGACGGTGCGCGGACGGATTCTGGACGAGAACGGTGCGCCACTGGTGGGTGCCACCGTGCTGCACCCCGGCAGCCTGAGTGGCGTGTCCACCAACGCCGCCGGCGAGTACATGATGCAAGTGCCGGCCGGCACCACTACGCTCAAGTATGGCTACGGCGGCTACCAAGACGAGGAGCTGACGGTACAGAAAAGCACTACCTCCAACGTAACGCTGCTGCCCCAGCAGAAGGAAAAGAAGCGCCATTGGTGGCAGTTTTAGGCCCTCTTGGTGCCATTTGTTTGTAGTACCCTGCCTGCGTGAAACCCAAAAACTACCGTAGAAAAGCGCCCCGTCGGGTTGAGCGCGCTGAGCTGCCGCCCACCTCCGACCCGCTGGCCGAACAGGTAGTGGCTCAAGTGCGGGCAGCGCTGCCCGAACTGCTGGCCGTAGCCGTGGTGGAGGTGGCCTCGGGCACCAGTTTGGCCGCCCACGCCACCACCACCGCCATCGACCCGGCCACGGGGGCCGCGTTCAACGCCCAGGTGGTGAAGCTCAAGCGGCAGGCCATGGCCGCACTGCAGCTCCCGCCCGACGAGCAGCTGGGCGACATCCTGATTACGCTGTCCAGCCAGCTGCACCTGCTGCAGCTCACGCCCGACGGCCGCCGGTTTATTTATCTGGTGGTGGCCTCCGACACCACCAACCTGGGCATTGCCCGGGAGGTGCTGCGGGCCCAGGTGGGGCAGCTGGCCGCGTAGTTCTTGGCGCCCAGTAGCGCGAACTTTGTATTTCGCGCCTCCGAACGACAATCGTTCAACGGCGCGGGGACGCGAACTACAAAGTTCGCGCTACGGGTCGTCCGAACGGCGGCGACGCAAAAGAGCTCCTTTCTCACGCGTGGGGAAGGGGCTCTTTTGCGTTGGGGTGATGGGGGCGGAGCGGGGGTGCTGCACAATTTCCCTGCATCCCAAACTCCCCTTCCGTACCTTCGCCCCAGTTGATTCTCACCGAATTTACCCTAGCATGAACCAATACGACGTTACCGTCATCGGCTCCGGGCCCGGCGGCTATGTGGCGGCCATCCGCTGCTCCCAGTTGGGCCTCAAAACCGCCCTCATCGAGAAGTACGACACCCTGGGCGGCACCTGCCTCAACGTGGGCTGCATCCCCAGCAAGGCCCTGCTCGACAGCACCGAGCACTACCACAACGCCGCGCACACCTTCAAGGAGCACGGCATTGAGCTGAGCGACCTGCAGATCAATATGAACCAGCTCATCGACCGCAAAAACGGGGTGGTGAAGGCCAATACAGACGGGATTCAATTCCTGATGAAGAAAAACAAAATCGACGTCATCCACGGCGTTGGTTCGTTTGTCGATAAGAACCACATCAGCATTGCACCCACGGCCGGCGGCGAAGCCCAGCAGATTGAGACGAAGAACGTCATCATTGCTACCGGCTCCAAGCCCACCGTGCTGCCCTTCATCCAGCAGGACAAGCAGCGCATCATCACCAGCACCGAGGCCCTGAACATCCGCGAAGTGCCCAAGCACATGATTGTGATTGGCGGCGGCGTAATCGGGCTGGAAATGGCGTCGGTGTACGCCCGCCTCGGCGCGAAAGTGTCGGTGGTGGAGTTCATGGACTCGCTCATCCCGACCATGGACCGCGGCCTGGGCAAAGAGCTCAAGCGCATCCTGGGCAAAATCGGCATCGAGTTCTTCCTGAGCCACAAGGTAACTGGCGCCACCCGCGAGGGCGACACCGTGACCGTAACCGCCACCAACCCCAAGGGCGAGGAAGTGAAGTTTGAAGGCGACTACTGCCTGGTGGCCGTAGGCCGCGCGCCCTACACCGCGGGCCTGAACCTGGAAGCCGCCGGCGTACAGATGGAGGAGCGCGGCCGCATCAAGGTAGATGAGCACCTGCAAACCTCGGTACCCGGCATCTACGCCATCGGCGACGTGGTGCGCGGCGCGATGCTGGCCCACAAGGCCGAGGAAGAAGGCGTGTTCGTGGCCGAAACTATTGCCGGCCAGAAGCCCCACATCAACTACCTGCTCATTCCCGGCGTGGTGTACACCTGGCCCGAAGTGGCCGGAGTGGGCTACACCGAGGAGCAGCTGAAGGAGCAGGGCAAGGCCTACAAAACCGGCTCGTTCCCGTTCCGCGCCTCGGGCCGCGCCCGCGCCTCCATGGACCTCGACGGCTTCGTGAAAGTGCTGGCCGACAAGGAAACCGACGAAATCCTGGGTGTGCACATGATTGGCCCCCGCATTGCCGACCTCATTGCCGAAGCCGTAACGGCCATGGAGTTCCGCGCCTCCGCCGAGGACGTAGCCCGCATGAGCCACGCTCACCCCACCTACGCCGAAGCCATGAAGGAAGCGTGCCTCGCCGCCACCGAGAACCGAGCGATTCACATGTAATTCCGGCGCTTACGCTAGAAACCGAAGCGGCTGCAGCTCCCAGGAGTTGCAGCCGCTTTTTTGGTATTGAGGGGTGTGGCCAGCTACCACAAACCAAGGAAACCTTTCTTCTTGGCCACGTTGGGACGGGCTATGTCTATCACGTCGGAAATGCCGGCTTCATCGAACTTGTCGAGCAGCGCATCGACGCCCTTGTTCATTTTTAGCTCCATCTCTTCCTTGTAAATGGGGTACAGACAGTAGAAGTGGATGGTCTTTTCGTCCGTCACGCGCAGTTCCCGGAACTCCTCCGGTAAGCTGATAGAAGGCAGTAGCAGCATGCAGCCCAGCTTCGTATCAGCGGCGTAAGGCTCGGCATGCTCCCCATTCGGGATGGTGTGGCCGGACCCCAGCCACGTGTGGTATTCGTGCGGAAAACGGGCAATAAACTTCATCCAGCCAATGGGCCAGTACGCTTCGTCCGTTGGGGTAGAGTCTGCCTGCCCAACGTCTGACAGAGGCCAGGTACTGGGAAGGAGAATGCACAGCTCCGCGTACGCGGAGCTTTCTGCATCAGCAGGCACAGTCATAGGCAGGTCGCTCATGCCGGACGTAACCAGCGTGTAAAAGGGAAAATCCTTGGTGGGAGCCACGATATGCACGTCCAGGTGCACTTTGTCCGAGATAAGCTCGTGAAAAACCCCGGTAACAGGGCCAACGTGCTGTTCGATGTGCCTCGAAATAGCCTCAATGGATTCCTCGTCGCCGGATGCCAGGCTGAACGGTTCGGGTTCTACATTTTCATAGCGGTAAATGGGTGCCCCGGAAGACGAATTCTCTGGTTCGATTTCCTGCTCTGACATAGTAGGTAGCGTAAAGTGAAAAGAGAAGAAAGGAAAGCACGTTGCCCGGTTGCTGGTAGCAAAATGCCCGGGAAGGGTAAGTGTAAAGAAGTAGGGCGGTTAATCAGGTCTTCTGCACCAGCTTAAAACCATCCTTCGTCACTTGGTACTGCTGGCCTTGGATGGTGATGGTTTCGCCTTCCAGTAGCTTGCTCAGGTTCTCGATGTCGCCCTCAATGGTGTGGAGGCTGAATCCGTGCTTGCGGGCCAGGGCGAGGTACTTGGGGTTGATGTAGTCGCGGACGCCGCAGAGGATGATGCG
The DNA here is from genome assembly GCF_000737515.1 of Hymenobacter sp. APR13. Lineage (NCBI taxonomy): Bacteria > Pseudomonadati > Bacteroidota > Cytophagia > Cytophagales > Hymenobacteraceae > Hymenobacter > Hymenobacter sp. APR13. The sequence goes on from NZ_CP006587.1 coordinate 2,367,052, forward strand.
CACATGGGCGGTGGTGTTTTTGAGCAGCTTGGCGTCGCGGGGGAAGGTGTAGTTGTCGGCCAGCAGGATCAGCTCGGCCGAGTCGGGGGCGGCGGCTAGCTTTTGGGCGTAGAGCAGGGCTTCGGCGTCGTTTTCGGGTGCGTCGCCGCCACCGCCGGCCTTCATGGTTTCGATGAGCTTGTTCTTGATGGCATCGTAGCTATCCGTTTTCACGTGGTAGAGGCCGCCGGTTTTGCCCAGGCGCTTGTCTTTGTCGGGCTGGTCGTTGCCGTCGTTGAAGAACACGAAGGTTTTCTCGTCTTCGAGGGCGCTGAGCTGCAGCCAGGCCAGCAGGTCGTAGGTGTAGGGGAACATGCTGCCAGTCACGTCGGTCACCACCACTTCCTTGCTCCACTCGGGGTGGCGCTGCATCACGCGGCTGACCACGTTGGCATCGGCGGGCAGGGGCAGTTCCTCAGTGGCGGCCGTATCGGCGGCGGCCAGCAGCTCGCCTTTCTTGGTGATGCGCGCCTCGCAGTAGTCGTTCTTGTGCTGCTTGTTCTTCTTTTTCAGCGCCACCCGGTAGAGCCGGGCCGCCGAATCGGGGAGGGCGAAGCTGGTGAAGCCCATATCGGCCTCGCCCAGCAGCTGCAGCGGCCCCAGCGGCAGCCGGATAACGCCCTTGGCCGTGAAGCCGAACATCTTCCGGTCAATGGGGAAGCCGGAGGTGAAGGCCACGCTTTTGCGGATGGCTTCTTCCAGCTCCGCCACACATACGGGCCGGGCGGTGGGCAGCACCTGCACCGTCCGGATGGTGCCGCGGGCGTCCACGGTCAGCTGAAACTTCACCACCTGCGCCTCCCGTTGCGGGCACTTGTAGAGGCGGCGCAGACTGCGGGCCATCTGGCGATTGGTGAAGCGGCCGGCCGGCAGGTTGCAGGCCACCTTTTTGCCCTGGGTTTTCTTGCTGGCTTTAGGGCGCTTCTTCTCCAGCAGGCGCAGCTTGCGCGTGAGGCTGTCGAGGTCGGCGCGGCTGGTGGCGGCGGTGGCGTGCGGGGCCACGTACACCACAAAGCCGTGGAAAAACGGCTGGCACTCGCTGGGACTGTTGCAGCCGGTCTGCTCCACCAGCGTCCACGTCACCGACTCATCCTGCAGCAGCCCCGGCACGGCGGCGGCCAGGTTGCGGATGCGGCTGAGGTTGAGCTGGCGCTGGTTGAAGGCGGGGTTGAGCCGGAAGGCCGTGTACACCAGATCAATGCGCACAATGTGGCGGTCCTGCAGGCGCAAGGCCTTCAGCTCGGCCCCCGAAAACGTAGACGGCAGCTGCAGGGCCTGCAGATCAGGTAAGGGCTGGTAGCGGCTGGTGCGGTAGGCGTTCAGCTGGTCGTAGAAAGCGGTAAGGTCGGGCTCCGACGGCGAGGCTGTCTGGGCGCGGGCCGCGGAGAGAAGCAGGAAAAACAACAGGCCACTGAGCAGGCCGTGCCGGAATAAAGGAAGCATAGCGCACGATAATGAAAGCCGGGCCGCAGGCGCCCCCGTAAAGCAACGCAACATACGACTTTGCCGCCCCACCTGAAAGGCCCCAAAAGCCACCGCAAAGCCGCCCCGCTACCAGCTGCTGCCGGCCCCGCCGCCGCCCGAGCTGCCGCCGCTGCTGCTCGACCAGGAGCTGCCCCCCGACGACGACCCCGACGAGCTACCCGACGACGACAGGCGCGCGGTGGTGTATTTGGTGCGCTGGGTGTGCTGGCAGAAGGCGCAGTGCCACACATGCCACCCCCAGCCGCCGTGCGACGTGGTGGCTTCTTCCATTACCTCGTCGGGCTGGGGCTGGGCGGTGTGGTAGCGGCACATTATGCAGGCCTTGGCGTCGGTGGCGAGGTTGGCGTAGGGCAGGAGTAGCTGCTGCTGGCAGGCCGGGCACTGCCACGCGTCGTAGTCCACGGAGGCCACGCGCTCCTCGGCTACCTGGCCGGGCTGCAGGGTGGCGTCGTCCTGGGTTTCGTCGAGGCGATGCATGGGGTGGGCGCAGGCGGGGCAGGCGTAGGGCTCGTTGCGGAGGGCAGCCAGGCGGCGCTGCTGCCGGGGCCACAGCCACACCAGCCCCAGCGGAAACACGTAGCGCAGCATCCCCAGGCCATGCAGGGCTTCGCTGAGAAACACATAGCGGGCGTGGCGGCTCTGGCCGGCCAGGGCGGCCAGGCGCTGCTGCACCTGCCACAGGTAGGCGTGCGCGCCCAGCAGCGGCACTGCGTAGCACAGCGCCAGTAGGGCGGTGGCCGGCACCGCCAGGTCCAGCAGCAAGGTGCCAAACCACAGCCCCACCAACGCCGCCACGGCCAGCCCCAGCCCCCAGCGGAAGCCGGCCGTGGGCTTGAGGTTGAACAACAGCAGCCCGCCCGTCACCAGCAAAAACACCAGCCCCAGCCCCACGCCAATGGCCTCGGCCGTGCTCCAGGCATTGGGGTTGGCAGGGTCGGAGCTGGCGTAAATGGCAGTTTCGGGGGCGGCCGGGTCGTCGGTCAGGGCCAGGGCAGCGTCTGTTGAGGCAGTGGCCAGCGAGTCGGCGGGCTCCAGGCGGCCGGTGGTGAGCTGCCGGATCAGGGCGGCCACGCCTTGGCGCACAGCGGCATCGTACTGGCCCTGGCGCAGGTAGGGCACCATATACCGCTGCTGCACGCGGAAGCACAGGATGTCGGGCAAGTCGGCTTCGAGGCCGTAGCCGGTTTCGATTTCCACCCGGCGCTGGTCTTCCACTATCAGCAGCAGCAAGCCGTTGCGCAGCTCCCGGTCCCCAATCTGCCAGCGGTTGAACAGGGCCGTGGCGGCCGTCTTAGGTACTTCCTCCCCAATGCTGCGGGTCAGCACCACGTCGATGTGGGCGCGGCGGCTTTGGTCGAGGGCCTGCAGCAGCTCGTTCAGGTCGCGCACGGTGGCGGGCTGCAGCAGGTGGTCGGGGTCACTGACGTAGGTCTGGCCCAGCGTTTTGGGGTCGGGGATGCGGGTGAGGTAGGACGCCTGCGCCGCCACCTGCCGGCCTGCGTCCAGCGCCAGCATCAGCCACAAAAGCACGTAACGCAGAAACATAAGCCGCCGGAAGGGAAGGTTTGCAGGCCAAAGAAAGCAATCTGCGGCAGACCGTTTCCCCCACCAGATTGCGCACCGGTTATTTCAAGGCGGTGCCATGCAACCCAGGCACTACCTCCGGGGCTCTGGTAGTAAGACACTATCCCTTCATCTTATTTTCTTGCTACCATGCATCAGAAACTAACAGCCCTAAGCGGCCTGCTGCTGCTGGCCGTCAGCGCCCACGCCCAACTAGGTGTGCGCGTCGGTGCCAACTCTACTACTATTGCCACTAAAACTCCACAACAGGGCCAGCAAGCCAGCGCCGACGCCAAAACCGGCTTTCAGGTGGGCGTATTCTACGAGCACAAGCTAGGCCCGCGCTTCTCGGTGGTGCCGGAGTTGCAGTTCAGCCGCCAGCGCACCCAACTGCACTCAGTAGAATCGTGGAGCGGAGTAGCAGGAGTGACGACATACACTACCGATTCACGGCTCAGCCAAAGCTACCTGCACTTGCCCGTTCTGTTGCGCGCCCGTTTTGGCAACTTCTACGTGGAAGGCGGCCCTCAGGCCAGTCTGCAGCTGGCTTCCCACGAAGCCGGCACCACAGTAATAACCAGTTCCTACGACCCCAACTCTTCCCAGCAGAATTTCGACCGCACCGCCACTAACAGCTACCGCCGTTTCGATGTGGGCTTATGCGCCGGCCTGGGCATGCAGCTGCCAGCGGGTTTCAGCATTGGGCTACGAGGCACGTCCAGTCTGCTGCCACTCAACTCCAAAGAGTCATCGGCTCCCGGTTTCACCATCAACCGACGCAGCCAAACGGTACAGGCGTCCATCAGCTACCAGTTGCGGAGTGCTGGAAAATAGGCTGCCCTCGTAGCCCCTGTGCTGGTGTGTAGAGATGTGTCGTCAGCGCCCTATGCAATATGCAAGCAGATTCAGTGTTCTGGTAAAGAGAAGTATGTTCCGCTGTATTCCTTCATTTGACATGTATCCGAAACTGCTACTAAGCGGCCTGCTACTGCTGGCCGGCAGCGCCCATGCCCAGCTGGGTGTGCGCGCCGGCGCCAACACTACCACGATGGCCATTGAAACCCCACAGCAGGGCCAGCGGGCCAGCGCCGACGCGAAAGCCGGTTTTCAGGTGGGCGTATACTACGAGCACCAACTGGGTGCGCGTTTCTCGGTGGTGCCGGAGCTGCAGTTCAGCCGCCAGCGCACCCAGTTGCGCCTAGAGGAGAGTATTTTTGCCGATCCTACCTACGCCTCAGACTATCGGCTCAGCCAGAGCTATCTGCAGCTGCCCGTGCTGCTGCGCGCCCGGTTCGGCCGTTTCTACGTGGAAGGCGGGCCCCAGGCCAGCCTGCAGCTGGCTTCGCGGGAAGTGGGCACCGAGTTCTACGGCACCCTGGCCGGAAGCTTTTATGCCGACATCGACCGCGCTGCCACTGACCGTTATCGCCGCCTAGATGTGGGCGTGTGCGCCGGGCTAGGCGTGCAGCTGCCGTCGGGCTTTGGTATCGGGCTGCGAGGCACAGCCGGCTTGCTACCACTGCAGCGCCAGGACTCACGCACACCAGCCTACAGCGGCAACCTACGCAGCCAGTCGGTGCAGGCTTCCATCAGCTACCAGCTACGCCCGCGCTCCTGAAGCCGGCCTGCCGCGTACCCAATGCCCAAAATGCCAAGCGGCCGCAACTCCCGAGGAGCTGCGGCCGCTTGCGCATAGTCGAAAACCGAAGGCTTACTCGCCGCCCAGCTTCACGTTGAAGGCGCTCGGGCCTTTGGGGCCCATTTCCACCTCGAAGCTTACTTTGTCGTTTTCCTTGATGGTGGTGCCGCTCGACAGGCCGTTGGCGTGCACGAAGATGCTCTGCTGCGTTACAGAGTCCTTGATGAAACCGTAGCCCTTGGAGTCGTTGAAGAACGTAACCTGGCCCTTGCGGATCGGGTCTTCCTCCTCCATATCCTCCTGGCGTATGGCGCCAATGCGGATGTCCTCCACCTTGATTTCCTTTTTCTTCTTGGTCGGGTCCGGCGGCGTCGACGTGATGTTGCCGTTCTCGTCTACGTAGGCGAGCATTTCGTCAAGCGGTTGGCCCTTCTTGGCGTTGGCTTGGCGCTCTTCTTTCTTCTCTGCTTTTTCGTTGCGCTTCTTCAGCCGCTTTTTCTCATTTTCCTTCTTGCCGAAGGTTGCCTGCGATTTGCCCATGCGTGGTATGTGGTGCTATTATTGCCGAATGGCGTGTGGAGATGTTGAAAGTGGGGGTACGGTAGCTACATAATAGGTAAAAACCGATATTTAGCCCGTATGGTTCACAAAACCGGCTCCTCAACGGCAGGGGATGGTAAGGCCGCCCGCAGAGCTACAGTTAAGGTATAAAAATAATTGCGTAACAGCACGCGGCCGGGGCCGCGAATTGCCAAAGATACGGAGGCCGCGGCAGCTTCGGGCATGGCCGGCGGAGGGAATATGCGCCAAGCGGCTACGCCATGCGCCGGCAGCGGGCCCGGGCCTAGCCGGCCCTGCCTGCACAAACCAGCCTAGCGGGTTGGCGCGCCCGGTTTACCATTGCAGTTCGTCCACTTCCCGCACCTCGCCGGGCGGCAGGCTGCCCAGCACAATGCTGCCGATGCGCACCCGCACCAGTCGCAGCGTAGGAAAACCGGCAGCGGCCGTCATTTTGCGCACTTGGCGGTTCTTGCCCTCGGTCACGGTGATGCTGACCCAGCTGGTGGGGCCATGCCGCTCGTCGCGGATTTTGCGGGTGCGCGGCGGCAGATCCGGGGCCTGCTCCAGCCGAAAAGCGGCGCAGGGCAGCGTCAGGTACTTGCCTTCTGGCACCCCGATTTCTACGCCCTGCTGCAGTAGCCGCACGGCTTCGTCGGTGATGAGTCCATCTACCTGGGCGTAGTATTCTTTCTCCACGTCTTTGCGGCGCACCCGCTCGCTCACGCGGCCGTCGGTGGTGAGCAGCAGCAGGCCTTCGCTGTGCTCGTCGAGGCGGCCAATGGACATGGTGCCTTCGGGGAAGTCGTGCAGGGCTCCCAGGAATTTCTTTTTCCGGGCCTCGCGGGCATCTTCGCTGCGAAATTGACTAAGGTAGCCGAACGGCTTGTGCAACAGGAAATGGCGGTGATTCATGCAGCCGCAAGGTACAACGCGTATCGTTTCTTGCTCTGCGCGCAATGATACGCGTTAGCGGGTCACACGGGCTTTGCCTTTGTTGCGCACGTCGCTGGCGCCGGAGGCGCGCGAGGTCAGGCTTTCTTCCACGAAGACGTAGGCATCGGAGGCGCCGGAGGCCTGCACGTCGGCGGTGCGGCTTTGCAGCTCGTTGGCGCGGTAGTCGCTGCTGCCACTGATCTGCACCTGCTGGCGCTCGGCGCGGCCGGCCAGCTTGATGTCGCAGGCGCCGGAGGCTTGCACCGTCAGGGCTTTGGTATCGAGGCGCAGCGTCACGTCGGAGGCGCCGCTGGCCCGGATGCTGAAGTTGTCGGCCGTGAACGTGGAGGTGCTCTTGATGTCGGAGGCGCCACTGGTTTCGATGCCGGTCAGGCGCGGGCAGGTCACGTACACCGTCACTTTCTTGTTGTTGAACAGCTGGCTGGGCGCTTTTTTGTCGCGGTAGATCTGCAGCGTGCCGTTCTGCACTTCGGTCACGATGTACTTTTCCACGTCGGCTTCGGCCTGCACTTTCACCTCGGAGCCTGCGCCCTGCACCAGCACCACGTCGCAGGCTCCGCTGGCCCGCAGCTTATCAAACGAGCCCACTTTGCGCAGCTGCTGGGCCTGAGCAGCCGACACGGCCACCACGCTGAAAATGGCGGCCACGGCCGCAGAACGGAGAAGAGAAGCAGTACGCATGAGCAGGAGAAGATAGAAGTGGAGAAAAAAATATTGAAGGCAGTATGCAGGGCCAGATGCCATTGCGGGCCCGGGCGTTGCCTGCCAACTCGGTTTTTTATGCATCTGATTCTGCCCCGTCGCTACTAGCCCGGGGCCGCCCGCCCTGCAACCTGGCCGCAACCTCAGCCGTAACAGGCCCCATTATAGCCAGTAGGCTATATGCTGTTTTCACCGACCTCCCTTTTTATGCATAAGACCCTGCTTTTTGTCTCGGCTGCTGCCACATTGCTGGCCGCCTCCTGCTCCCAGGACAAACCCGCTGCCGTCGACGCGGCCACCACGCCCTCGGCCGATACGGCCGTAGTCGTTGACAATGCTGTCGACACCACCACCTACCGCACCGATGCCGACCGCCTCGCCGACCGGATTGCCGAAGACCTGAAGCTGACGGATACGGTTGTCGTGACGCGCATCGAGAAAACGTACTATACGCGGGGCCGCCGCCTCGGCGAGATTGAAACCAGCTACGCCACCGACACCACCGGCCGCTACGCCGCCATCCGCCAAGTAAACGACGACACCGACCGTGAGGTGAAAACCATCGTCACGGACCCCAACCAGTACAACACTTACTCGTCGAACCGTGGCACTTACTACGCCGGCACGCCCTACACCGTAACGGAAACCCGCGTGGTGGAAGAAGACCGTAGCGCCCCCGCCCGCCGCACCGGCCCCAGCATCGTGAAGTACGATAAAAAGGCCAACGGCGAAACCAAAATCGTGTACTCCAACGGTACCACGGTGAAAATCGACAAGGATGGCGACCGGAAAACCGAGTACTCAAATGGCACCAAAGTGAAGCGCGACGCCGACGACGGCAAGGTGAAAGTGAAAGACTAGCTTTCTGCGGCTGCTGCCACATAAAAAGCCCCCGTACCAGTTTGGTGCGGGGGCTTTTTGTGTGGCAGCAGCGGACTATTTCTTGAAAAATGCCAGCAATTCGGCCCGGTGTGAGTTGCCGATGGGCAGTAGCGTGTTGTCGAGCAGCAGCACATTATCGGGCTGGAGCATGCGGATGTGGGCGGCGGCCACGATGAAGGAGCGGTGCACCCGCACAAAGGCCGGACCCAGCACGGCCACCATTTCCTTCATGGTGTGGTGTAGCAGATAGCTTTTGGTGGCCGTCGTGATTTTCACGTAATCCTTACAGCCCTCCACGTACACAATGTCGCGGTGCGGGACTTTCAGCAAACCCTGGCGCTCCTTCACCAGCAGGTACTTTTCCTCGGTGGTGTCGGCGGGCGGCACGGGCTGGGTGGCGGGCAGGCGGGCCACGGCCTTCATGAACCGCTCGTAGCTGAAAGGCTTGAGCAGGTAGTCGAGCACATCCAGCTCGTAGCCCTCGTAGGCGTACTCGCGGTAGGCGGTGGTCAGCACGGTTTTGGGCGGGTGGGTGAGGCTTTTGAGGAAACTCAGGCCTGTCACGAGCGGCATTTCAATGTCCAGAAACAGCAGGTCCACGGGGTGCTGGGCCAGGTGCTCGTAGGCCTCCATGGCGTTGCGGCACTTGCCCGTGAGCGTGAGCCCCGGCGTCTGGCCGATGAACTGGGTAAGCACCTGATGGGCCAGCGGCTCATCATCCACAATCAGGCAACGGACAGGGGCGGGGGTAGTGGTCATTGGATAGGTGATGAGGTAATGGGGTGATGGGGTGACATAGGACGTCATGCTGAGCGAAGGCGCAGCCGCAGTCGAAGCATCTCTACCGCTTCGTTGCAGTGGTAATCAGATGAAGCGGTAGAGATGCTTCGGCAAGCTCAGCATGACGTTCTCTTTCGTACAGCATGATACCCTGCTACACCCGCAGCGTCAGCTCGGCGCGGTAGCGGCCGTTGTGCTCGGTGAGGTGCAGCTCGTGGGCATTGGGGTAGTAGAGGTTCAGGCGCTGGCGGATATTCTGGAGGCCGATGCCGCCGCTGCGCTTGGGCGAGGCGGCTGGGGCTTCAGGCAGCATGTCGTTTTCGATGAGGAAGTGCAGGCGGCCGGGCGTGGTGGTAAGCGTGGCCTGCACGGTGGCCGCGTCGGAGAAGTGGTGGCGGCCGTGCTTGAAGCTGTTTTCTACCAGCGGCAGCAGCAGCAGCGGCGGCACCTGCACGCCGGCCGCCTCGCCCACGGCCCGGAACTCCACCCGCGCCCCGGCGTACTTGCGCTGCTCCAGCTCGAAGTAGTTGGCCATAAACTCCACTTCCTCCGTCAGCGGCACCTGCGCCTTGCCGCTGTCATACAGCACGTAGCGCATCAGCTCCGAGAGCAACAGAATGAAGCGCGGCGTTTCGGGCGAGCCGGCCAGACTCAGGCCGTAGATGCTGTTGAGGGTGTTGAATAGAAAGTGGGGCTGCAACTGGGCTTTCAGCTGCTCCATCTGTAGGGCCAGGTGGTCTTTTTCGAGGTGGCGGCGGCGCTGCTCGTGTTCGAAGGCCAGCCGCACAAACGCCACGCAGCTGAAGGCCAGCAGGTCGGTAAACAGCAGGCTGATGTGGTATTGGGCCCTGCCTGCCAGGGTGGCGGCAGATTCCAGATACTCCTGTTGATAATAGCTCACCAACTGGGGCGGGCTGGGTATGTACTGAAACAGGCCGTGGGCTAGCACCATATTCAGCTTGATGCCCCACCACGTATAGAGCAAGGCGCCGATACCCAGCAGCGCATAGCGTCGGCGGCGCAGCAGCAGTGGCAGCAGCCCGCGGTAGTAGGGCACAATGTAGAGCGTGGACAGCAGCGCAAAAAGCATCAGCTGGGGGTAGGGGAAGTTGGCGCGCTCCGTGAGCGGCACAAGGCGCCCGGCCTCCTGCATGAAGAAGTTGTACTTGTAGAGGCCCACGTACAGCAGCCACACCAGCCCCTCAAACACAAGTGGAAAACGACTGGGCCGGTCGGGGCCGGTGGGGGTGAGGCGGGGCATTTGCATGGGGCCAAGTTGGCGGATTTTCCGGCCGCCTGCAGCATGCGCAAGGCCGGATTTCGACCAAAGGGGGTGTTTTTTTCGACCAAAAAACCGGGCCGGCTACTTGGTCGGATCAGTGACTGGAGTGGTCGAAAAACGCGCTGGAAACGCAGTGGAAGGCTGTTGCTTTGTCCCATTCCCAGCCGGTTGGCGGTTGGGTTTTCCCTCGACACACTGCCCACTGCCAAGTCCATGAAAAACGCTTCCGCCTCCCTGCTCCTCGTTGCTGCGCTGGCCGCCGTACCCGCCGTAGCTACCGCCCAAACCGCCCCGGCATCGGCCGGCCAGCGTGCCGCTGCCGCCCTACGCGGCACCGTCGCCGACAGCCTCTCGCGGCAAGCGCTGCCCTTTGCTACGGTGGTACTGCAGCCCGCCGTGACGGCCCCGGTGCTCAGCACCATCAGCGACGAGCACGGTGCGTTTCATTTTGAGGCCGTGCCGGCCGGCCGCTACCAGCTGCTGGTGCGTTACATCGGCTACAAGACGGCGGCGCCGCTGGTTGTGGAAGTAAGCGGGGGCCAACCTGTAGTGCTGGCGCCGGTGCTGCTGGCCGCCACCGGGCAGAGCCTGAAAGGTGTGACCGTAACGGCCTACAAGCCGTTCATAGAGCAGCGCGCCGACAAGCTGGTGCTGAACGTGGCCGAAAGCCCTATTGCCCAGGGCGGTACTGCCGCCGAAGTGTTGTCGCGCGCGCCAGGGGTAATTGAGCAGGGTGGCCGCTACCAGGTGCGGGGCAAAACGGCCCTGGTGCTCCTCGACGGCAAGGTGACCAACCTCAGCGGCAACGACCTGGCCGACCTGCTCGCCTCGCTGCCCAGCAACACTCTCGACAAGGTGGAAGTGGTGGCCAATCCCTCGGCTAAGTACGACGCCAACGGCGGGGCCGTCATCAACATCCTCACCAAGAAAAACAGCGCCTTCGGAACCAACGGCAGCGTGATTGTCGGCGCCGGTGCCGGCCGCTTTGCCCGCTACAACAGCGGCTTCACCCTGAACTACCGCCGCGACAAGCTGAGCGTGTTCGGGGGCCTCGACTACCAGCGCAACAAACAGTATCGGCGCTTCGACAGCAACCGCGTGCTAAACCAGGAAACGCGCATCAACGAACAGAGCTACAGTGTAACCGAGCGTAGCGCCCAAACGGCGCGCATCAATGTGGACTACGACCTGACCAAGCGCAGCTCGGTGGGTTTGCAGATTCGCAGCTTAACCAGCGCCCGCGCAACGGACGGCAACACCAACTCCGTGGTGGCGGGCCTGACCGGGCCGCCCACCGCCACCAACGACCTGCAAACCACCGGCACTGCCCGGGGCTTCAACCACACCATCAGCCTCTATTACCGCACCGTGCTGGACTCGGCCGGTAGCGAGCTGAAGCTCAACGCCGACTATCTCCGCTTCAACAAGCGCTTCGACGAGCAGTACCGCAACGCCGGCTACGACCTGCAAAGCGAGGAGGCCACGGCCAGTGCGCTGCGTACCTACTCGCCGGCCAGCAACTCGGTGGCTTCCTTTACTGCCGACTACACGCGCACCCTGGGCAAAGCCACGGCGCTGGAAGCAGGCCTGAAATCCCTGCGCACCATCACCGACAACGACATCCACTGGGAAAACCTGGCCGAGGGCGGAACCTGGCGCAACGACGAGCGGCGCACCAACCACTTCGTGTACCGCGAGTACATCAACGCCGCCTACGCCTCGGTGCGCCGGCCGCTGGGCCAGAAAGTGGGCATGCAGCTAGGCGTGCGGGCCGAGCACACGCGCAGCGAGGGCGAATCGTTGACGCTCGGCCAGGTGAATAAGCGCGACTACTTCAACCTGTTCCCGAACGTGTCGCTGGACTACGCGGCATCGGACAAGCAACAGTGGAATTTCAGCTACCAGCGCAAGATTGACCGGTTCCGCTTCGACATCGTCAACCCCTTCCTGACCTACCTCAGCCCCTACCTCTACTACCAGGGCAACCCCGCCATCCGGCCCTCGTTTTCGCACAACTTCTCCGTTTCGCACAGCTACGACAACGCGGTAGCTACCTCCGTGAGCTATGGCCACCACACCAACGTGCTGGCCAGCGTATTCCGCCGCGAACCGGCCACCAACATCCTCGTGCAGTCCGACGCGAACCTGAACCGGGGCACCAGCCTGGATGCCAACGTGAGCCTGACCAAGCAGATGTACGGCGGGGTGCTGACCATGGCAAACTTTGTGGGCGCCACCTACGTGCGGTTCTACTCGCCCACCATGCCCTGGCTGAACCAGTCGAGTGTGGGCGTAATGGCCAGCAGCAACACCACCGTGAATCTATCCCATGGCATGCGGGTCGAGCTGAATCTGTTCTACCGCACGCCTCTCACCTACGGCGCCTACTCGTTCAAAGCCCAGTATAACGGCAGCATTGCGGTATCAAAGCCGGTGTTGAAGGAAAAGGGTACGCTCACGCTCACCGTCCTCGACCCGCTGAACCTGCAGAACAGCCGCTACACCACGCGGGCCGAAGGTGTGCAGGCGTACAGCCTCGATAAGGCCGAAACCCGCTCCGTGCGGCTGAACTTCAGCTACCGCTTCGGCAACCAGAAAGTGAAAATTATCAAAACGCGCCGCACCGGTATCGAGGGCGAAAAGAATCGTCTGGAAAATTAGACTGTCAAAACGGATTCGTGAGGTCACTGCCATGCCCCGGCCCTTCTCCTACCCGGGGGAGGTGCCGGGGTAGAATGGTTGGAGAGCAGTGGTAAGCGCGAAACTTACAGCCACAAATTTCGACCAATAGGGTGCGTTTCTTCGACCAAAAAACCGCGACGCTTGCTTCGTCGCCTCGTGGCCCGCCGTGGTCTAAAAAAGCTTCATTTCGCCTGCTGGGGGCTATTCCTTTGTGTTGTTGCCAGTCGCTGAACGGCTGGCCTTTCTCTCTCGACACCTCTTTCCCCGGTACCCATGAAAACCATCTTCCGCTCCCTGCTCGCAGCCGCTTTGCTCGCTACTACCGCCACTGGTGCCTCGGCCCAAACCGCTCCGGCCACTGCCGCTGCCGACACGGCCCGCATCACGCTTGATGCCTCCATGGTGAAGGCCGTGAACACCCAGAGCTACGCGCTGTTTCGCCAGACTGTGCAGCCGCTCATCAAGCAGATGCGGGGCAAAAAGGTGGTGGCGCTGGGCGAAGGCACCCACGGCACTGCCGAGTTTTACAAGCTGCGCTTCTGGCTCACCCGCATCCTGATGGAGGATGAAGGCTTCAACCAAGTGGCCCTCGAAAACACCTACGCCGACTGCTACCGCCTCAACGAGGCCATGCACTCCGCCACCATCGACGACCTGAAGCCGCTGATGAAAAAGCACCTGCTCAGCATCTGGCAAAACCGCGAAACCGAGGAAATGCTGAACTGGATGCATACTTACAACACGTCCCACCTGCGCAAAGTGGAGCTGACGGGCATCGACGCCATGTTCGGAACCACCGCCGCCGAGGTGCTGCGCGAACAGCTGGTGCGCCTCTCGCCCGAAATCAGCGCCCTCACCGAGCAGCTGGTGCAGCGCGCCCAGTACCAGGACAAAGTTTGGGTGGACCTCAACGACCGGAGCATCCCGTTCAAGCGTCCCGAAATGCTGGCCAATGGCTGGGCCGGCTACGAAGCCACCGAAAAGCTGGAAAAAGCCCTGGCCAACGTAAAGCTGACGCGCCGCCAACGCCCGGTAGTGGCCGGTGCCCTCCAGAACCTGCACCACTACTTCGACACCTTCTACCAGCCCAAAGTCAACAAGCGCGAGTCGTCGCGCGACAGCCTGATGGCTGAAATGACTCGGTTACTGGTGCGCGACAAAGGCAGCAAAGTCATTGTGTGGGCGCACGATGCGCACGTATCGCGCCGCCTGGCCGTGCCCGGCGACAACAACGGCGGCGGCACCGGCAAGTTTCTGGAGCGCATGTTTCCCGGCCAGTACTTCGTGCTGGGCACCACCACGGCCACCGGCACGGTAGCGGCCACCACGCACCGCTTCATCTCGCCGCTCAGTCCCATGGCCGCTTACCCCCTCGAAGCGCCCGTAGCGGGTTCGTGGGAAGCCAGCATGCAGGCGCTTACTCCCGCCGTGTTCTACCTGAACGCCTCTCAGCTGCAGGCGCAGGATGTGCGCCGGGGCCATCGCCTAGTGGGCTACAGCCCCGACAGCGGCAAGGACTCCTACTTCCCCTTCAAGCTTTCCGAAGCCTACGACGCCCTACTGTTCGTGCGCACCACCACGGCCGCCACACCTCTATAGTCGATTGTCGTGTCCGTATTTCGCTAGTTTACATCTATATAAAAAGCCGCTGGCGCACTATGCGTCAGCGGCTTTTTGCCTTGCTGGCCGGCTTGCTTTACTGAATAACCCCGTAGCCGCGCAGCTCGGCATCAATCCGGCGGTTCCAGCGGTCCTGCGTGGCCGCGTCCAGGCCGTGGCGGGTTTCCAGGTCGTACTGGTCTTGCAGGCGGTTCATTTCGGTGAAGGATTTCAGGTACTGCAGCTGCAGGATGCTGTTGTAGTCTTCCACGGTGAGGCTGTCGGCGGTGGCTTTGCGCCGAAACCGCTCGGCCACCAGCCGCACAATGTCGAAGTGGCGCTGCTCGTGGTTGAGGTTGTAAGGTGTTTGCTGGCCGGGCCCCACCCAGGAGCTGCTGCGCACCACAAACACCTGCAGCGTGAGGCCCAGCTGCACCACGCCGCGCACCACCCGCGGCTGCCCGCGGTAGGCAAACCCCGGAAACACCGTGGCCGCGTACTCACCCGGCCGCGGCCGGCCCGTGAAATCCGTCCAGCGCAACGGGCGGGCGGGGTCATGGAACAGCGTGTCGGGCTCGGTCTGGCGCTGGTCGTAGCGGAAGGTGGGCTGCACGGCCGTGGCCAGGCGTACGTCGTGGTCGGCGGCCTGGGTTAGCCAGCCGTTGAGGTAGCGCAGGGCATCGGCCAGGGCCTGCCGCAGCGTGGGCTCCACCACGGCCGGGCTGGCCAGCGGGCGGCCGTAGCGGGCACCGCCACGATACTCAGTGAGCAGCAGCGGCGGGCCATCGGGCCGCTGCCACTCAAACGCCAGCCGCACACTCACCCGGCCTTCTGCCTGGCTGCCCGGCGCGGCCGTTTCCTGCACCCGCAGCTCCTTTATTCGGATGACGATGGGCCGCTGCCCGGCCGTGCGCGGCAGACTCTGGCGGGCAAACTGCCGCAGGGCCCCGGCCGCTCCGCCTTGCAGGTCGGTGGCGAGGGGCGGGCCGGCTGGCGCACCCGGCCGCGCCGGGGCCGGCAGCAGCCACGCCACGGCGGTGCGGTCGGCCCGGTCGTCGCGCACATCCACCACCGAGAAAGTGGCGGCCTGAATGCCGAGCGGCGCAGGCAGCAATAGCAGCGGCTTAGGGCCTCCGGCCGGCATGGCGCCCAGCAGCAGCCACACCAGCGGCAGCGCCCGGCGCAGCCAGCAGAATCCGGCAAGCGGCACGTTGGAAAAAGGAAAAGCAGGCATCATCTGCCATACATCTGGCCGGCGGCCTGCGTTCCGCCCGTAGTGCCCAGCCGATAGAACGAAGCCACCAGAACGTCATGCTGAGGCGTAGCCGAAGCATCTCGCGTGCTGACGCGTGATTACTACTTCAACGTCAGCACGCGGGATTCCTCGCAAGCTCGGAATGACGTGCCTTTTGCCGGTGCTTCTGCTTACGCCGCCGCGCGCTGCTTGCGGTATTCGGTGGGACTGTAGCCGGTGTAGCGCCGGAAGGTTTTGTTGAAGTGCGACAGGTTATTGAAGCCACTGGCGTAGCACACCTCCGTCACCGACAGCTCCTCGTCAATAAGGCTGCGGCAGGCCTGGCCCACGCGGTATTCCTGCAGAAACTCAGTGAGCGTGAGGCGCGTCATCTTCTTGAAGTAGCGGCAGAAAGCCGGCACCGACAAATGCGCCACTTCCGCTACTTGCTGCACCGAGAGGCTGGCCCGGAAATAGTGCTGCTCCACAAACTGGTACACCCGGCTCAGGCGCTGCTGCTCCTTGCCGCTCAGGGCCTGGCTGCCGGCGCCAGCGTGCAGCGGCGTGTAGTCGGTGGGGGCGGCCTGGGCCAGGCGCTGCAGCACCTGCAGCAGCAGAAGCAGGCGCGCGAAAGGCGGCGCGTGCAGCAGCTCGCGCAGCAGGTCGCCGGCCGCCGCGCGGGTCATGCCCCCAAATGACAGGCCCTCGTGCGAGCGGGCCAGCAGCTGCCGGATATCGGCCAGCTCGGGGTGCTGCCAGAACTCCGGCCCCAGGAAGTCGGAGCGCAGCTGCACCACTATTTCCTCGAATGGCGTGCCGGCCGGCAGCCCGTAGCTGAAGGTGAGGTGCGGCAGGTCGGGGCCGATGAGTACCAGCTCGCCTTCCTCGAAGCGCGAAATGTGCTGCCCGATGTGCCGCCGCCCGCTGCCCTGCGGAATGTACACCAGCTCGTACTCGGGGTGGTAGTGCCAGAGCAGGCCGGCGCTTTGCACCTGGGTGTAGTGCAGCAGCGTGAAAGAGCTGTCGGCGGTCGGGTGGATAGGCTCAAACTGCAGTTTCATGGCGGAGTAATGCTTTACTGGCTGATACTTCTTGCGAAATTAATACATTAAGTCAATACAGCACCTGCATCGGCTAACTACGACGTAGTAACCCCCTGATTAACTGCCGAAATTGTGTCACGATTCAGGCCTGCTGCCGGCCGTCGGTTTCGGCTGGCTTTTTTCGGCAGCAACGGCCTGGTTTCAAGAGGACTAAGAAGCGGACGGGGGAGGAGTTGAAACGCAGCTTGCCCGTCTTTTCTGATAGAATATAGCTGGCGCAAGCCAGCAGGCAGAGAGTGCGCCGGCGCTGTCTGCCACCAATATCCAGCGGCATTGGGTGGGAATTTTGCCGCTGGCCCGTTCGCCGATTTCGTCGACGGACGTTAAAAAAGCTGAGGCCGTTAGGTCTCAGCTTTTTTCGTTTTCAGCCTATTGGTATTGCTGACGAGGCCGCCCCACGCCTTGCTACCGGCCATTAAGCGCCGTCTGGGGTTTGCGTGGGGCGTTGCGCAGCAGGTGCAGGGTGTGGGCCAGCAGATCGGGGCTGCCCCATTGGCCGCGGCCGGGCACCAGCACTTCGGCTTGCGGATAGCGGGCCTGTAGCTTGCGGAGCGTGGCGGGCCACTGTTTCAGGTTGGTTTCGGCCGTGCTGCTCAGCAGCTGCGCCGTGGCGTCCTGCACCAAGTCGCCGCCGAAAAGCACCCGCTGCTTGGGCAGCCACGCCACCAGGTTGTCGGGGCTGTGGCCGGGGCCGGGGAAAAACAGCTCCAGCTTCGTGCGGCCCGCCCGGATCAGTGTGTAGGGCTTGATGGCCGGCGTAGGCGCGCCAAAGGGCAGCCGCCCGGCCCGCTTGGCCGTGAGCGGTGTGCTGTACACCTTAATATGGTTAGCCTGCAGCACGGCTAGCCCGCCCAGCCGCGCCTCCTGCGCCCCCGATACCACCACCAGCCGCACCCGCTGGTGCAGGCTGTCGGCCACCCAGCGCAGCAGCTCCAGCGTCTGCTCCGGGTCCCAGGCCGTATCGATGAGCAGCGCGCCTTTGCTGGTGCTCACAATCAGACCATTCGATGCCACGGGCTCGGTTTTGCCGGCGTAGCGGTGGTAGGAGGTATGCACGAATACGTTGGGGGCCACGCGCCGCACCTGCAGATGCAGGGCAGCCGGCCGGGGGCGGGGCGGCGGGCTGGCTAGAGCCCAATTCAAAGAAAACAAAGCCAAAACCGCCGGCAGCATCAGCCGGCGTACGCAGCGCAACGGGCGCGGAAACAGAACAAACATTCAGAAAAATCAATGAACAAGCTTCCCTAACGGCGCACCGCCCCGGATAGTGCCCGCGCCGCCAAAACCCGTGCCTGCTCAGCCGATAATCTGCCGGATATGGTGTTCCATGTGTACCACGTAATCTTCCACCACCCAGCCCAGCGTTACATTATAGCCGTTTTCAAACTCGCAGCGGTGCTGCAGGGCCGCGGGCGTGAGCTGGTCCAGCAGCCGGGCGAGCTGCCGGTTATACAGAGTCCAGAGCTGCAGCAACTCGGTGGCGGGGGGCGCTTGGTAGGCGCCGCAGGCTACCCACCCATCCTGCTGATACGATGTCATATGGAAAGGCTCAGGCTCCAGTTGGCACAGCACGAAGCGGCGGTAATTGTTGGTAGCTGAGTCGAGAAGATGCCCCAGAATCTGCCGCCGCGACCAGCCGCCGGGCTGCAGAGGACGGCTCAGCTCCAGCTCGTCGTAGTCGGGAAAATGGCGGTTGAGCAGGTCCAGCAAGTGCTGCAGCCGGGCTAGCGGCTCTGCCAAGGGCTTGTCCGGGAGCGGCAGCACTGGAGGTGGGCTGCCACCGGCCGCTACACTTGTGACCGGCTCCGACCGGCGTCGGCGGCCGCGGCGCCGCGGCTGCAACGTGCCCACTAACCCCGGGGCTGTTGCCGCATTGCGCTGATGGTGGGTAGCCACTGCAGCAAGCGGGTGAAGATCAAGCATATTTCCAGGAAAGTAGCAGATTGGGTGGGCAAAATTACAGCAAACCAGTCGGCATTTTGTTAGGCTTTTCTATATATAATAGCTTGATAAATAGATTTTTGTTGCTTGTTTACGCGCCTGCTGCTGCCACGCCGGCCTGTTGCCAGGTAATTACCCGTTCTGCATTCGGCTACCAGGGTAACCGTTGACGTAGTCGGTTGTTGCTTATCAGCTGCTGGCTGACCGACCCAGTACCGGCAACCGGCCGTTCAACGACGAAGCGCTGGATTGTGCATCTCTGCACCCTGCTAAGTGGTAAGATTGCAAGTGCTGCGTATAGGGCCATAATCAATAGTAGGCAAGGCTGATAGTTGGGAATATCCAACCTCTCAGTGGTTGCGTCTTTGTTCTACCAGCTTCTTAGTGAGGCAGTGGCCGGTCATGCCAGACGCTGGCCCGTATTACTCCCACTGCTCATCTGTTCCGCTCTTTTCTCTCTACATATGGAGTCTGCCCCCGAATCCGTCGCTTCCGCATCTCTAGGCCGCCTGTTTGCGCAGCAGCAAACCCGCAGCGCCGACTTGCGCCGCGAAGATACCGCCGCCCGCGCCGCCCGCCTCCGCAAGCTCAGCCACTGGATTACGGAAAACCGGGCCGCCATTCAGCAAGCCCTCTTCTCCGACTTCCGCAAGCCCACCACCGAAACCGACGTGTCGGAAATCTGGCCTTCCCAGACCGAAATCAAGCACACGCTACGCCACCTCAAGGAGTGGATGGCGCCCCGCCCTGCCGAAACGCCGCTGGCCCTGCTGGGCGCGCGCGGCTGGGTGCAGGTCGAGCCCAAAGGCGTCTGCCTGATCATCGCGCCCTGGAACTACCCGTTTTACCTGGCCATTGATCCGCTGATTTCGGCGCTGGCGGCCGGCAACTGCGTCATCATTAAGCCCTCGGAAATGACGCCCACCGTGGCCGGGCTGCTGAGCCGCATGGCCCGCGAGCTGTTCGACCCGGCCGAGGTGACGGTGGTGGAAGGCGACAAGGACGTGGCCACCGAGCTGCTGCGCCTGCCCTTCGACCACATCTTCTTCACGGGCAGCCCGCAGGTGGGCAAGGTGGTGATGCGCGCCGCCGCCGAGCACCTGACCAGCGTCACGCTGGAGCTGGGCGGCAAAAGCCCGGCCATCGTGGATGAAACCGCCGACCTGCGCGACGCCGCCGAGAAAATCGTGTGGGGCAAGGGCATCAACGCCGGCCAGACCTGCGTGGCGCCCGACTACCTGCTGGTGCACGAAAGCGTGCAGCAGCCGCTGCTGCACGAAATCGGGGCCGTGGTGCGCCGCTTCTACGATGCCGCCAATGAGGGCGTCGTCGCCTCCGACTCGTTTGCCCGCATCGTCAACCAGCACCATTTCGAGCGGGTGGCGGGTTTGCTAGAAGATGCCCAGTTGCACGGCGCCACGCTGGCTCTCGGCGGCCACGTAGACGCTAGCCAGCGCTTCATCGAGCCCACCGTGCTGCAAAACGTGGACTCCGGCAGCCGCATCATGCAGGAAGAAATCTTCGGGCCGCTGCTGCCGGTGCGCACCTTCCGCACCCTGCAGGAGGCCACCGACGAGGTGAACTCCCGGCCCCGGCCGCTGGCGCTGTACGTCTTCACCCAAAGCAAGGAAAACCAGCGCTACCTGCTTGGCAACATCCCGGCCGGCGGCGCCGCCGTCAACGAAACGGTGCTGCACCTGGCCCACCCCGAGCTGCCGTTTGGCGGCGCCGGCAACAGTGGCCTGGGCCGCGCCCACGGCCACGCCGGTTTCCTGGCTTTCAGCAACGAAAAGTCGGTACTGAAACAGCGCACCGGCATGACCGGCATCAAGCAGTTCTACCCGCCCTACACCCCCAAAGTAAAACACATGGTAGGCCTGCTGCTGCGCTGGTTGTAATTGTTGGGTGATGAGGTGATGGGGTGAATTGTGATGAGGTGACAGGTAAAGAAAGAACGTCATGCAGAGGCGCAGCCGAAGCATCTCGCGTGCTGATGTTGCAGTGATAATCTAACGTCAGCAAGCGAGATTCCTCGCTCCACTCGGAATGACGTTCTTTCTTTACCTGTCACCTGTCACCTGTCACCTGTCACCTCATCACCTCATCACGATTCACCAAATTCCGTATGCAAGCCGAGTATTTCTGCGGAAAAAGCGCGAACTTTTGGGAGCCGGCGGGCCGACTACCGCCTGCCGGCTTCCCACCCTGACGTTCGCAGTGCCATGCAGTTCACCGAAGCCCAGCGCGCCACCCTGCGCGCCCTCGCCGATACCTTCATTCCTGCCGTGGATGGGCCCGCGGAGCACGCGGCCTTCTGGCAGCGGCGCGGCTCCGAGGGCGTTGACGTCAACCAGATTGGGGAGATACTGGACGAGCAGCCCGCCGCCGCGCGGCAGGAGTTTCTAAAGCTGCTGGGCTTGCTCGACTCGCCGACGCTGGGCCTGACGTGGTTTGGGCCGCTGCGGTCGTTTGTGCGCCTGCAGCCCGCCCAGCGCGAGAAAATGCTGCAGAGCTGGGCCCAGAGCAACGTGCCGCAGCTGCGTAAAGGCTTCCACGCGCTGCGCAAGCTGCTGCTCATTCTGTTTTATGGCGGCGCCAAAGCCGGCGGCCGCAACCCGGTGTGGGACAGTATCGGCTACGCCGGCCCGCTGCCCGCCGACCTGCCCGTGGACACCGCCAAACCCATCCGGACCCTGCAGCCGACCCAGGACGTAACCTACGACTGCGACGTGCTGGTGATTGGCAGCGGCGCGGGTGGCGGCGTGGTGGCCGGCGAGCTGGCCGCCGCCGGCCACGACGTGCTGGTGCTGGAAAAAGGCCCCTACTGCCACGGCTGCGACTTCACCCAGCGCGAAGTCGACATGCTGGGCAAGCTCTACGACGCTAAAGGCGCGCTCAGCACTCAGGATGGCAGCATCGGCATTCTGGCCGGCGCCTGCCTGGGCGGTGGCACCACTGTCAACTGGGCCGGCGCCTTCCGCACCCCCGACTACGTGCTGCAGGAGTGGGCGCGCGAACACCAATTGCCGCACGTGGCCACATTGGAGTTCAAGAAAAGCCTCGACGCCGTGAGCCGCGCCCTGAGCGTGAACATCGACTACACCCGCCACAACGGCCAGAACCAGGCCCTCTGGGACGGCTCTACCCGGCTGGGGCAGGAGGTGAAGCTGATTCCGCGCAACGAAAAAGGCCTCACCGACTCTGATGCGCACTTTCAGGCTCTCGGCTACACCACCCTCGGCGACGCGCACGGCATCAAGCAGGGCACGCTCAACACCTACCTGCTGCAGGCCTTCGAGCACGGCGCGCGCCTGCTGGCCGATACCCGGGTGGAGCGCGTCACGATAACTGACGGCCTCGCCACCGGAGCCGAGGCCGTGCACACCACCGCCGACGGCCGCCCGGTGCGTGTGACGGTGCGGGCCCGGCGGGTGGTGGTGGCCGGCGGTGCCATCCAGACGCCGGCGCTGCTGCTGCGCAGTGGCCTGCAGCATCCGCACATCGGGCGGCACCTCAATCTGCACCCCACAGTGGTGGTGTCGGGGCTGTACGACAGGCCGATGCAGCCGTGGTTCGGGCCCAGCATGTCGGTGGTGAACGACTGCTTCACTATGCTCAACGGCACCAACTACGGCGCCAAGCTGGAAACGCCGCCCGCCCACGTGGGCCTCATGAGCATGGTGATGCCCTGGCTCAGCGGCCGCCAGCACAAGCACCTCATGCAGCAGGCCGACCACCTGGGCTCGTTCATTGTGCTCACCCGCGACCGGGACGGCGGCCGCGTCAGCATCGACAAGCACGGGCAGGCCATCATCGACTACACCCTCTCCGAGCACGACCGCGCCAACATGCTGACCGGCGTGCGGGCCGCCGCCGAAATCCATGCCGCGGCCGGGGCCCACACGGTGCTGCTGCCCCACGGCACGCTGCCCTTGCTGCGTGTGAAAGACGGTCAGCCGCAAAACCCCGAAGTGCTGGACCAACTCGCGCACCTGAGCTGGAAACCCAACCAGTTTGGGCTCTACAGCGCCCACCAGATGAGCACCTGCCGCATGGGCGGCGACCCGGCCACGCACCCCACCAGCCCCACCGGCGAGCTGTACGAGGTTAAAAACCTGTTCGTGGCCGATGCCAGCGCCTTCCCGGCCTGCAGCGGCGTCAACCCGATGCTGACCGTGATGGCGCTGGCTCACTACACGGCCCAGCAGATGGAGGCGGCCGTGCCGGTGGCGCCTGCGCGGGTGGCGGCTGTTACGGTGGAGTAACAGCGCCAGAATGAAGTGCCGGCAGCCTTACGGCCAGTGCGGTTGCACGTCCTGCCCCCAAATAGGGAGAAGGAATTGCGATACAACTGGTGAGAGCTGAAAACGAGGAGATTCGCTGCGGAGCCGCGGGCGTTGGCCGGGTTTTGCGCAGAATATAGCCGTCCAACAATGATCGAAAACCTGCTTTTTCGCGTATGCGAGGCACACGCCTGTTTTCGTTACTGCCGTATGCGTCTCTCTCAACTCTCTTTTTCGCTTCTACTGCTGGCCACACTGTCGGTAGGATGCGCCCGCCGCAACAAGGCCATTCCCGAAGCTAAATCGGTATCTACAGCGCCGCCGGCGGCGCCCGCGCCCGTGGTAGCGCCCACCGCCGCCCGCGACATGACCGACATCATGACCGAGGAGCTAAACCTGACCGCTGAGCAGCGCCAGAAGGTGCGGGCCATCTTGTCGGGGGTTGCGGAGCAGGCCAATGCGGCTCAGAAGCAGTTCGCCAACAACCGCCCGGCGCTGCTAGCCGAACAGAAGCGCATCATCACCACCTCCGACAAGGAGCTGCAGCAGGTGCTCACGCCCACCCAGTACCAGCAGCTGAAAGCCAAGCAGCGCCAGATGCAGGCCCAGCGCCAGACCCGCAAGGCCAATTAGTAGCTTGGGGCCGCCGCTGGCAGGGAGATTTTCTGGATAAACCTGTCTGTCAGGCAACTGATTGTCAGGAGGCTGCATCTGCAGATGCGGCTGGTTGTTCCGGCCGCCAATTCGTGGGTTCACGTCTGTAGAACGCACTGCCATGAAACTGCTTTTTCTCCTGCTTATGAGTTTGCTGGTGCCGGCTGGCACGGCGGCGGCCCAAACCATGTCGGCTACCGACCGGCAGGCTCTGGTTCGGCAACTCAATCACCTGCTGCACGACCCGCGCAAACCGTCGCAGGAAGTGAAGCTGGAGCTGAGCGGCTGCCACGTGCAGCAAACCATCCGTGATACAAAGGCCGACGTGCAGATGAACCAGCCGGTGGCGGTGAGCGTCAGCAAAGGCAGCTCCGATTGGGCCGTGAATCTGGATAACGGCCGTTTTGAACTGAAAATGGGGTTTGACTGGCAGGACGTAACGGCCCTCAGCTACGTCCCCGATACCGACGATGATGGCCGCCGTAGCTACGAGCTACGGGTGAAGCGCCACTCTAAAAACACGGATATCACGACCACCATGAGCCTCTACACCACCGACGAAGCCGTGGTGAAAGACCTGGTGCGCCGGCTGGAGCAGTTGCGCCGCAGCTGCCGCTAGGCTGGGCCCGCCACAACCTTCCGGCGGGCGGCACGTTGGCACGGGGCAACCACTGTTCAGTTCCGTTATGCGCCGCCAGCCCTACCAGCTTCATTTCAACCCCAAGCTCAGCCTCAACGAGGCCGGCAAGCACGTGCGCGACGGCCTCTCTACCGTGCTGCGCACCGGCGACAACCTCTGGCTGAGCTGCGACGAGCGCACCAGCATTGAGCGCCTGCGCCTAGTGGGGCCGCACGAGTTTGGCGAACATTGCCGCTATGAGCTGGCCGACCTGCTGGACCTCACCAACGAGGAAGCCAACGTGGAAATCGACATTGAGGGCCTGGGCGAGTGCGACAACTACCTCTGGATTATCGGCTCGCACAGCC
Organism: Hymenobacter sp. APR13; assembly: GCF_000737515.1. NCBI lineage: Bacteria > Pseudomonadati > Bacteroidota > Cytophagia > Cytophagales > Hymenobacteraceae > Hymenobacter > Hymenobacter sp. APR13. The sequence goes on from NZ_CP006587.1 coordinate 2,391,422, forward strand.
TCAAGCGCAAAAAGCCCGACCCCGCCGACACGGATACCGCCAAGCAGATTGCCAAGCTGGCCAAGGTGGAAGAGGAGGCCAGCCGCTACCTGCTGGCGCGGGTGCCGCTGCTGCTCAACCCCGAAACCGGCGACTACGAGCTGCACAAAAAAGCTCCGCACCCCACCGACCCCACCCGCACCCTGCACGCCGCCCAGCTGCGTGGCACCGACGAGTCCAATGATCTACTGGACCTTTTGGCCCAGGACGTTCACCTGAAGGGTTTTATGAACATCCCCGGCAAAGACAACGGCTTCGATATTGAGGGGCTGGCCGTGGCGCCCGATGGGCGGCTGTTTATTGGCCTGCGCGGGCCTGTACTGCGGGGCTGGGCCGTGGTGCTGGAGGTGCTGCCGCGCGAAGACAAGCACGGCCGCCTACGCCTCGACGAAGTGCCCGGCGCTACCGAGAAATACTACAAAAAGCACTTCCTCGACCTGCGCGGCATGGGGTTGCGCGAACTGCGCCAGCGCGGCTCCGACCTGCTGCTGCTGGCCGGCCCTACCATGGACCTCGACGGTACCATTGCGGTATATTGCTGGCCCGATGCCCTGCGCTGCGAGCAGGACAGCCTCATCGGGGCCGACAAGCTGCAGCGCCTCTACGACATTCCGCACGGTTCCGGCCCCACCTCTGGCCAGGACAAGGCCGAGGGCATGGCCCTGCTCGATGATCAGCACATCCTCATCGTGTTCGACAGCCCCACCGACGCCCGCAAGCCCAAGCCGCACTACGTAGTGGCCGACAGCTTTCTATTGCCTTCCTAATCAGCTTCTGTTTCCATGCCCCTCGTTCAAACGCCCGAAACCACGCACCGCATTCATTTCCAGGACTGCGACATGCTGGGCCACCTCAACAACGCCCGCTACCTCGACTACTTCCTGAACGCCCGCGAAGAGCACACCATTCAGCATTACGCCCTGAACCTGGGCGAGCTTTCCCGCGAGCAGAATGCGGCCTGGGTGATTACCAAGCATCATCTGAGCTACCTGCGCCCGGCCAACCACGGCGAGGTAGTGCGCATCCGTACCCAGCTCATCCACTTCGACAACTCCAACTTGGTGGTGGAAATGCAGATGCTCAGCGAAGACGGCCAGCGCCTTAAAGCGCTGCTGTGGTCGGAAATGGCGTTTGTATCGGCGCGGGCCGGCACCCGCTCCGAGCACTCGGCGGCCCTGATGGACATGCTCAGCGAGCTGGACGTGGAGCACGTTGACTACGACCCAGACGGGTTCGACGAGCGGGTGAAGGCCGTGCGCAAGCAGTTCAAGCAGTTGCGCCGCGAAGAATAAGGCCGGATCTTACACCAACCTGGTCGGCTGTCTGTCGTTAAGGAAAAGGCCGGTTGCGTAGCGCAGCCGGCCTTTTCTGATCTTTCCTCCCAACCATTTACACCCTTTCCCATGTCTATATTTGGCAGCGACAGCCTCAAAGGAAAAACCATCGCCATTGTGGCCACTGACGGCTTCGAGCAGTCGGAGCTAGAAAAACCCAAAAAGTTTCTGGAAGGCGAAGGCGCCGAAACCCACGTCATTTCGCTGAAGAGCGGTTCCATCAAAGGTTGGGACGAGAAAGACTGGGGCGACAAAGTGAGCGTGGACAAGGTAATCGGCGACGCCAAGGTAGCCGACTACGATGCGCTGGTGCTGCCCGGCGGCCAGATGAACCCCGATATCCTGCGCACCGAGCCCGCCGTTATCAGCTTCATCGGCGAGTTTGTGCGCTCCGGCAAGCCGGTAGCCGCCATCTGCCACGGCCCGTGGCTGCTTATTGAGGCCGATACCGTACGCGGCAAAAAGCTCACCAGCTGGCCCAGCCTGAAAACCGACATCAAAAATGCCGGCGGTCATTGGGTTGACGAAACCGTAGTAGTCGACGGCAACATCATCACCAGCCGCAACCCGCAGGACATTCCTAACTTCAACGAGAAGATCAAGGAGGCCCTGGTAGGCAAGCAATAAGTCCTCGGCGGCCCCAGGCCGCCACTGGCAAAAACGCCCCGTTGACCTTAGTTGTCAGCGGGCGTTTTTTTGTGCGGAGTACCCGCCCGTTACGAAACCAGCGCCAGCAGCTCGTCGGCGTAGCGGTGGTAGAGCAGGTAGAAGCCCACATCAAACAGCAGCAGAAACCCGCCCTGCAGCCACAGCGAGCGGCCGTAGCCCAGCAGCTTCTCGGGCGGCACCGTTGTGGCGGCCCGGGCGCGCAGCCAGCTGCCGCACACCACGTAGGCCACATCGAGGCCCGCGTTGAAGAGCAGGATCCTCTCCATCGTGAACTGCGCGGCCAGGCTGTCGGCCAGGGGCAGGCCGGCCACGTGGTTGGGGTTGGCGTGGAGCAGGCCCCACACCGCAATTCCGGTATTCACAAAGGCCCAGCCCACGTTCATCAGATGGAAGTAGCGGGCTTCGGCGCGCGGGTCGGAGTGCATCACGCGGTAGCCGCTCACCAGCAGGTTCAGCAGGGCCCACGCGCCGAGCACGCCCATGCCGCGCTCGGCCAGCAGCTCACGGGCGTGGTTGAGAGCATCTAGGCTGCTGGCGGTAGTCAAGAGGCTGGCAGAATTCATAGTGCAGAATGAAAGCGTGGACACGAAAAAAGGAAGCCAGAGGCTTCCTTTTCAAGTTCAGGGCAAATAACCGAAAACGGGTACTTAGTTGTTGATGCCGACTCCTACGTACACCTGGAAGACACCGTTTTTCACGTTGTCGTAAGCGGCGGAGCCGGCGTCTTTAGGATCGTTGTAGATGTCCGACAAACCCAGGTCGTAGCGGGCTCCTACGCGGGCCGGGCCTACGCGGGCCTCCAGGCCACCCACTACGCCGTACTCCAGGCTATTGAGGCCAACGCTGGAAATCTGGCGCTCTTCGCCGGCATACTTGGCTTTCACCAGCAGCGAGGCCTGTGGGCCTACGTGCAGGCTCACGTTGTCGAGGAAGTTATACACGAACAGCACGGGCACCTGCAGGTAGTCGAGGCGGGTTTCGCGCACTTGGCCGTTAGCCTGGCCTACGTTGGAGCCGGAAATAGCGAACTGCTCAGCGTCGAAGCCTTTGCGGGTGAACAGGAATTCCGGCTGAATCGATACTTTATCGTTGAGGCCGAACTGGGCATACACGCCAGCGTGGTACGATTTGAGGCTTTCCAGCTGCTTGTAGGCGCCTTTGTCGCCGCCGCGCAGGTCAGAAAGATTGAAGCCGGCTTTCACGCCAAAACCGTTGTTGCGCGAGTCGCTGGTACCGGGCGAGTAGCTGGTCGACGACATCGAGCCGCCGGGCGTTTGCTGAGCCTGAGCGGCCGTGAACGAAGCGCAGCCAAGTGCGAGGAGTACAGGTAGTTTCTTCATGAGGATAGTTAGAAATCGGAGGACTGGAGGAACAGAATGGCCGGCTGGGGCCGGTGCTTTCTGCTACCATTTTAGCGGCAGCAGCAGGCAAGGATACGCGGCCACCGCACCGAGGTTGTAAATTTTTATAGGATGCAAAGCTGCAAGTGTAAAAACGGCTGCTATCTTTGGCGCTTTCCGGCCGCCGCCAGGAGGATTGCGGGGCGTTAGCTCAGTTGGTTCAGAGCATTACCTCGACAAGGTAGGGGTCACTGGTTCGAGCCCAGTACGCCCCACGCATTCCTTCCCGAATCCGAAATAACCGCCCTACCGGCGGTTATTTTCGTTTTTGGTGGGGGAGAAGAACATCGTGCAGGGGCGTAGCCGAAGCATGACGCTCTGTTATTTCCTGTCTCTATGCTCTCCATTGCCTGGGCCCCGCTGTACGCGCATCCGCTGCCGGAAAACCACCGCTTCCCCATGCTCAAGTATGAGCTGCTGCCGGAGCAGCTGCTGCGCGAGGGCACGGTGCCGGAAAGCGCCTTTTTCGTGCCCCAGCCGCCCCCGGAAGCCGATATTCTGCGCACCCACTCCGCCGACTACTACCAGCGCCTGCGCGACGGCCAGCTCACGCGCCATGAGGAGCGCGCCACCGGCTTTCCGTGGAGTGGGCAGCTGTTTGAGCGCGAAGTGACCATTCTGGGCGGCACGCTGGAGTGCGCGCGCCGGGCCCTGCACGGCGGTGTGGCCCTCAACATTGCGGGCGGCACCCACCACGCCTTCCACGACCGGGGTGAAGGTTTCTGCCTGCTCAACGACCAGGCCGCCGCCGCCGACTACCTGCTGGCCCACCCCGAATTCAACGTACGTAAGGTGCTGATTGTAGACCTCGACGTGCACCAGGGTAACGGCACGGCCGCCATCTTCCGGCACGAGCCGCGGGTGTTCACCTTCAGTATGCACGGCGCCCGCAACTACCCGCACCGCAAGGAGCAGTCGGACCTAGACCTGCCGCTGCCCGACGGCACCGACGACGCCACCTACCTGGCCATGTTACACGATGCGCTGCCGCGCCTGCTGGAAGAGCAGCAGCCCGATTTCGTGTTCTACCTCAGCGGCGTGGATGTGCTGGAAACCGACAAGCTGGGCCACCTGGCCCTGAGCCGCGCCGGCTGCCGCCTCCGCGACGAGTTTGTGCTGGAGTTGTGCCACCGCCACGGCCTGCCGGTGGTGGTGTGCATGGGCGGCGGCTACTCCCCGCGCATCATCGACATTGTGGAAGCCCACGCCAACACCTTCCGCGTGGCGGCGGATTTGTGGGGGTAAGATGGTGGGTTGGTGGATTGGTAGGGTGATGGAACGCGCCACCCAAGCATCTCGCATGAACCTCACCCCCCGGCCCCCTCTCCTGTAGAGAGGGGGAGCCAGACGAGTTTTTCGGGCGAGTTTTTGGGTAAGCCCACTTCTTGGGAATTACTACGCTGGCGAGATTCCTCGCGCTGCTCGGAATGACGTTCTTTCTTTGCCTGTCACCTCATCACCCCATCACCCAAAAATCACCAACTGCCAACGGAAGGCCCAGCGCCAGCGCAGGCGGTAGTGCCGGATGCCGGCGCGCTGCAGCAGGTGCTCCCAGTCGGGGCGGGTGAAGGCGCGGGCCACGGACAGGGGCGCGTCGTTCTGTACGAGGTAGGAGCCGCGGAAGAGGCGCGTGAGCCACTTGATGCTGTAGTAGGCCAGCGGGTGGCGGTGCAGGTCGTTGATGATGACGGCCAGCCCGGCCTGTTTTTGCCAACTCGCCAGCATTTCGGTTAGCGCTTCATCAGAGAAGTGGTGGCAGAACAGGCTGCACGTCAGCACGTCGAAGGGTTGCTGCCGGAACTGCTCGGAGAAGATGTCCTGCTGCTGAAAGCTGATTTCCGGGTAGTCGCGGGCCTTGTCGGCGGCGTAGCGCAGCATAAACGGGTTGGCATCGATGCCGACCAGCTCCACCGGAATCCGGCGGCGGCGGGCCCAGCGGGCAATGTGGCGCAGGGTGTCGCCGCCGCCGCTGCCCAGGTCGGCGAGGCGCAGGGGGCGGCCCGGCGGCAGCTGCGGGCGCAGCTGCTCCAGCGCGTGCAGCACCGGCGCATAGCCCCCCAGCCGGGTGTTGATGGTTTCCAGCTCGTCGAGGTTGCGCCGCAGCGCGTCGGAAGCCAACGACAGGTCGTCCATCAGCTCCTCCTCAGTAGCGCGGCGCGAGAAATCAGGCATGACGGTGGGGTGGAGGATGGGTGGGTTGGTGGATTTGTGGGGTGGGGAGAAACGAAGGAAGAACGTCATTCCGAGCTTGCGAGGAATCTCGCCAGCGTAGTAATTTCCAAGGAGCGGGCTTACCCAAAAAACTCGTCTGGCTCCCCCTCTCCACGGGAGAGGGGGCCGGGGGGTGAGGCGCACGCCAGATGCTTCGGCTGCGCCGCTGCATGACGTTCCAATCCGCCAGCCCACCACCCCATCACTCCACTATACCACCACCCGTAGCAACATGGCTTCCAGCGTGAGGCCGGGGCCGAAGGCGAAGCTCAGGATGGGCGCCCCAGCGTCGGCAGCCGTGAAGCCACCCAGCAGCTCGCGCAGCACAAACAGCACCGTCGCCGACGACATATTGCCGTATTCGCGCAGCACGTGGTAGGCGGGGGCGTTGTCCTGCTTGCTGAGGCCCAGCTCCTGCTCGATGGTTTCGAGGATGCGCCGCCCGCCCGGGTGAATGGCAAAGTGGCGGATGTCGGCCAGCTGCACCGGCAGGTTGCGCAGCAAGTCGTCGGTGAGCTTGCGGATGCCGCGCTGAATGAGCTTGGGTACGTACGACGACAGCGTCATCTCAAACCCGAAGTCGTTGACGTGCCAAGCCATGTCGGCGTGGCCGTCGGGCTCCAAGCCGCAGTGGAAGGCTTCCATGGCCAGATGCGGCCGGCTGCCCGTGGGCGTGCCCACCACCAGCGCCGCCGCCGCGCCGTCGCCGAACAGGGCGTTGGAAATCAGGTGGTCTTCCTCGTGGTGCTTCTGGAAATGAATGGTGCACAGCTCGGTGCACACCACCAGCACGCGGGCCCCGGCATTGGCGCGGCAGATGGCGTCGGCCAGCTTCAGGGCGTTGAAGGCCGCGTAGCAGCCCATGAAGTTCACGCAGGTGCGCTGAATATCGGGCCGCAGGCCCAGCCGGTTCACCAGCTCAATATCGAGACCCGGCGCATACATGCCGGTGCAGCTCACCGAAATCAGGTGCGTGATGGTGTCGGCGGCCACTTCCGGGGCCTGCTGCAGGCAGCTTTCGGCGGCGGCGGCGGCCAGCGGCAGCGCCTCCTGCCGGTATACCCGCATGCGCGCCCCCACCGACGGAAACGGCTCCAGGTCGGGCGTGTTCGGGAAGAAGGTGAAGTCGCCGTTGGCGCGGCCGTAGTCGGGCAGCACGGTGTAGCGGTGCCCGATGCCCGACACCCGGTAGAGGGCCCGGAGCTTGCGGGTGTCAGCATCATCGAACTGCAGGGCGCGGGCCATGAAATCCCCGATCTGGGCTTGTAGAAGACGGTGGGGCGGGTTGGCAGTGCCGATGGCACTCAAATAGCTGATCATTGACTGCAGTATACGAAATTAGGTAGCGTGTGGAAGAGGCAGGGAGCGGAAAGCGGAAATACTACACGGCGCTGCGGCGCCGGCGGAGCCATATACGGGCCGCGGGCCGGAAGGCCTAGAACGGCTGCCCGTGGGTGCGGCGCATGAGGGCGCGCACGGCGGCCGGCAGGTATCGCAGGCCGCCCACCACGGCCTCGCTGAGCACTGGCTGGCCAAACAGTCCCTGCACCAGCCGTCCTACCCGCAGCCGCTGCCCGAAGTGGCGCTGCCAGTCGTGGCGGTAGTGCGTTTCCAGCGTGGCGCGGGTGGTGCGGCCCTGCAGGAAGTCGTGGAGGTGGGTGGCGGCCAGCTGCGCGCCGTGCAGGGCCATAGCCATGCCGTTGCCGCAGAGCGGTGTAATCAGGCCCGCCGCGTCGCCGCACAGCAGCATGTGCTCTTCCACGCACGACTTGGGCGCGAAGGATATTTCGTTGATGACCTCAGGCTGGGCGTACAGGTACTCGGCCTCCGTGAGGATGCGCCGCAGGTGCGGGTTGCAACCCAGCACGTTGGCTTCCAGCTGCGCGATGGTGCCCTGGCTTTTCAGGTTCTGGCGCGTGGTGAGGTAGCAGAAGCACAGCCGGTCGTCCTCTACCGCCGATATGCCCGCGTAGCCGTCGGCGAAGTTGTGCAGCGCAATCAGGTCGGTGGGGTAGCCGGGCAGGCGCAGGTGATGCTTGACGCCGATATAGGGCGAGCGTTGCTGAAAAAACGGCCGCTGTAGCTGCCTATCAAAGGCACTGCGCTTGCCGAAGGCGCCCAGCACCGTGCGCGCCGTCAGCTGCCGCCCATCGGCCAGCATGACAGTGTGGCTGTCGGTGGCCGCCTCGAAGGCCACGGCTGTGACGGTGGCCTGCTGCAGCACCGTGACGCCGCGGGCTTCCGCCAGCCGGCACAGGTGCAGATCGAGCGTGTAGCGGCTCACCCCAAACCCGCCCAGATCCAGCGGCAACGACAGTAGACGGCCGGCCGGCGAACTGAGGGCGAACCGGGTGAGCTGGGCTGGCTGCAGCACCGCCGGGTCGGCCTCAAGGCGCCGCAGATACGGCAGCACCTCGTTGGAAATGTACTCGCCGCACACCCGATGAAACGGATACTGCTGCCGCTCCACCACAGTCACGGCGTAGCCGCGCATACGCAGGTCCAAGGCCGCCACCAGCCCCCCCAATCCACCACCGATAATGAGAACGTCCAACTTGATTTATCCGGTAAGAGGCTGAAAAAGAGGCTGAAAAAGGGCGGTTTGTCGAAGAGGAGTTATATTTTATCGGTCTATTCGGAAATAGCGCAATATCTTTGCAAACCTAATTAAGCGCCGAACGTTTCACCAAGTATTCTGCTCGCGCCCATTCCTCTGCCTTACAGCCCACTATGATGCAACTCCTACGCTATTTTCTACTATTTCTGCTACTTGGCAGCTCTCTGCAGAGCCAAGCCGCAAAGGGCCCAGCTGCTCGCCCTGCGCGGCCCGCCGAAGAACGCACCCTGCTGATTTACCCGAACCCGAGCACGGGTATCGTGCATATTGCCATCAATGGCTTTGAAGGCCGCAAACTGGAGTTGCGGGTACTCAACGTCATCGGCTCGGTTATCTACCGCGAAACCATCACCGAGCTCAACGACCGGTTCACCAAAACCCTTGACCTGAGCAAGTTTGCCAACGGCCTCTACTACGTGAAGCTCGAAGGCGACAATGCTAGTGAAATGCGCAAGCTTGTTATCCGCTGAAGTGTAGCTGGCTAGCTGCCACTGACGCATACATAGAAAAGGCCCCGTCTGCAACCAGACGGGGCCTTTTCATTTATGCGAGCAACCAGCCGTTAGCGGCGGTTTTTGGCGCGTACGGGGATAGGCTTCAGCGAAGCTTTCAGTTGATCGATGGTATTGAGGGAAAACAGGGCCGTGGCAACCGCTACGCCCAGAAAAATCAGAAGTGACATGCTACAGTGCGTTAGAAACAGCGAAAAAAATCCCGGCCCCACCTTCAGCCTAACAGCCTTATTCGTGGCATCGGGAACTGCCTATACAACTACGAAAGCCCCTCAGTAGTTGCAGTATAATTTGGGCATTCGCAGAAATCCCTCTGCTTGCCTGAATGACACCCTATTTCAGGTCTGCGCCGGGCCGGCTGCTCTTCAGGATGTGGCCAGCAGATGCTCTACCACGTGGTGGGCATCGGGGCCCGCGCCACCCATGAGGGCCGAGCTGCGGCTGTTCAGCCAGGGCAGGCCCAAAAAAGCTACGCCCGGTGCATCCGTAAGGCCGTATCGGTGGCGTGGAGAACCGTCGGCCTCGAAAATGGGCAGCTTGATCCAGTCAAAATCGGGGCCGAAGCCGGTGGCCCATACCACGGCTGCCAGAGGCGGTGTGGTGGCGCGGCGGCCCTGCAGTGTGCCCTCGGCGGTGGCCCCGGTAGCCCGGCCCATAAACTGCGCGTTCGGAAACTGGCGCAGGCGCTGCAAGTCGCCGAGCACGACCGGCTCGGGGCGGTGCATCATGGCCCGGCCTGCAAAGTTGTAGCGCGACACGCGCAGCATGCCCGTGGCCTTCAGCAGCACCCAGGTAGCCTGATTGTTGGGGAAGGCTGGCGTCTGGTCGTCGAAGGCGGCAAACACGGGGCGGCCGCTGCTGGCCAGGTCGGCGGCAATCTGCAGGGCGGAGTTGCCGCTGCCTACCACCGCCACGGGGCCGGCGGCGGCTATCTGCGTGGGGTTGCGGTAATGGCTGCTGTGGAGCTGCTGCACGCTGGCCGGCAGCTGCCCGGCAAACGCCGGAATCCGCGGGGCAGAGTAGGCACCGGTGCTCACAATCACGCGCCGGACCTGATAGGTTTGGCCCGTGTGGGTGCCCACCACGTAGCCGCCAGCCGGGTTGGGAGTCAGCGAAACGGCTTTCTGCCCGGTATGCACCCTGAACCCGAAGTGGGCGGCGTAGTTGCGCAGATACGTAGCGGCCTCATCCTTGGACGGATAGTGCAGCGCGGGCCCCGGCCAGGGCCGGCCGGGCAGCCCGCTGGCCCACTGCGGCGAAAATAGCCGCAACGCGTCGAAGCGCGTCGCCCAGATGTCACCCACGGCCTGACGTTCCTCCAGAAGTGCAAAATCTACGCCGCGCTGCTGCAGGTAGTAGGCCGCCGCCAGGCCCGCCTGGCCGGCCCCGATGATGAGCGTATCAAGCGTAATAGGGGTCATGCAGCGGCCGAAAAGGAGTGAAGAAGGAAAGTGGGCGAAGATACAGGCTGGCAGCGTTGCCGTTGGCAGGCGCAGCGGGACAGGTGCCTACAGTCCGGGAAAATCCAGGCGCAGACCGTCCATCACTTGTTCCGTTACTTTGCACACGAGGTCTACCAGCTGTTTGGCTTCCTGCAGATCGAGCGGCTCTTTGCGGCCAGCCTCCAGGCGCCGGATAGGGGCGTGCAGGCTCCGGATTTGCAGGCCGTCGAGGGAGCTTTTGAGCTGATGAGCGGCTGCTCCTAGTAACTCGAAATTTGCTGCGGCCAAGTGCTGCTCCAGCTCCCGCACAGCTGGCGGCGTAGTCTGGATGAAAAGCTGAGCCAGTCGCCGCACAAACTCCTCGTTGCCGTGGGCCAGCCGCCGGATGCCGCTCAGGCTGTAGAGGGCGGCGGCAGCTAACTCGGGCTCAAGGGTTTTGGGGGCAGGCCCCACGGCCGGCCGCTCGCCCAACGCGGTGGCAATCGCCTGAAAAAGATCCTCTTCCTGAAACGGCTTGGACAGGTAGCCTGAGAAGCCCGCCTGCCGGAACCGCTCGGCCTCGTCGCGAAGGGCGTGGGCCGTCAGGGCCAGTACCGGGGTGGCGGCCCGCTCCGGATCGGGGTGCTGGCGGATTTGGCGGGTGGCTTCCACGCCATCCATGCCCGGCATTTGGATATCCATCAGCACCACATCGTAGCGGTGCTGGTTGAAGAGCGTGAGGGCATCGGGGCCAGTGCCGGCGGTGTCCACCGTCCAGCCCCAGCCGCCCAGCAAGGCTTCCACCAGAAACTGGTTGATGGCGTTGTCTTCGGCCAGTAGCACCCGGCGGGCACCCAGGCGCCGGTAGTTGGGGGCAGGGGCGGGCCGGCTGACGGCCGCGTCGGCGGCCTGGGCCACGTAGCGGAAGCTCAGCGTAAAGGAGAACGTGCTGCCCTCGTGCAGGCGGCTTTCGGCCGTGAGCGTGCCGCCCATCAGCTCCACCAAACCCCGCGAAATGCTCAGGCCCAGGCCCGAGCCGCCGTATTCGCGGGCGGTGCTGGACGAGGCCTGGATAAACGGCTCGAACATTTGCTGCAGCTGATGCGCCGGGATGCCTGTGCCCGTGTCCACCACCCGAAACTGCAGCGTGGCCTGTTCGGCCGAGAGGCTAAGCGGCTGGCATGATACCAGCACCCGGCCATAGGCCGTGAATTTGACGGCGTTGGAAATCAGGTTGAGCAGCACCTGGCGCAAACGGTGCGGGTCGCCGAGCACGGTGGTAGGCACCGTGGCCGGCGGCAGGTCCAGTTCCAGCGCAATACCTTTTTCCTGCGCCCGGGGCAGCAGCAGCTCGCGGCTGGCCGTCAGCACGTCGCGCACGTCAAACGCAATGGTTTCGGGCCGGATCTTGCCCGCCCCCAGCTCCGCCATAGCCAGCACATCGTTGATGACGACCAGCAAATGGTCGGCAGAGTAACGGATGTGGCGCAGAAACTGGGTTTGCTGGTCGTCGAGCGGGGTTTTAGCCAGCAGCCCGGCAATACCCAGAATACCGTTCAGCGGCGTCCGTATTTCGTGGCTCATGTTGGCCAGGAAGTCCTGCTTGGCCTGGGCGTTTTGCTCGGCCGCTTCCTTGGCGGCATGCAGGTCAAGCTGGGTGCGCTTGAGCTCGGTGATGTTGGTGTCGATTCCCAGAATCTGCATGCTGCCATCGGCTAGCACAAACGGCCGCTTAATACTGTAGAACCAAAGCGTTTCGCCGTCGGACTTGGTGAAGCTTTCTTCAAGCACGATTTCCTTTCCCGTGCGCAGCAATTCTTCGTCTTGCCGGCGGTACCGCTGGCCTTCTCCCGGGGCGTTGGGCAAGGTTTCCGGCTGGGCACCCACAATCTGTTGCGGGGTCATGCCATACAAGTCGGCAATGGCCTTGTTGGCCAGCAGATAGTTGCCCAGCCGGTCTTTGAGGTAAATGAGGTGGGGAGCCGTATCAATCACCTGCCGAAACAGGCGGTTTTGCTCGGCCAGGCGGCGGTTGGCGGTGCGCCGCTGCTCGTCGGCCACTTTCCAGCGCGTAATATCCTCGCCCACACCCACCAGCTGCAGCACGCGGCCGTTTTCATCACGCTCGAAGGGCGTATCCGTCACGCGCATCCACCGCACCGAGCCGTTGCGGTGGTTGAGGAAATACTCCAGCGTGAGCATCTGGCCGTCGGCCAGCTGGGCAACCTGCGCATAATGGTCTTCCAGCAGCTTCACCTGGGAAGGCGGCATAAGATGCGCCAATACATTGCTGCCCAACGCCTGAATCTCGGCGCCGGTGTAGCCCAGCATGTGCTCAATGGAACGGTTGCAGTAGAGGTTGCGCTTGTCCTGCAGGTCGTAGATGTAAATGAGGTTGGGGGCCGTGTAGGCCACGCGCTCCATCAGCAATTGGCTCTGGCGCAGGGCCTGCTCGGTGATTTTGCGTTCCGAAATGTCCTCGGCACTGCCCAGAACCTGCTGGACTCGGCCCTGCGCATCGCGCAGAAAAACCCGGCTGCGTACCCAGATCCAGCGCCAGCTGCCGTCGCGGTGCCGCACGCGGTATTCGCCGGTACTGAGCTGCTGATCCGTCATACCGGCCACAAACCCCTGTTTACTGGCGGCCGACTGCAGGCTCTGCCGGTCGAAGATGTGCTGCAGCATATCTTGTCCAAAGGCCTTGATTTCCTGTTCCGTATAGCCCAGAATCTGCTCTATCTGTCGGTTTAGGTACACCACTTGGCGCTGCTGCACGTCGTACAGGTACACGATGGCCGGAATAGTGTCGTTGATGCGGGCTGCGAAGCGCTGGCTGTGGCGCAGCTCCGATTCGGCCTGCCGCCGGGCCGTAATGTCGGTCAGGTACACGTTGGCCGCCTGTTCGGCCGGCAGTGGCACGATGGTCCAGTGGTAAAACCGATCATCAAGGGGGCGCTCTATCACCCGCGAAACGCCTTGCTGCAAGGCTTCCGTTATTTGCTGCTGCAGGAAGGTGCGGTCGGACTGCCACTGCGGCTGGTCTAGGGCCTGCAGCACATGGCTGGCCGCCGGGTTGGCATACAGTGCTTCGCCATCCAGACCAAAGCAGATGATGGGGGAGGGGCTCTGCTCGGCCAGGCGCGAAAGCTCGCGCACGCGCGCCAGCACCTGCTGCTGCTGGGTCACATCTTCGAAGCTGAACAGGTAAAGTTGCGTGAGGCCCTGGCTCACTACCGGCAAAGATTCCTGCTGCAGAATGCGGCCGTTTTCCAGTTCCATCAGCATGGTGCTGCGGTCTTTGTTACGTAGCGTGGCGATGGTGTCGGCCACCATGGCTTCGGCGTTGCGCACGAGCGGCCGAACCACTGTCCACAGCTCTTCCATGGAGTAGCCCACGTAGTGCGCGGCTGGCTGCGGCAGCCCCAGCAGGTCGCAGTAGTTCTGGTTGAGTAGTGTGATGCGGCGGTTGCGGTCGGCTACCAGCAGGCCGGTATGCATGGTTTGCAGCAAAGCCGCCACCTGGCTGGCGGCGGCGGCGTTTTGCCGGGCCAGCTCCTCGCGCAATTGCTGCATCTCCTGCTGCCGGGCCTGCAGAGCATTCTGCGTGAACCGCAGCCGCCGTTGCAGCTGGCGAAGAGGGAGGGAACCTGATGTCATGGCTTACAGCTCAAAGGAAAGCGTCGCAGAAGGAAGGGGGCGACTGTTCGGCCGGGCAGGTAACTACCGCAGCCGCACCTCGTTGTTCTGAGCCATACGATAAATGGTGGACTTCCCGATTTGCAGCTTGGCAGCCACCTGCAAAATATTTCCCTGATGAGCATCCAGGTAGCGCTGCACAATGGTGGCCACCTGAGTCCGCAACGACTCATTCGCTGGCATGAGCCCACTGCCGCCGCCACTCTGCGCCCGCAACGACAGGTCTTGCGGCTGAATGACATCGTGCTCGGCTAGCACGGCGGCCAGCTCCACCACCGCTTTCAGCTCGCGCACGTTGCCCGGAAACGGGTAGCGCAGCAGCAGATTTCGGGCCTCCTCCGACAGCCGGCAGGCTGCCATGTTGTTTTGCTGGCAAAACTCGCTGAGGAAGGAGTCGGCCAGCAGCAGCACGTCCTGGCCTCGCTCACGCAGTGGCGGCAGCACTATCGGCAGCCCCAGCAGGCGGTAGTAAAGGTCTTCGCGAAAGTTGCCCTGCTGCACTTCGGCGGCCAGGTCGCGGTGGGTGGCCACCATCAGGCGGGCGTCAAACGGAATGGGGGCGCCGCCGCCCACCCGGGACACTTCGCGCTCCTGTAGCACCCGTAGGAGCTTAGCCTGCATTTCCAGCGGCATTTCAGCAATTTCATCCAGAAACAGCGTGCCGTGGTTGGCTTCCTCGAAGCGTCCGATGCGGCGGCTCACTGCCCCGGTAAAAGCTCCTTTTTCGTGCCCGAACAACTCGCTTTCCAGCAGTTCCCGCGGAATGGCAGCCAGATTCACGGCCACAAAAGCATGCTCGCGCCGCGGCGACAGATAGTGAATGGCCTTGGCAACCAGTTCTTTGCCAGTGCCGGTTTCGCCGCTCACCGAAACCGTAATATTGGTGCGGGCAGCTTTCTCAATCAAAGTATTGAGCTGGTGCATTTGGGAGCTGTTTCCCAAAATGGCACGGGTTGGGTCGTACTTGATGCCGATTTGCTCGCGCAGCCGCTCGTTTTCGCGGCGCAGCTGAATCTGCTTGCGCACGTTGCCCGCCGAGTTCCAGAGTCGGTCGGCGGTTTCCTCGTCTTTCACGAGGTAGTCGTAGGCGCCCTGGCGTAGCAGGCCAATGGCCGTGCGTACATCTTCCTGCCCCGAAATGATAATGACGGCTACTTCCGGCAGCCGCTCCTTTATCTGGCGCAGCACCTCGTCGCCTTTGCCATCGGGCAGGTTGTAGTCTAGGGTAATCAGGTCCGGCTTCTCGCTCAGATGGTCGAGGCAGGCCTGAGCCGTTACGAAACGCTGGATCTGGTAATCGGGGTCCTGGCCCAGTTTGTATTCGAGCAGTTCGCCATACCAGGCATTGTCTTCGACAATGAAAATATGGATGGGGGAGGTAGCAGACATGGATAGCAACAATGCGTAGCCGACTGTAGCGAAGCCAACCAAGCCACAGGCCCCATAAACAGACCCTGTGAAACAGGGTGATTCGGATGGCTGTGCAGGCTGGTTGTTTGGTTTTCGATAGCTGGGGCGGAGATGAAAAGGAGCAGAAAGGTGCGAGTATAACAGGGAAAAATGGGCTTTACCATTTATTCCCTAATTGGGAATATTAATCTATAATTGGGATAATATATGATATTTCTAATGGACATAAGTATTTGATTATCAAAGCTAAGGGGACAGCGGCACAGCGTGGCAGCGGTCTTGTATTGCACAATGCCGAGCATAGTATTTCGCCTTGTTCCGACCTGATCAACTACCATGACACGCCATATCTACTTCCGAACCATTGCGTTAGCCATTGTCTGGCTAATGACGCTTGCCAATAGCTGGGCCGCCGGCCCTGCTTATTATGGTAGTTCTGTGCACGGCACTGCTACTGGTTGTGGCCTTGGAATCCCTGCGCCTTGTGGCAGTGTTATAGATGAAGAAAAAGCAGTAGGCAACAAAACAGAGTTTGCTATCCTGCGGCTACCGCTAATTAGTCTTGGCTTAGGAGAACCATCTGCCTTAATCCGGCTCAACATGAGTGGTACCGTACCAAAGAACTACCGGGCCGGGTTCGTTGTGAGTGCCGCTGGAGTGGCTTCTCTGGGTAATGCACTCACGATAACTACGTATATGGGTAGTACCGTGCAGGAAACAGTTTCAGGTGCGAGGCTGCTTGGTGCCTTGCTTAGCAACTCTTCTCCTCAGCGGGTGGAGTTTGTCACTGAAAAGCAATTCAACAGAATTGAGATTGAAGCTCGTTCGTTGCTCAGTGTTGGCTACGACCTGCGCGTTTACTATGCTTATGGCGTGGATGCCAACATCCAGGAAACTGTCCGTGGCGTGCTTTCACGCTTTCCAACTCCAATAGAAAACACACATTACAGTACGCGGGTGGTGGATAACGGCGTGACGGTGTGCCTCAACTCTAACGTAGACTTTCCCGACCGCGCTGCCGATACCGACCTGACTAATTTTGCCACTTTCAGGACGATAGCAGGTGTGAGCTGCCCTAACACGTTGCGCGTAAAACTGGAGGCTGCCGTACCCCGGGAGTTCTATGCGGGCTTTGTAGTGGGGCTGCAAGGCTTGGCCGATGTGAATGCACTCAAGGGCATGCAGATCAGAACATTTCTGAATGGTGAGCCACGGGAAACCGTAACAGGGGTTGACTTGGTGCAGGTTAATGTGCTTCCCGGCGGCAAGTATCGGGTAAGTTTTCCTGCCAGCAGAGCCTTTGATGAATTGCAACTCACCCGCAGCGGCCTGCTCACTGTTCTTGATAACCTGAATGTTTATTATGGCTTTGGGATCGAGCCATCTGCCTTCCGCGACCAAAATCCAATCCGGTCGGATTTTGCCAGCGGGGCTAATAAGTTCAGCGCTTACCGCGACGGCCTGCTGCAGGTAGACCTAAATGATACCACTGTCGTCGCAAATGGGGAACGGGCAGCGGATACCGACTTAACGAATTTTGCCGTTATGCGCTCTGGCCTATTGAGCGTGCTTTCGCGCACCGCGCTACGCATTGACCTTAATGGCTCCGGGCAAGCTGGCAACGCGGCCGGGGCCGTCATCCGACAGGGTACTGGCTTACTCAACACGGCGTTGCTTGACGCAGTGACTTTACGCACCTACAATGATGCCGGCCAGTTGCTTGAAACAGCTACCGGGAGCAAGCTGCTGACACAGGCACTGTTAACCAACGGTAAAGTGGAAGTGTACTTCAATACCACTCAGGACTTTACCAAGGTGGAATTGGAAGTGAGTGCCCCGGCGTTTCTGCTGGCGCGCACACTGGTATATTATGTGTACGCCGAGGATAAGCCTCAGTCGGACCAAGCAACCATCGTGGCCCCTGGCCCGCTGCCAGTAGAACTGGTGGCTTTCACGGCACAAGCTGCTGGCTCGGCCGTGCAGCTGGCCTGGCGTACGGCTTCTGAGCGCAACAACCAATATTTCGAAATAGAGCGCGCCCAAAACTCTACCACCGGCTTCGTGGCTGTGGGCCGTGTGGAAGGAAGTGGCACCAGCAACGGCCGCAGCTACACCTTCCGCGACGAAACGGCCGCGGCTACGCAGGCTACCACGCTCTACTACCGTCTGCGCCAGGTCGATGTTGATGGTACCCCGGAGTATTCTCCGGTAGTGGCCGTATCCTGGAAAAACACGCAGCAAACGGCGATTACGCTGTATCCGAATCCAGCCACTCAGTCGAGTACCGTTCGGGTAAACCTGACGAATAACAGTGAAGCCACTACCGCCGCTACACTGAGTGTATATGATATGCGCGGCGTACTGCTGCGCCAAGTGCCTGCTGATAAGATGGCCTTACCAAGCCAAGACCTTCCAGCTGGCATCTATCATGTAGTAGTGGCCGGCGCCCAGGGCCAGGTTCTCGGTAGCCAGCGTCTCGTCGTGACGGGGCCCTAATGACAGATGCTCAAATTGAGTAACGATTGGTGTGTAGAATACAGCAGAAAAAGCCGTCGGCCTTGCCGACGGCTTTTCTGTTTGC
The DNA here is from genome assembly GCF_000737515.1 of Hymenobacter sp. APR13. Taxonomy (NCBI): domain Bacteria; kingdom Pseudomonadati; phylum Bacteroidota; class Cytophagia; order Cytophagales; family Hymenobacteraceae; genus Hymenobacter; species Hymenobacter sp. APR13. The sequence continues at coordinate 2,409,312 of NZ_CP006587.1, forward strand.
TAGCAGCCACCCAAACGACAATGCAGAGTGCTGATAATGGAATAAGTAAATGTTGAGGATAATAAGGTGTTTTGAATTTTTTTCAATAAAGAAGGGGCTTAGTGAATAAAATGATAATATTGGCTTAATACTGGCCCGCAGATAAAGCATAATCTTTGTCACATCGTCTGGATTATGCCTGTGCGCCGGCCAGTGATTTCTGCTCCTTTTCTTTCTTTTCTTCCACACACCTCTTTGCATGAAGCGTACTGGTATTCGTTTACTCACCTGGGGCACCCTGCTGACACTGGCTGCCGCTTGTTCGCAAGAAGAGTTGGTGGCGCCGCAGGCGCCATCGGCGGTGCAGGCTTCGGCCGATGCCACAGCCACGCGTGACAGCCACTTGGCGCTGGGCAACCCCAGCGGCGCGGTCACGGATGCTGCCCAATACTGGAATTACCTGTTGGTAAAACCGCAGTTTGTGATGTCGTACCACCGCGACCGGGCCGTGCCCAACTGGGTAAGCTGGCATCTGAGCAGCGCCTGGGTGGGCAGCACCCCGCGCCAGGATAACTTTGCGGCCGACAACAGCCTACCCAGCACATGGTTTAAGGCCACCACCAGCAGCTACACCGGTTCGGGCTTCGACCGGGGCCACAACTGCCCTAGCGCCGACCGCACCGGCTCCGTCGCCGATAATTCGGCCACGTTCCTGATGACCAACATGATGCCCCAGGCCGCCAACAACAACCAGCGCACCTGGGCCGGCCTCGAAAACTACTGCCGTACACTGGTGAATGCCGGCAACGAGCTTTACATCATCTGCGGGAGCTACGGCACCGGCGGCACCGGCGTCAATGGCTACGCCACCACCATTGCCGGCGGCAAAATCACGGTGCCCAACCGTTGCTGGAAAGTAGTTGTAGTGATGCCCAACGGCACCTCCGACGCCAGCCGCGTAACCACTGCCACCCGCGTAATTGCCATCAATACCCCCAACGACCAGTCCGTGGCCACCACCTGGGGCAGCTACCGCACCTCGGTGGATGCCATTGAGCAGGCTACCGGCTACAACCTGCTGTCGGCGGTGAGCAGCACGGTGCAGGCCACCATCGAGGCCCGCGTCGACAACGGCCCGACCAACTAGCGGCCCGGCTTCGTCCGGCTTCCGGTTTTGGATGTTTCGTACCCCGGCTAACACATGTTAGCCGGGGTACTTGCTTTCAGGGCAAATTTTGAACCTCAGGGAGTTAGCTGGCATATTAACATTTCATTATTCTGTGTTTTACCCAAACATCAGCCGCTTCCCTGTCGTACATTTGCAGTGAGTGAAGTAAGTGGAAAATGTGAAGGAGATGGAGAGCCGCGCTGCAACGCGGCTCTCTGCATTTACGGCCACCCCGGACAACCTTAACGGTTTGATAATAGGGGCATAACGAGCGGCTAATCTGTATTTCGGAGGTTTGGGTATTATGCCCGGGCAGTGCCGGGGGTTAGTTGGTTATCGCATGGAATTACAGCCGCATTCCTTCCCGTTCCCGTCGCCATTGCGCCGTTCGCGCGAGTTTCTGCGCCCTGTGTGGGAGCAGGTGGTGCAGCTGCGCAAGCTGCAGGAGCTGTATGCGCAAAGCAGCCACCTCAACGGGCTGGATTTCGTGGAGCAACTGTTGCGGCAGCTGCACATCACGGTGCGCTACGATGCGGCCGAGCTGCACCGGCTCCCGGCCACCGCTTTCGTGGCCATCGCCAATCATCCATGTGGGCTGCTTGATGGGCTGGTAGTGCTGCACGTGCTGGGTAAGGTGCGGCCGCAACTGCGGGCGGTAGCCAGCGAATTGCTGGCCCCACTGCTGCCTCGCCTGGCTGAGCAGCTGGTGCTGGTGAGCCCCGAGCGGCAGGCAGCTGGCCGCAACATTCCCGGCGTGCGCCAGATGCTGCGCCACCTGCACAATGATGTGCCCCTGCTGCTGTTTCCGGCCGGCGAGGTTGCGCACCGCTCGCAGCTGTTTGGGCCACCCCACGACCCCGCCTGGAATCCCACGGCCGGGCGGCTGTTGGCCATGGTGCGGGTGCCCGTGGTGCCGCTGTGGCTGAGTGGGCAGAACAGCACCACCTTCAGCATGTTGGGGCTGCTTCATCCGCTATTGCGCACGGCCCGGCTGCCGGCCGAGCTGCTCAACAAGCGCGGCCAGACCATTCAGGTGCGTATTGGCCGGCCGGTGGCGCCAGCCGAACTGGGCCGGCTGCCGGTTTCCGAGCAGCTTTCTTACCTGCGTGCCCGGGTATATGCCCTCGGCTCGACCCCAGAGCGGCGCTTTGCGGCGCTGCTGCCGCCTCTGCCCGTGCCGGCCGTGATAACCGAAACGCCGGCCGAGCTGCTGGAGGCCGATATAGCCGCGTTGCGCCCCGGCCGCTGCCTGGTGCGCCACGACCGTTGGGAAGTATATATGGCCAAGAAAGCGGAGCTGCCTCATGTACTGCGCGAAATAGGACGCCTACGCGAACTGACCTTCCGCAGTGAGGGCGAAGGCACCCAGCAACCTATCGATTTAGACCGATATGACGATTATTACCGGCACCTGTTTCTGTACGACCGCCAAAATCGGCAGCTGGTAGGGGCCTATCGGCTGGGGATGGGCCGGGCCATCCTGCGGCAGCACGGCCGCCGGGGCTTCTACCTGCACTCGCTGTTTCAGTTGAAAAAGGCGTTTGTGCCGGTGCTACGGCAGTCGCTGGAGCTGGGCCGCTCGTTTGTGCGCGCTGAGTACCAGCGCCAGCCTCTGCCGTTGGCACTGCTCTGGAAGGGCGTGGCCGAATACCTGGCCACGCATCCGGAATACCAATACCTGCTGGGCCCGGTCAGTATCAGCAACCGGTTCTCTATGGCTTCCAAGGCGGTGATGGTGGAATATCTGCAACGGCACTTTTTCGATGCAGGGCTGGCCCAGCACGTGCGGGCCCGCAAGCAGTTCCGCTACCGGCCGCTCGATGCCGCTGCCAGTCCAGCGCTGCTTCAGGCCGGCCTGGATGATTTGCAGCACCTGCAGCAATTGGTAAGTGGGCTGGAGCCGGGCGGCAGTGGCGTACCGGTGCTGCTGCGGCAGTACTTGAAGCAAAATGCCCGACTGTTGGGCTTCAACATAGACCCCCGCTTCAGCAACACCTTGGACGGGTTGCTGCTGCTGGATGCACGGAAACTGCCGGCCCGCACCCATCGGCTGCTGAGCCGCTATAACACGTCTATATAGAAGTATGGCGAGATAGAAGCCAACGCGCCTGTAGCGTAAGATCTATAGTGAATATGCTGAAAGTGCAAAAAAAACATAAGGCCGGATACGGGATGCAGCCACTAGCTGCACTCCGTATCCGGCCTTGAGGATAACCACTTCCGTAGCGTTGCCAGGCGAATGGGCTGTGTATTGCCAGCTGTTAGCAGCAGTTGCATCAGGAAAGGAGCAGGCAGACTTCTGTGATGCTATTCTATGCTCCCTTCGGCAGGCCGGCTATTCATAAACGAGCGGAAAGCCATGGCAATTTCGCTGGCCAAGGAAGTGGCCTGGGCCGTTACGCGGCGGTCGTTGTGAGTGCGGTCGTTGCTACGCTCGGTGGCCAGCTGCGCCACAAACTCGTCGAAGTTTACCGTTTCAGTGGGTTTGCTGGTGTCAGGCACCAACTGAAAACCGCCTACGCTGTAATCGTAGCCGGTTGGCAGCGCATGAAAAATGAATTCAAAGCGTACCGGCCGCTCTTTCATCTGACCGGAAGGAGTGGAGGTTTTCACGCTGGCGGTGCCTTCTACACGCACTTCACCTTTAGCGGCATCGGCGCGGGTTATGCTTTTGGGAGCATACGTAAAGTGGTTTTCCACCCATTCCGTTGCGCGTTTATAAAGGGCAGCTTTATCTGAGCTGTCATCAGGCACCCGTTCACTATAGCCAATCTGGCCATCCTGAGCGTGCACAGCCTGGCTAGCTGCCAGTAATCCGCCTAACAGAAACATGCGTACCAGTTTTTTCACGGAGTAGTTTTAAAGTGAAGTGGCGGATGCCGCAAAAATACAACTTGTCTTTGAGATTGAGTCAGGTAAAAATGATTGTGATTTTGTTAAGAATAGTCGGTGCGCACCATACTGTTGGTGGTTACCGAGAATTTTCTGCCCTACTAACTGACGTATCGGAGGTGATAGTAAGAAACAAGTATTTGGGGAAATATAACTTTTCTAATTCTGACGAATTAGGTGAGTTGTTGTGCGACTGACCGGTGAAAAGCTTATGGGTTGCACGTGTTCAGATTGAAGCAGACAGCTATGGTAACATGATAGATTAGAATGTATTGACAGTCAGGTGTATGATAAAAAATATAGAATATCGATTCTTGAAAGCAGGGAGCAGTACGCCGAGAATAGCAGGATATGTAATGGAAGAATATTTCTGATTCTATTTGGCGGCAATACGATGCGTTAGTACTTTTGCGACGTGCTTCAACTCAATCAAAATCATTTGATGAAGCGCGGGACTGAGCGAAACGCCGTCCTGCGAGATGACCGCAAGGTCGTTTCCCCTGTCGACTTTTTCGCTTTTAGTGGCTTTGCTGCTTTCACCGCTTCGGTTTTCGAGGCGGTTTTTTTGTGCCCAGCCGGTTCGGCTTGGTTGGCAAAACATAGCCAGGCACCTTCCCATTTTCTAATTCCTCACCTCGTACTGTCAACTACCACTTGAACGACACCACTACTCTCGCCCGGCAGATAGTAGCTGCCGCTCATGCTACCCCCTACAAAAGCTTCTGCAAGGAGATGAAAGCTGACGGCCACCCCTTGGTTTGGTTCATCCTTAGCCAGACTGACATCCGCCCCAATGCTCCTAGCCAGCCATGACAGCATCATCTAGTTGCCTTGTATCAGAGTGCCGGGCCTTACACCGGGCGCTTGGGTAGAAAGAATGCCGCGGCTGACCCGGCCGTACAACACCAGCGCAAACCCGAAAAACCCGGCTCCGGAGGCCGGGTAGGGGTGGCTCAACCAGCGGGGTGATGGAAGATCAGAGGGGATTCTGGCGTCAGTCAGTCCGTGGTTGACCACCCCGTTTCGGGTGGTATGTTTTTTTGAAGCCAGTCCTGACGAACAGCAGGGGAATTGCCCCCGCCGACCGATGGATTTTTCTATTTCTGAACCTATGCAACTCGGACAACTCACATTGCGCAACCCGGTATGTCTGTCGGCCGCTGCCTGGCAGCTGGAAGGCACCGGCTACGAGCGGCTGGGGGCCATCTTCACCCGCACCGTGACCATGGAGCCCAAGCCCGGGCTCTATGAGGAAGGCATCTGGCAGGTAAACGAGCAGACGCTGCTCAACGCCACCCACATGCGCACCGAAAGCGCCGAGATTCTGGTGCAGGAGCACTTGCCCGCGCTGTGCCGCTTCGGGGTGCCGGTTTTTGTGAGCATCACGGCCCCGGGTATTCCCGGCTTCCGCAAAATTGCCCGCTTCCTGGCCCGCGAAGTGGGCCACCTGATTGCCGGCGTGGAAGTCTACATTGCCCAGCCCGACACCGAGAAAGGCGAGGAGCTGACCGCCCGCTTCGTGCGCGAGGCCACCCAGGCCGTGCGCAACGAGCTGCCGCCGCAGGCTGCCGTGGTGGTGAAGCTGCCGCCCTGGCCCGAGCACATCCGCAGTCTGGCCCTGGGGGCCCAGGAGGGCGGGGCCACTGCCCTGGCTGCTACCAACCTGCTCAAGGCCCTGCACCTGCCCGACGACGCTACCGCCGCGCCCGTGGTGGGCGGCCTCTCGGGCGAGGCCCTGCGCCCCGTGGCCCTGCGCTGCGTGTGGGAGCTGGCCCACGATTCCAGAATTACGCTGCCCATCTTCGGGACGGGCGGCATATTTACGGCCAGCCACGTGACGGACTACCTGCGCTGCGGGGCCTCGGCCGTGCAGATTGCCAGCGGCGAGTGGCTGGAGCCCGGCCTCTCGGCCCGCCTGGCTGCCGAGTGCGGGCACTTAGTTCCGGCCAGCCTATAATACGAAGTTTTACTTCGCAAATCGTCCGCGCCGCTGGGCTGAAATAGTTGCTTTCCACTCTCGTTTAACGTTCCGCGAAGTGAAATTTCGCGCTACATCCCACCCCGCCCATGCAAACCCTCCTGAACCGAGTACAAGCCGCCCACACGCTGCTCTGCGTGGGGCTCGACCCCGTGGGCGACGATGCCCAGGTAGCCCGCCGCCTGGCTGAGGTGATTGACCAGACCAGCGAGTACGCCGCCGCCTTCAAGCCCAACCTGGCCTTCTTCCTGAGCCGGGAAAACGGGGTGCAGCTGCTGCGCGAAACCGTGCAGCGCGTACCGGAGGGTATTCCGGTAATCCTGGACGGGAAGTTCGGCGACATTGCCAACACCGCCGACCACTACGCCCGCTTCGCCTACGACATCATCGGGGCCGACGGCGTGACGGTGAACCCCTACATGGGCGACGACGCCATAGTGCCCTTCGCCCGGCCCGGCAAGCTGGTGTTTGCGCTGGCCAAAACCTCCAACAAACCCGCCCACTCCTTGCAGGACGTGGCCCTCACCCGCGGCGGCTCCCTGGCCGACTGCGCCGCCCGCGTAGCCCGGCAGCTCGATGAGCAGCACGGCGGTATTGGGCTAGTGGTAGGCGCTACCAACCCCGAGGCCGTAGCCCGCCTGCGTGCCCTCTGCCCCAACCAGTGGTTCCTGGTGCCCGGCGTAGGCGCCCAGGGCGGCGACTTGGCCGCCACGCTACGCGCCGGCCTGCGCCCCGATGGCACCGGCCTGCTCATCAACACCTCCCGCGCCCTCTGGCAGGCCACGGATGCCGCCGCTGCCGCCCGAGAACTGGTGGAGCAAATGAATCATTTGCGGCCGGTGACGGTGTAATCTACATCAGGCATGGTGCCAGCAGCTAGCTCTGAGTCATTCCGAGGGAGATTCAACGTAATAGACAGCTTTGCTATTCCGCGACGCAATGAGTTCTATCTGATAGGGCAGATTGCAGAAGGAACACTGCAGGAAGGATGGTATGCTCGTATTCCGCTGAATGGCGCGCTGGCATTAGCAATGAAGATCGAACGGATTGAGTATGCTTTGATGAAAGCACGGGAAGAATATCCAGTGCTGGTCATTGCCGCCGACGCTGAGGAAGTGGACTTACTACTGTCACTTTCAATTGGCTCTGAGTCAATCATTATTTCCACTGAAGGACCCGAATAAACAGTTAATGACTTCCCCCCACACCACCAATTTCACCCCCGAAACCCTGGAGCAGCAGCTGTTGCAGGAAGATGCGCTGCTGCGCGGGCACTTCCGGCTGTCGTCGGGCCTGCATTCTGATACCTACGTGCAGTGCGCCCGGTTCCTGCGCCGCCCCGACTTGGCCGCGCCGGCCGCGGCCGAGCTGGCCCGTCGGATTCAGGAGGCCGGGTTGCAGCCCGACGTGGTGGTGGGCCCGGCCATGGGCGGCGTAGTGATTGGCTACGAGCTGGCCCGGCAGCTGGGCGTGCCCGGCATCTTCACGGAGCGCGACGACGCGGGGCAGATGACCCTGCGGCGCGGCTTCACCATCGAGCCCGGCCAGAAAATTATCATTGCCGAGGACGTGGTGACTACCGGCAAGAGCACCAACGAGGTAGCGCGGGTACTGACGAGCCTGGGGGCAAAAGTTTTGGCCGTGGCCAGTTTAATTGACCGCACCAGTGGGAAAGCTGACCTTTCTTTTCCGAACTTTGCCCTGCTGCCGGTAACGGCGGCTACCTACGCACCCGATGAGTGCCCGTTGTGCCGGGCAAACATTCCGGTGGTGAAACCGGGCAGTCGGCCCGATAAAGCGTTTTCTTAAACCTACCGACGGCGGCAACCGGCTCCGCGGCAAGGCATTTTCGGCGTACCCCGGGCGGGTATGCTTCCTCACGATGGCAATTTCGCCAGGCGTGGGAAACCCGAAAAATAGACAAACCTCCCTCTTTTGGAATCTCCCCAAAGAACCATACAGCTGCTGCTTAAGCCCGGCCAACACGACGGCGAGGGCCAGCGCGTAGCCGAAGCGGCCCACCGCCACCTCGGCCTGCACACCGGCCGCGTGCAAAGCACCGCCCTCTACACGGTGCGCTACCCCCTCACCGACCAGCAGTTGCGCGACTTCGCCACCCACTGCCTCCAAGATCCGGTGCTGCACGAGGTAGCCCTCGACGAGTTCCGCCACGGCGCCCACTACCAGAGCTACATCCTCGTAGCCAAGCTGCCCGGCGTCACCGACGACGAAGGCATTTCGGCCCAGAACGCCCTCGGCGACTTCCTCAACGAGCCGCTCGATACCCATACTCAGCACATCTTCTCGAAACGGCTTTACTTCCTTGAGGAAGCCCTGCCCGAAAGTAGTCTGCGCCAGCTTGCGCAGGAGCTGCTGGGCAACAAGCTCATCAACCGCTTCGAAGTCGGCCCCATTGCCCAGATCCGCGACTACACGCCGCGGCCGGGCGGTGGGGCCGAATCTGTTACGGAGACGGTGCGCCTGGTGGACCTCTCGGACGAGGAGCTGTTGAAGCTCTCCAAAGACAACCTCTACGCCCTGAACCTGGAGGAAATGCGCGCCGTGCGCGACCATTACACCAGCATCCGGGAAGAGCGCCAAGCCGCCGGCCTGCCCCAGGACCCGACGGATTGCGAGCTGGAAATCATTGCCCAGACGTGGTCGGAGCACTGCAAGCACAAGGAGTTTTCGGCCCTGATCAAGTACAAGGACGTTGATACGGGTGAGGAGTTTGAAGTAGACTCGCTGTTCAAAACCTATATCAAAGACGCCACCGCCGAGGTGGACCGCCAGCTGCGCGCCAACGGCAACGACTGGCTGATTAAGGTGTTCTCGGACAACGCCGGGGCCGTGCGCATCAACCCCGAGTCGTTGTTTGTGTGGAAGGTGGAAACCCACAACTCACCCTCGGCCATCGACCCCTACGGCGGGGCTATTACCGGCATTCTGGGCAACAACCGCGACCCGCTGGCTACCGGCATCGGGGGCGCGCGGCTCCTGTTCAACACCAACGTACTGTGCTTCGGCAACCCCGAGTTCAACGGCACCCTGCTGAGCAACCAGCTGCACCCGCGCCGCATTTTTGAGGGCGTGCGCAAGGGCATCGAGGACGGCGGCAACAAGTCGGGCGTGCCCACCGTGAACGGCAGCATCGTGTTCGACGACCGGTACGCTGGCAAGCCGCTGGTGTACTGCGGCACCGGCGCCGTGATGCCCATGCAGCTGGCCGGGCTCGATTCGTGGGAGAAGAACATCGATGCCCAGGACCGCATCATCATGGCCGGCGGCCGGGTGGGCAAAGACGGCATCCACGGCGCTACCTTCAGCAGCATTGAGCTGGACGAAACCTCGCCCGCCACGGCCGTGCAAATTGGCTCGCCCATCACCCAGAAGCTGGCCATGGATTTCCTGCTGCTGGCCACGCGCCGCGGCCTTATCAAGTGCAGCACCGACAACGGCGCGGGTGGCCTCTCTTCGAGCATCGGCGAGCTGGCAACCATCAGCGGCGGGGCCGTGGTGGAGCTGGAGCGCGTGCCGCTGAAGTACCCCGGTCTGCGGCCCTGGGAAATCTTCGTTTCGGAGTCGCAGGAGCGGTTTTCGCTGGCCGTGGAGCCCGCTAAGCTGGACGAGCTGCTGGCCCTGGGCCGGGAAATGGAAGTGGAACTGACCGACATCGGCTACTTCACCGCCGACGGCTACCTCGATGTACGCTTCGCCGGCGAGCCGGTGGCCCACCTGGATATGCACTTCCTGCACGATGGCGTGCCGCGTAAAGTGCTGGAAGCGGAGTGGAGCAAGCCCACGGCGCAGGAGCCCGCGCTGGCCCCTGCCTCCGACTACACCGACGCCCTGACCCGCCTGCTGGGCAGCCTCAACATCTGCTCCCGCGAGTCGGTGATTCGGCAGTACGACCACGAGGTGAAGGGCCGCACCATCATCAAGCCCCTGATGGGCGCTACCGGCCAGGCTCCGCAGGATGCGGCCGTGGTGCGCTTCAACTTCGAGAGCTGGGAAGGCGTGGCCGTGAGCAACGGCATTCTGCCCCGCTTCGGTGATTTGGACGCCTACCACATGTCGGCCGGCGCGTTTGATGAGGCCGTGCGCCAGATCGTGGCCGTGGGCGGCAAGCTGCCCAACCTGAGCTATGGCGACGGCAACTTCTGGTCCGTCAACGACAACTTCTGCGTGCCCGACTCGGTGTACGACGCCGTGGGCAACCCCGATGGCAAGCACAAGCTGGCCAAGCTGGTGCGCATGTGCCAGGCACTGCGCGACGCCACGGCGGCCTACTGCATCCCGCTGACTTCGGGCAAGGATTCGATGAAAAACGACTTCAAGGCCGACGGCGTGAAGATTTCGGTGCCGCCCACGGTGCTGTACTCCATGACCGCCAAGCTGGACGACGTGCGCCGCACCATCACCTCCGACTTCAAGCAGGCCGACGACATGGTGTACCTGCTGGGCGAGACCTACGACGAACTGGGCGGCTCGGAGTTCTACCAGCTCTTCGGCGAGTTGGGTGCTAACGTGCCCCAAGTGCGTTTCGAGCAGGCCAAAGCGCTCTATGTCCTGATGGGCGAAGCCAACGACCAGGGCCTGATCCAGAGCTGCCACGACCTGTCGGACGGCGGGCTGGCGGTGGCGCTGGCCGAGGCCACGTTTGGCCACGGCTTCGGGGCCGAGGTGGAGCTGCCGGAGGGCCTGCCGGTGCACGTGCAGCTGTTTTCGGAGTCGCACTCCCGCTTTGTGGCCACGGTGGCCCCCGAGGATGTGGTAGCCTTCGAGCAGCACTTCGGCGGGCGCGCCACGCGCCTGGGCCGGGTAACGCCGAACGGGCAGCTGACGGTGCGCCACGGCGGCCAGACAGTCGTTTCGGCCAGCACGGCGGCGTTGCGCCACAAGTGGACCAACGGTCCGGTAAACCGCATTATCGGCTTCGGCCACCCCGAAACCGCGCATTAATCATGGAACAGACTCCCCAACTGCCGGACCAGCACACGCCCCCGCGCCCCCAGCACGACGACCCCGGCCACGAAGTGGTAACCCGGGAAGGCGAAATCGTGCTGCCAGGCTTCAAAAGCGTAGACCCCGGCCACGAATCCGCCGAGCCCCTGAAAAGCAAAACCGAACAGTCCGAAAAACAAGCCACGAACAACGAAAAACGAGTTCGGGCGCTTATCCTGACCGGTTTTGGTATCAACTGCGAGGAAGAATTTGCTGCCGCCTACCGGCTGGTAGGGGCCGAGGCCACCATCGTGCATCTGAACCAGGTGCTGCACGGCCACGTGAGCATCCACGACTTCGACATCCTGAACTTCCCCGGCGGCTTCAGCTTCGGCGACGACCTGGGCTCGGGCGTGGTGCTGGCTAACAAGCTGCGCTACCGCCGCAACGCCGAGGGCCGCACGCTGCTCGACGATATCAAGGAGTTTGTGGCCGGCGGCAAGCACGTGCTGGGCATCTGCAACGGCTTCCAAGTGCTGGTGAAGCTGGGCCTGCTGCCCGACCTGAGCGGCACCGTAAAGCCTGAAGTAACCCTCACGCACAACGCCTCGGGCCGCTACGAGGACCGTTGGGTGAAGCTCACCGTCAACCCCCGCGCTACCACGCCCTTCCTGAAGGGCCTGACGACGCTGGAAGTGCCCGTGCGCCACGGCGAAGGCCGCCTTATCATCCAGGACGAGGCCACCCGCGCCGCCATTGAGGCCCGCGGCCTGAACTGCCTCACCTACGCCGACTTCGACGGGGCCCCCACCGACGTGTACCCTTTCAACCCCAACGGCGCCGACCTCAACTGCGCCGGCCTGACCGATACCACCGGCCGCGTATTCGGCCTGATGCCCCACCCCGAGGCTTTCCTCTCGCTCTACAACCACCCCGACTGGGCCCGGCGCAAGCGCGCAACTCTCGGCCTGAGTGAGGAGGGCGACGGGGTGTGGCTGTTCCGCAATATTGTGGAGCATGTGCAGGCCCAGGCCACGGCCGCCGCGGCTCCGTCGGTGTCGCACGAGTTTTCATCCTAACGCACCCATCAGCTGCCGGCCTGGCCGGTGGATATTGACTTCAGAATGAATACCCTCAACCACTTCGAAACGCCTCAGCTCGAACTCCTGCACCGGGGGAAAGTCCGTGACTCGTTCCGCGCCCCGTCGGGTGAGCGGCTGATTGTGGTTACCGACCGCCTGTCGGCCTTCGACTCGGTGCTGGAAACGCCCGTAGCGCACAAAGGGGCCGTGCTCAACGGGCTGGCGGCGTTCTGGTTCGAAAAAACCCGACACATCATCCCCAACCACGTCATCAGCCTGCCCGACCCCAACGTGACGCTGGCCCAGGAGGCTGAGCCCATCCGGGTGGAGATGGTGGTGCGCCACTACCTCACCGGCTCCATGTGGCGCGGCTACCAGCAGGGGCAGCGCAGCTTCTCAGGCGTAACCGTTCCCGACGGCCTGACCAAGCATCAGCAGTTCCCCGAGCCCATCGTAACGCCCACCACCAAGGAGGAATCGGACCGGGAGATTACGCCCGAGAATCTGGTGGCCGAAGGCTGGGTGACGGCCGAGCTCTACGAGCAGATGCGAGTGAAGGCCCTGGAGCTGTTCAACTTTGCCTCCCAATGGATGGCCGAGCGCGGCATCATTCTGGTCGATACCAAGTATGAGTTCGGGCTACGGAACGGGGAGCTGCTGCTGATTGACGAAATCCACACGCCCGACTCGTCGCGCTTCTGGAGCGCCGACGACTACGCCCGCAACCCCGAGGCCGCCGAGCAGATGGACAAGGAGTACGTGCGCCAGTGGCTGATTGCCCACAAGCAGGACGGCCAGTACCCCCGCGCCCTCACGCCCGAAGTTTCGGCCGAGGCCACCCGCCGCTACCTCGATATCTACGAGCGTATCACCGGCGCGCCGCTGCCCACCACCTCCGACGACGATATGCAGACCCGCATGGTGAGCAACCTAGTGCGCGCCGGTATCATCCAAGAAGCTATTTAGCATGGAAGCCTCGCAGGCAAGACAGTTGATAGATTCTTACCTCGATGCCTACAATTGCTTCGAGGTGGAAGGTATGCTTGCTTGTCTACATCCAGAGGTCATTTTTGAGAATATAGAGGAAGGCGTCGTAACACTTCGTATTGAGGGAAAGGATGCTTTTGAATCCAGAGCTGCTGAGACACTAGAGTGGTTTATGGAGCGAATTCAGCACGTCACTGCTTTTCAGTTCCAAGATGACCGGGCAGTAGCGGACATATGGTATTCCGCCATGACGGCTATTGAACTGCCAAATGGTGTAAAACCTGGCACCACATTCCAGCTTGTCGGCCAATCCATATTTACGTTTCGCGACGGACTCATAGCTTCCATCACCGACATCAGTTAGAACAACTCTGCGCACCTCTGCGAAACCTTCTGCGCCCTCTGCGGGAACCAACACTAGAACGACACCGTGACAAATTCAAAATCCATAGTACTCCTCGGCGGCGGGGCCCGTGAACACGCCATGGCGTGGAAACTGACCCGCGACGGCGCCACCGTGCACGTGCTGCCCGGCAACGCCGGCATTCCGAACAGCCACCCCCACATCAGCGCCACCGATTTCCCGGCCATCCAGGCTTTCTGCCAGAAGCACGGCGTGAAGCTGGTGGTAGTAGGCCCCGAAGCCCCGCTGGCGGCGGGCGTCACCGACTTCTTCCAGGGCTCCGACATTCGGGTGTTCGGGCCAGGCCGGGCGGGCGCTACGCTGGAAAGCTCCAAGGTGTGGAGCAAGGATTTCATGCGCCGCCACGGCGTGGCCACGGCTATGTCGTGGCAGTTCCGCAGTGATAAAATGGACGCTGCCCGCGCCAAAGCCACCGAGCTGAACGGCGACGTGGTGGTGAAGTTTGATGGGCTGGCCGCTGGCAAAGGCGTGTACGTGTGCTCCTCGGTAGAAGAAGCCCACGCCGCCCTCGACGACCTGGCCCGCCTGCACAGCGGCTGGTTCAGCTTCCTGCTCGAAGAAAAGCTCACCGGCCCCGAAATCAGCATCATCGGCATCACCGACGGCAACCGCATCCGGCTGCTCAGCCCTTCCCAGGACCACAAGCAGCTGCTGGCCGGCGACCAGGGCCCCAACACCGGCGGCATGGGCGCCTACTGCCCCGTGCCCTTCTGTGACGACAACGTGCTGGCCGCCATCCGCACCGACATTGTAGACCCCACCCTGCGTGGCCTGCAAAACGAGCAGTTCGATTTCAACGGCTTTCTGTACTTCGGTATCATGCTCACGCCTCAGGGCCCCAAGCTGCTCGAGTACAACACTCGCCTCGGCGACCCCGAAGCCGAAGTGCTGCTGCCTGCCCTGGAAAGCAGCCTGCTGGAGCTTATTGAGGCCACCCTCGACGGTACGCTGCAGCAAACAGTAGTGCGCCAGCGGCGCGGCCACTACGTGGGCGTGGTGCTGGCCTCGGGCGGCTACCCCACCGCCAGCTTCCCCACCGGTTTCCCCATCACCGGCCTCGACCAGCTGCACCCCAGCATCCTGGCTTTCCACGGCGCCACCAAGCGCACGGAAAACGGTGAGCTGGTGACCAACGGCGGCCGGGTGCTGGTGCTGGTGGGCCACGGCGAGGAGCTGGAGGACGCCGTGCAGCACGTGTACCGCGAAGCAGAAAAAGTGAACTTCCAGGATGTATACATCCGCACCGACATCGGCCAGCGGCCGGAACCGACCCTTGCAGGAAACTGGTAACCATAGCACCCACAAAGCGCGCCTGGCCATTCTGCTGTCGGGCCGGGGCTCCAACATGGTGGCCTTGGTAAACGCCGTGCAACACGGCGTGCTGCAGGACCTGGCCGAAGTAGCCGTGGTGTTCAGCAACGTGCCCGACGCGCCCGGGCTGGCCACGGCCGCCGCCCTGGGCTGCCCCACCGCCAGCCGCAGCAGCCAGGGCCGCAAGCGGGCCGAGTTCGACGCGGAGGTGGTGGAGGTACTGCGCCAGTACCAGCCCGATTACGTGGTGCTGGCCGGCTACATGCGGATTCTGTCGCCCACGTTCATCCGGGCGTTTGCGGGCCGCATCCTCAACATTCACCCCGCCGACACCCACCAGCATCAGGGCCTGCACGCCTACGAATGGGCCTTCGACAACCGCCTGCCCGAAACTAAAATCACGGTGCACCTGGTGGACGAAGGCCTCGACACCGGACCTATTCTGGCCCAGCACCCGGTTGACCTGCGCGGGGCCGATACCCTGGCCGAGGTAGAGCGCCGCGGCCTGGCCGTGGAGCACCGCGTATATGCCGAAACCCTGGCGCAGCTGATCAAGAATCAACTGCCAGAAATGTCAGTTCCTCAAGCGGCTGCTTCAACCGTTCATTCAACGCCATTGCCGTCTGGCTCCCCCTCTCTGCCGGAGAGGGGGCCGGGGGGTGAGGCGTCACAGTAAACCACCCCACCCACCACCCCCAGCGGCCTGCCAACGGGCAACTGACAACTGACAACTCAACATGTGCGGAATAGTAGGTTTTTACGGTCCTGATGACGTTGCGCACGATATCGTGTTCGGCCTCACCGCGCTCCAGCACCGCGGCCAGGATGCCGCCGGCATTGCCACCTTCGACGACAACTTCCACCTCTGCAAGGGCAACGGGCTCATCTCCGACGTGTTCCGCCCCAAGCAGCTCAAGAAGCTGAAGGGCAACATCGGCATCGGGCACGCCCGCTACACCACCCAGGGCTCCGGCGACGCCGAACTGGCCCAGCCGTTTACCACCAGCTACCCGTTTGGGCTGTCGATGGTGCACAACGGCAACGTCATCAACTTCCGCTCGGCCGCCAAGCGCCTGCATGAGAAGTACCACGTGCTGCCCAAAACCAGCAACGACCTGGAGCTCATCATGTACACCTTCGCCTCGGAGCTGCGCCTGAAAAACCTCGACAACCTCTCGGTTATCGATATTTTCGACGCCGTGGAGACGACGCAGGAGCTGGTGAAAGGGGCCTACGCGACCATCACCATCATTGCCGGCCACGGTCTGCTGGCCTTCAACGACCCGCTGGGCATCCGGCCGCTGGTGCTGGGCCGCCGCGAAACCGAGCGCGGCCCCGTCTTCGCCTTCGCCTCCGAAAGCACCTGCTTTGATTACCTGGGGTTTGAATTCGTGGAAAACGTAGGCCCGGGCCAGGCCATCTTCATCGACCAGAACTTTCAGGTGCACTACAAAAACCCGCAGCAGCAGCCCAAGGCCTTCTGCGTGTTCGAGCACATCTACTTCGCCCGCGAAGATTCCACCATCCACGGCCGCCTGGTGGCCCGCGAGCGGGTGCGCCTGGGCAAGATGCTGGCCAAAAAGGTTATCGAGTCGGGTATTCAGCCGGATATGGTGATTGACGTGCCGTCGTCGGGGTACTTCTCGGCGTCGGGGCTGGCCGAGGCCATTGGCGTGCCCTACCGCCGGGCCTTGGTGAAGAACAACCACATGGGCCGCTCCTTCATCGTGAGCAGTCAGGCCGGCCGCGAGGATATCGTGAAGAAAAAGCTGAATCCCATCCGCGAGTTCGTGGAAGGCAAAAAGGTGGCCGTGGTCGACGACAGCATCGTGCGCGGCACCACCTCGCGGCGCATCGTGCGCATCCTGCGCGAGGCCGGAGCCGCCGAGGTGTACTTCATCAGCAGCGCCCCGCCTATTATTGCGCCCTGCATCTACGGCATCGATATGGCCATGAGCACCGAGCTGATTGCGGCCAACTACACGGAGGAGGAAATCTGCCGCTACATTGAGGCCGACAAGGTGATTTACCAGTCGGTGGAGGACTTGCAGGCGCTGTTTTCGGAGGAGAAAGGCCACGGCGGCAGCTGCTTCGCCTGCTTCACCGGCCAGTATCCCACCGGCGACGTGACCAAGTACCTGCGCCACATCCAGGAAGAACGCCAGAGCCACCGCTCCGACAAAAAAGGCTCCGACGTCATTCCGTCTGTCAGCGCCAAAGCCCCCGAGCCGACTGAGCATTAACAGCCCACAGACTCGATTGCACGGTGTAGAGACGCAATATTTTGCGTCTCATCGTTGAACGACCAGTACCGCGCAGTCCAAACAACATCAGCAATGCCGAGACGCAAAATATTGCGTCTCTACTCCCTCTGCCATGAGCCAGACTTCCGCCGATACCAATTTCAAAGCCACCGCCGGCTACTCCATCGAAGAAGGCAACGCCGCTTCCAAGAACGCCTACCACTGGGCCCAGAAAACCTTCAGCACCCGCGCGGGCAAGCCCGGCGAGCCGGCTCAGAACCTGGCCGGCGGCTTCTCCAACGAAATCCGCTTCGGGGCGGAGCGGCTGGGTATCGGCTCCGACGGCATCGGGACCAAAATTGAGGTGGCCGAGCGCCTGGACCGCTACGACACGCTGGGCTACGACCTGATTGCCATGGTGGCCGACGACCTCATCGTGGCCGGCTTCGTGCCCACCAACCTTTCCAACATCATCGACGTGAACACGCTCAACTACGAGGTAGTAGATGAGCTCATGCGCGGCCTGCACGATGCGGCTCAGTTCAGCCAGATTGCGGTAACGGGCGGCGAAATTGCCGAGCTGGGTAACCGCATCGGCGGCTACCCCGGCGCCAAGATGAACTTCAACTGGTGCTCCACGGCCGTAGGCGTGCTACACCCGAGCCTGGAGCGCCCCCTGAGCGGGGCAAACGTGCGCGCCGGCCAGGCCGTGGTGGCCCTGCACTCGCCCTCCTTCCGATCCAACGGCTACTCCCTGGCCCGCCGCGCCCTCACCAAAGCCTTCGGCGACAAATGGCACGAAGCTCCTTTCGGGGAATTAGTACTTAGTAATGAAGAATTAGGAATTGGTGGTTCGGAGGGGAACAACGACCAACTAACAACGGCCAACGCCAAAACCTGGGGTGAGGTGATGCTGGCGCCCTCGCTCATCTTCTCGCCGGGCGTAGCGGCGGTACTCGATGCAGGTCTGCCCTTGCACGCGGCGGCGCACATCACCGGCGGCGGCATTGCCGATAACTTCAAGCGGGTGCTCAAGAACGGAGTAGGGGCCGAGCTACACAACCTGTTCGAGCCCCTGCCCGCCATGCAGCAGCTGGCCGAGCTGGCCGGCATCACGCCCCAGGAAGCCTACCTCTACTGGAACATGGGCAACGGCATGCTGCTCGTAACTGAGCCTGAGCAGGCCGAGGCCGTAGCCGAAACTCTGCGCACCCAGGGCTACCAGGCCCAGGTAGCCGGCCGCATTACCCCCGAGCCCGGCGTGACGCTGCGCGTGGAAGCCGGCGAGCTGCGCTACGATGGGTAGAACTGATGTGTCCTCTCGAATGGCAGGAGCCTTGGCAGGAACTGACTGAAACAGACCAGACCAGATTTGAAGCTGAGTTGCGGAAGGAGTTGGGTCCGACTCATCCATTGTTTGGCATCGAAGCAAACGCTGTCGGCAAGAGTAGCGCCAGTGACGACGTACTTTTTCAACTTCAGGGCACTGAGGCAAGCTATGTGCTGGTTCGCCTGACCTGGACCGGGGGCTGTGACGCCAATGGTGTATGGCCCACCCACGAGTTCTACCATAGTTGGCAGGACTTTGTAACTCACCGAATGCAGCACGATGCTTTTGGCTACGCTGAATAAGCAGAGCGGCCCTTCGATCATATCGAAGGGCCGCTCTGCTTATGGATTCGTGGTGTGGCTACGCTGGCTCGATATCGAACCCGGCTTGCGACACGGCTTTCATCACCTGTTCGGCAATGGGGTTGGCGCCTTCCACGGTCAGGATTTTGGCGGGGTTGTCGGTGTCCACGCGCCATGTTTCCACGGTGGGTTCGGCGTCGAGGAAGGGCGTGACGGCGCGCAGGCAGTTGGCGCAGTTGATGCTGGTTTTGAACTGAAGAGTAGGCATACGGGAAGGGGAGTTTTGGCTGTTGCCGCTGCTACGCAAAAGCAGCCGGCAACGAGGAATGTGCTGCTACAACAACGTAGCGGGAGTAAAAGTAGCCGCCACCTGCGGTTGGGCAAGTATAGGCTTAGGCGTGCGGTGTGCAGCATTTTGCCGTATTTCGTGGCGCAGGCTACACATTTCGGCACTATGGATAAGAAAGAATTCTGGCAAATCATTGAGGCCGCCAAAACGGCCGCCCACGGCGACCAGCAGCGGCAGGAAGCCGCCCTCATTAGGCACCTAGCTCAGCTGGAGCCGGAGCAGATTGTTGGGTTTGAATGCCGCCTGCGCGAGTATCTGCTGGAAGCCGACCACTTCCACATCATGGCCGCCCAGAAAATCATCGACGGCTACGTTTCCGACGACCCCTATCTGTACTTCCGGTGCTGGCTGATCGGGCAGGGCGAAACCGTCTTCACCAACGCCCTGCAGAACGCCGACTCCCTGGCCAGCGTGATGGATGAAGGCTACCAGAACTTCGAGGAACTGCTATACGTGGCTACCAAGGCCTTCGAGCAGCGCACCGGCAAAACCGAGGAAGACGACACCTTCCCGCGCAACGTAGCAAGCACCCAGGGGCTAGACTATGACCTTGGTTCCGAAACCAAAGGCGAAGACTGGACCGAAAGCCAGCTACCTAAGCTTCTGCCGAAGCTGTGGAAGAAGTTTGGCGTGGCGTAGAGACGTGACACTTCGCGTCTTTCTGTTGAACGGTTCGGAGTCGCGCAGCAAACCGTGGAAATGGCTGAAAAGCAATAGCACGTCATGCTTCGCTGCGCTCTGCATGATGTTCAGCTCGTTTTCGAAACGCATCCAAACAGTCTCAACAACGAGGAGACGCGAAGTGTCGCGTCTCTACAGCAGCCGTGGCGGTTACCCCAGCCGCACCGGGCGCTTATCCAGAATCAGCTTGGTGCGGAACGTGTTCAGCGACTCTTCCAGGCCCACGGGGTAGGTGTGGGGGTTGAGGAAGCGGCGGATGCTGGGGTCGAGGCTCAGGACCTGGCGCTGGGCGTGGGCGCGGCTTTCCTGCAGGGTGGGCAGCGTGTGCACCAACTCGCCCCGGCGGAAAATGGGCTCCAGCAGCTCGCGGTACGGGGCCTCGGGGCGCACGGCGCGGCGGCGGGTGGCGTCCAGCGGGTCTACTAGCGTGAGCTGCTCGGGCAACGGCTCGGCCACATTGTAGAGCATATCGGCGCGGGGCTGGCCTTTGTCGGTTTCGTAGCGGCGCACCTGCAGAATGCCGGGAATGCTGGTTTTGGCCAGCTGCTCCGAGAGCTTGATGGTGAAGTCCCAGCCCGAATCGTCGGGTTTGCGCAGGGCGGCCAGCTTGTACACGCCTCCCAGCGCCGGCTGGTCGTAGGCCGTGACCAGCTGCGTGCCGATGCCCCAGGTGTCGATTTTAGCGCCCTGCTGCTTGAGGCTGGTGATGAGGTTTTCCTCCAGGTCGTTGCTGGCTACGATGCGCACGTTGTTGAACCCAGCCTCGTTGAGCAGGGCGCGGGCTTCGCGGCTGAGGTAGGCCAGGTCGCCGGAATCCAGCCGGATGCCGCCCAGCTCGTGGCCGTTGGCGCGCATCTCGCGGGCCACCTTGATGGCGTGGCGCACGCCTTCCAGTGTGTCGTAAGTGTCTACCAGAAACACCGAGTCATCGGGGAAGGCCTTGGCGTAGGCGGTGAAGGCAGTTTCCTCGTCCTCGAAGGCCATGACCCAGCTGTGAGCGTGGGTGCCCTTCACTGGAATACCGAAGCGCTGCCCGGCCAGCACGTTGCTGGTGGCATCGGCCCCGCCCAGGTAGGCGGCACGGCTGGCGCTCAGGCCGCCGTCTACGCCCTGGGCGCGGCGCAGGCCAAATTCCAGCACCGTATCGGAGCCGGCGGCCTCGCGGATGCGGGCGGCCTTGGTGGCAATCAGCGTCTGGAAGTTTACCAGCGTGAGCAGGGCCGTTTCCACCAGCTGGGCCTGTAGCAGCGGCCCCTGCACCCGAATTAGCGGCTCGTTGCCGAACACCACCGTTCCCTCCGCAATAGCGTCCACGTCGCAGGTAAACTTCAGTTCGCGCAGGTACTGCAGAAACTCGGCCGGGAACATGGACCCGCCCTTGCTGCTGCGGAGGCTGCCCAGGTACACGAGGTCGTCCTCCGAAAACTGCAGGTTCTGCAGATAATCGACGGCGTAGGCGAGGCCGGCGGCCACGGCGTAGCCGCCCTGGAAGGGGGCCTTGCGGAAATACAGGTGAAACACGGCCTCGCGGTCCTGTAAGCCCTGCTGCCAGTAGCCGTAGGCCATGGTAACCTGGTAGAGGTCGGTGAGGAGGCTGAGGGAGGGCGCGTACAGGCCGGAAAGCGGGGCTGAGTTCATGCGGGCAACGGTTGAGATGCCGTAGCTTACGCAGAATATTTCAATCCGTCGATGCTATGCCCTCTTCTGCCCCCCGTTCCGGCCGGCCTCTGTTTCAGCGCCTGGAGCTGCTGGCGGCCTGGAAACGCCTGTCTGTCGGGCTGTTGCCGGCCGGACTGCTCTACGCGGGTGCCCCGGCAGCGTGGCTGCCCATGATGCGCCTGTTTCTGGCCTGGGACGGGTTTGCGCTTTGTACCGTGCTGCTCACCTGGGGCATTATGGTGTCAGCAGATGTGGCCCATATCCGCCGGGTGGCTACGCGCGAAGACCCGGGGCGGGCGGCCTCGTTCGGGATAGTGCTGGTGGCGTGCAGTGCCAGCCTGCTGGCCGTGGTAGGGCTGCTGGCTTCGGTGCGGCAGGGCCCCGGGCCGCTACAACTGGCCCAGGCCGTGGTGGGGGCAGTGGGGGTGCTCACGGCGTGGCTGCTGGTGCATACGCTTTTCACCCTGCGCTACGCGCACTTATTCTACGACAACGACGGCCGGCCGGAAGGAGGGCTGGCCTTCCCCGGCAGCGAACAGGAGCCCGATTACCTGGATTTCGCCTACTTCTCGTTTGTGGTGGGCATGACGGCCCAAACCGCCGATGTGAGCATCACAGACCGCAGCATTCGGCGGCTGGCGCTGTTGCATGGTGTCCTCTCGTTTGGGCTCAACACGGCCGTGGTTGCCCTCACCATCAATGGGCTGGCCGGCGTGGTATAGCCAGCCGGGGCTGCGAGCGGCAATAGGTGGCGGCTTCCAGCAGTGTAGCCACCACCGGCGGGCGTAGCGCCCACGGCAGCAGCTGCAGGGTAGCGGCGGCGGCATCCGTCAGGTGGCACAATACCAAGGACAGCCGCCGGCGCTGAAACCGCAGGTGATAGTCGCTTAGCAGGCCTATGGCTGCCGCCGGCATACTGGCCAGGGCGCTGCAGTCGAGCCAGATACTGGCCTTGCCACTGGCGCCCGCCCGGTTCAGCGCCTGTTGCAGATGCGGCAGGTCGTCGGCCGACACTGGCCCGCTAAGGATTAGCAGGTAACTGTCGGGCAAAATCTCCCGGTACACATTCATCATACCTCCAGCACATTAACAAGCTCCGCAGTGCGCGAAGCTTTCGGCCCTCATGCAGTTCATTGGCAACGGCCCATAATCGGGTTGGCTCCAATGAATTGCCATAATTACACTTTATAGTGTAAAAGTATAAAGAAAGAGTCGCTTTATAAAAGCGGGAAATACGTATTTAACGGCTGCTGCCGGGTACGTGTTTGTGCGTAGATACCCCGGCCGGATCATCATTTTTCATCCGTAAAATCCGTAAAACATCCCCCTGTTCTGCCTGGCCTGCGTAAGCGGCATGGATAAATCCTGCCATCTGGGCGGCGGCCTACGGGCCCTGTGCATGAAACGCCCCGGATCGGGTTCTGTAGGAAGAGGCCAGACACGTAGCTTTGTACTGGCGCAACTACTTAACTTTCTGCTACAATGATCCGAGTTCTGCTCACCGACGACCATACAATCCTACGCGACGGTATCAGAGCGCTGCTTACGTTGCAGCCTGACCTGGAGGTGGTAGGAGAGGCCAGCAACGGCCAGGAGCTACTCAGCCTGCTGGAGCATACGTCGGCTGACGTAGTGCTCATGGATTGCAATATGCCCGTTATGGATGGGTTCACGACGATGGGGCACCTGCGCGAGCAGTACCCTGATCTGCGCGTGCTGGTGCTTTCTATGCTCGACCACGAAAACTACGTGCACCGGATGCTGGAAGCCGGCGCCCACGGCTATGTGCTCAAAAATGCCGACATCACCGAAATTTCCCACGGCATCCGGACGGTAGCAGCCGGCCGGCCGTTCCTGTGCACCGAATTGGGCCTGGACATGCTCAACAAGCTCGTCCGTGCCACTGTGGTGGTTTCGGAGGGCAGCCGGCTTAAAACCGGGGACTTGTCGAAGCGGGAGCTGGAGGTGCTGCACCTCATTGCCGAAGGCCTTACCAATGCTGAAATTGCTGATAAGCTATTCACCAGCAAGCGTACCATCGAGACGCACCGGCAGAATATCATCGAGAAAACGCAGACCAAAAACACCGCCGCACTCATCAAATTTGCGGTATCCAACGGCCTGCTGAACCAGTAGCTAGCCCGCAATTTCGCCAATCAGCACTTCGTGCGGCGCGGTGCCATTGGCATACTCCAGTATCTGGCCTATATACCCTACCGCCGACCGGAACGACTCCAGGGCCGTTGGTAGGCAGGGGCCACCAGCGGCTGGGGCGTAGTTGATGTACTGGTCGGGGGCAGGCTTACAGCGCGTCACCCACTGCGAGGCTTCCTGCTCCGTAACGCTGTCGGGCCCTCCCCACCACAGCAGGCGGTAGCCATCGGTCTGGAGAAGTTCGTTGTGCTTGAAAAACAACGGTACGCCATCGGACACGGCATACAGAAACACCTGCCGGTTGGGGCCGCAGGTCGACAAAAGCAATGATTCCATTATGCGGAACTACTAAAAGGTACTAGGCAACAGGTGTATAAGCAGGGTACTCAGAGCGGAGAACAGTACGTATATATCCTGCACAATGGTTCTTTTGTTGCAATCTTTTCAGAAATACCGGCCGTATTTTTTTTATGAAGCCATGGTGAAGTATAGGCTTGTGATAAAAAAAGTCCTTCCCGCACCGAGGTGAGAAAAGGACTTTAGTTGTAGCCGCGACGGGAATCGAACCCATATCAAGCGTTTAGGAAACGCCTATTCTATCCGTTGAACTACGCAGCCGTAGCGCAAAGATAGGAGGAGACGGGCTGGTTTTGATGAGGTGATGGGCTGGCCGGGGCATCAGAGCCTTAGCGGCCAGCCCATCACCTCATCAAAACCTGCCCGCCACTACATTTTATACAGCAAGGCAATGCCAAACGACAGGGCCGTGAGGATCAGACCGACCATGAAGATGGTGTAGCTGATGCGCAACAGGCGGTATTTGCGGGTCAGTACGTCGCCGAGGTAATAGATGTCGGTTACCATGTTGGTGTACAGCGCGTCCTTTTTGCCCATCAGCTCGGTCATGCCGCTCTGGAAATCGTCGAGGCTGAGCTTGCTGAAGTTGCCGAAGAACAGCAGGTTTACGCGGCGGTTAGTGGCAATCTGCGGGCTTTTCTTCAGCCACTTGAAGCTCGTAACGTCAGGCTGCGCGCACAGGATGGCCGATACCACTGAGCCCAGTGCCGTAGCCAGCAGCAGCCCGATAGGTATGGTGAGCACCGGGTTATTCATGATGGTGGGGCTCAGCACCCCCGATTTGGTGCCAGCCTTGGCCCCCAGGTAGGTGATGATGACCGACAGCAGCACCGCGTTGAGGCTGATCATCATGTTGGCCTTTTTATCGGCCATGTCCGAGAGCTTCATGTGGTTGCTGTACATGGTCCGGAACATCGTTTCGATGCCCCGCTTAGGCTCGGCGAAGGTGCCGTTTTCCTCTTCGTCTTTCTTCTTCTTCTTTTTCTCGGTTTTCTTGAGCAGGTCACGCTGTTCCTTCAGGTTGGCCTTGAACTGCTCGCCGTAGCGGCTTTTGGCCGCGTCGGTGTGGAACTTGGCTGAATGCAGAAAGTCCAGCTGCGACTCGGCCCACTCGGTGCTGGAGTAAGTTTTGCCCAGCGTGGTTTCCCACTCGGCCCGCAGCAGCTCGGCGTTGGCGAAAAAGTCTTCGCGGCCCATGCCACTCATGTCGGCATCCATCAGCAGCTGGTGCAGCTCGGTTTCGCCAGCCTCGTTGCGGTGGGTGGCCCGGATGAGGTCCTGCACCAGGGCCGTACGCTCGGGGTCGTAGCCTTGCTGAGTCAGCCAGACTTTGGCCAGCTCCATGCTGCGATACTCGTGGCCGTCGTACACTTCGGTATAGCCAGTATCGTGAAACCAGGCGGCCAGCAGCAGGGTTTCCTGGTCGGGCGCGCCCAGGCCGCTATCTTCGCCGAGCTTGCGAGCTTCCTTCACCACGGCCACCGTGTGGTCCAGCGAATGGTATACCAGTTGTTTGGGCAGTTTTTCTTCGAAAAGCTGCGTGACATAGGCCTTGGCCTGTTTCAGAAGTTCTGACTTTTCAGCCTTGGCAGGCCGGAGCGTTTCCGTGGGTTCCATGGAAGAGAAAAGGGGGTGCAACAGGGACGGATTCCGCCTCCCAACCGCCTTTCAACGCGAATCGGCCGGTGGGGTTTTTCAAAGGAGGCTCAACCGTACACCAAGAGTTTTCGTACGGCAGGCACCCGGCCATTTAACCGACCGGACTGCGGCAGCCGTTTGGGTAAGTTACTCGTATTTCTGCTAACTACCAGCGGCGCGCCGCAGCTCTTGGCCGCCCTCTGCACCTGCTCTTTCTCTCTACTGGCTCTTTATGAAGCATTTTTTAATTTCCTGCGGCTTGTTGCTGGTAGCGTGCAGTGCCCCGGCCTGGGCACAGAAGCCCGTCCAGACACCGCACCCCACCCGGCCCAACTACAACCACGGCGGCGAAAAGTGGGAGGCCAGCACGCCACCTGACAGTGCCAACATCCGCTACTCGGTGTTCCTGATTGGCGACGTGGGCAAGCCGATTGCGGCTGACAAAGGCGGCGAACCGTCTTTGAACTACCTGCGCAAGCAGATCATGGCGGCCGGCCCGAAGAGCACGGCCATCTACCTCGGCGACAATATCTACGAGTACGGCATGCCCGAGGAAGGCGCCTACGACCGTAAGGAGTCGGAGCGCCGCATCATCGACCAGCTGAACGTGCTGCGCGGCTACCAGGGCGAGAAGTACATGATTCCCGGCAACCACGACTGGAAGCAGGGCCGTGTAGGAGCCGTAGACCAGGTGAACCGCCAGCAGCGGTTTGTGGAGAATTTCATGACCAACGACTCGGCGGCGTTTTCCTACACCGGCGACTTTTTCATTCCGCGCGATGCCTGCCCGGGCCCGTTTGAGGTGCGCCTGCAGGACAACGTGGTGCTGATTGCCATTAACTCGCAGTGGTTTCTGCAGGGCGAGGGCGAGCGGCCCTATGGCTCTAACAGCGGCTGCGGCGTGGCCAACGAAACCGACTTCTTCACGCAGCTCGAAGACATCATCAACCAGAACAAGGGCAAGAACATCATGGTGGTGGGCCACCACCCGATTCTGTCCGATGGTATCCATGGCGGCTTCTTCACGCTCGGCGACCATTTGTTTCCGCTGAGCATTGTCTATAAGTACGCGTTTCTGCCGCTGCCCATCATCGGCTCGGTGTATCCGTTTGCGCGCAAGTACGGCGGAATCTCGCAGGACATTCCGCATCCGCTCTACCAGGCCTATAAGAAGGGCTTGGAAGACATCTTCGCCAAGCACCCCAACATCGTGTACGCCGCCGGGCACGAGCACAACCTGCAGTACTTCAAGGCGCCCACCTACCACCAGATTGTGAGCGGCTCGGGCTGCAAAACCCAGCACGTACGCGCCGGCCGCGACGCCGACGCCAACTTTTCGGACAAGGAAAAGGGTTTTGCCCGCGTCAACTACTACAACGACGGCCAGGCCTGGGTGGAGTTCTGGATTCCGGAAGGTGCCGGAGAAACCGGCCGCCTGGTGTTCCGCACCCCGCTCTACGCACAGCCTGTGGTGGCTGAAAACGGCCCGTCGGCAGCTCCGGCCGCCCCGCGCCCCGACTTCCGCGACTCTACCGTGACGGTGGCCGTGAACCCGCGCTACGTCGACCGCAGCAGCTTCCATAAGTTTCTATTTGGGGAGCACTACCGGCAGGAGTGGGCTACGCCCGTGACCTTCCCGGTGCTGGACCTCGCCACCGAGAGAGGTGGCCTGACGCCCTACAAAATTGGGGGCGGCAAGCAAACGGCCTCGCTGAAAGTTCGCAACGAAGAAGGCCGCCTGTTCACGATTCGCAGCCTCAACAAAGACCCCTCGGCAGTGCTGCCCGAGGCCCTGCGCTCCGGCGCTGCCGCCGACATTCTGCAGGACCAGATTTCGGCCCAGCACCCGTTCTCGTCGCTTCCAGTGCCGCCGCTGGCGACGGCAGCCGGCATTCTGCACACCAATCCTGAGCTGCGCTTTATTCCGCAAGACCCGCTGCTGGGCCAGTACCTGGAGCAATTTGCCAACAAGCCCGGCGCCATTGAGGAAGACGCCAACGAAAACCAGGACAACGTGGCCTCGCTCGGCAACGCCAAAAACCTGGTGGGCACCGACAAGGTGTTTGAGCGCATCACCGACGACAACGACAACCGCGTCAACGAAAAGGCTTTTGCCCGCTCGCGCCTCTTCGATATGTGGATTGGCGACTGGGACCGGCACGAAGACCAGTGGCGCTGGGCCGAGAAAAAGGACAAGGACGGCGACCGGAAGTTCACGGCCGTGCCCGAAGATCGGGACGTGGCTTTCTTCAAGGGCGACGGTTTGTTTCCGTACCTGGCTTCGCGCAAGTGGGCCATCCGCAACTTCCAGAACTTCGGCAAAGACTACGCCGACTGGAAGGGCCTCAACCTGACCGCCCTCAGCAACGACCGGGTGTACCTGGCGTCCGTGAGCCGCGAGCAGTGGGTGAAGGAAGCCGAGGAGATGAAGGCGGCCCTCACCGACGAGGTGATTGAAAAGGCCTTCCTGGAGCGGTGGCCCAAGCAGATCTACGACCTGCACGGCCCCGAAATCATTGCCAAGCTGAAAAACCGCCGCGACCTGCTGCCCGAAGTGGCCGCCGACTACTACACCATGCTGAATAAGGTGGCCGAAGTGAAAGGCTCCAAAAAGCGGGAGAAATTTGTGGTGGAGCGTCTCCAGGACGACAAAACCCGCGTGACAGTCCAGAAGATCAACAAGGAAGGCGAGCTGACCAAGGTGCTGTTCGACCGCACCTTCGAGAACAGCGTGACCAAGGAGTTGCGCCTTTACGGATTTGAAGGCGAGGATATCTACGACGTGAAGGGCGACGTGAAAAGCGGCCCGCGCCTGCGCATCATTGCCGGCACCGACAAGGACTCCATTACGGACCGCTCGAACGTGGCCGGCTTCCGCCACTACACCCACGTCTACGACGCCGATACCGGCAACGTGATTACGCCCGGCCGCGACACGCGCCTGCGCACCGAGCCTGGCATCGACGTGAGCCGCTACGACGTGCACAACCGCTCCAACCGCAAAGACTACACCCTCAACTACTTCGGCCCGACGCTGTATTTCGGCTACAACGTAGACGACCGGCTGTTTCTGGGCGGCGGGGCTGTGTACCGCACCTACGGCTTCCGCAAAGAGCCCTACTCCACCGAGCAGAGCCTGGCGGCCAACTATTCGCCGTCGCAGCAGGCATATAACGTGCGCTATTTGGGCCACTTCGTGGACGTGATTGGTAAGTACGACCTGCGCGTGAATGCCCAGCTTTACGGCCCGCAGCTGCTGTATAACTACTTCGGCGAAGGCAACGACTCGCGCAACATTCTGGACAAAGACGATGGGCGGGTGCGTAACCGCGACATCAACGAAACGTACCGGGTGCGCTTCTCGCGCCTCTACGTAAGCCCTGTGCTGGAGCGCGACGTGTTCAGCTTCCTGAAGCTGGGCTTCGGCCCGCAGTACGACCAGTTCCGGGTGAGCCGCCTGCCCATCGGCAGCGAAATTGCCCGCGGCCTCGACGACAACAACAACGGCGTGTCGGGCGCCGGCCTCGGTATCCGTAGCTCCGACTTCCAGATGAACCGCTACCTCGGCGGCCGCGCCTACCTCAACATCGACGCGGCCTCGTCGCCGAAAAACCCCCGCATCGGGCTGCGCTGGTACAACGCCATCGAGTACAACTACCAGCTCAATGCTGAGAAACTCAAGTATGGCCGCGCCAGCTCGGAGTTCCGCTTCTACCTGTCGCCGAACTTCCCGTTCCAGCTGACCTGGGCCGGCCGCATCGGCGGCACCCGCAACTTCGGCGACTACCGCTTCTACCAGGCCAACACGCTGGGCGGCACCACCAACCTGCGCGGCTACCGCCGCACCCGCTACGCCGGCCGTAGCTCCGTATTCGCCAACGCCGAGGTGCGCGTGCAGCTCTTCGAGTTCAACGCCTACCTCGTACCCGGCAAGTTCGGCATCCTGGGCCTCACCGATGCCGCCCGCGTGTATTCTGACTACGATGTTAAGACTGGTGTGAAAGCCTTCCACACGGCTGTGGGCGGTGGTGTTTGGGTGGATGTGCTCAAGCAGGCCGTCATCAATGCCACCTATTCCGTAGGGGAAGAAAACCTGGTGTTTGTCGGCTTCGACTTTCTGTTCTAGGGTGAGTGCCGGGCAGTAGCGCGCCGCATTGGCCGCCCGCTACTGCCCGGCCTTTTCCAGCCGCCCCCACTTCCCACACGCAACTATTCCACATGATGCTTTTATCTATCCGCCGTACGCTGCCGCTGCTGGCTTTGCTGGGAAGCGTCCCGGTGCTGGCCCAGCAGACGCCGCCCGTGTCGCCCACGCCGGTGTTTCCGCGCCCGGCCGCTACGCCCGGCGACACCACGGCCTCCGGCGCCGTCGACCGGCAGGAGTTTGCCACGCCGTCGGTGGTGGGCATGGGCCCCAGCAAGGGCCTGATTTTCCACTATGAGCGGATGCCCACGTTCGGTGTCACGTCCAATGCGCAGGTGGTAGGCCTGAGCGACTTTTCGGCTGATGCCAAGAAGAATGCCCGGCTGGTGATTAAGGGCTACATCCCGATGCTCAACCACCCCCACCTCAAGCTGATTATGGGCGTGAACTACGAGCGGGAGGAGTTCCAGTTCCGCAGCACGCCTACCCGCTACGAGCTCTACGACAACATCGAAAACAAAGCCCTCAAGACCCTGGGCGCCCAGCTGGCCGTTATCCGGCCCGTGAACGAGGTGAACTGGTACATCTTCCGGGTGAAGGGCGAGCTGAGCGGCGACTACACCTCATCGGCGCTGAGCGTGAGCGACTACCTGCGTATGTCGTCGGAGTTTCTGTACGGCTGGAAGCGCAGCCCCAATTTCTCGTGGGGCGTGGGCTTGCAGTTGGGCTACACCTTCGGGCGCCAGAGCATCTACCCGGCTATCCTGTACAACCGCACCTTCAATAGCCGCTGGGGCGTGGAGGCCCTGTTTCCGGCCCGCATTACGGCCCGCTACAATGCCTCGCCCAAGTCGCTGTTCTTTGCCGGCTATTCCGTCGATGGCTTCAACTACATCGTGAAGCTGAACAACCCGCTGGTGCGCCAGAGCCAGCCCGACAAGCAGCCGCTGCGCACGCTGGAGCTGCGCGAAACGGAAGTGAAGTTCCGGGGCCGCTGGGAACGGGAAATCTACGACTTCCTCTGGTTTGGGGCTGAAGCCGGCTACCGCTACAACTACGCTTTCGACGCCTTCGACCGCACCAACGCTGACCGCGAGAAAATCATCGACAGCAAGTTTGCCGGCGCGCCCTACGCCTCGCTGGAGCTGTTTATCGTGCCGCCGCGCAAGTTTCTGAAAAAGCAGTAGGCACCGGGCGCCTCTGCCCCACACAACCGGGCCGCCGTCGGCCACCAGCGCTTCATACAGGAGCAACGGTGGCCAACGGCGGCCCGGCTATTTGGGGGCGGAAACGGCTGCCGGAACGGCCGGTGGCACGCGGCGCTAGGTAGCGGTGTCGGCCAGTAGCCAGCGCACGGCTTCGCCCTCGTCGTAGAACATAGCCAGCGCGTGCGACTGGGCTTCGGAGGCGGCCCGCTCCAGGTTGGTAGCGGCGGCCGCATCGGCCCGAAGCTGTGCGGCCCGAAACGGGGAAATGAGGTAGGCCAGCCGCAGCTTGGCCGGGGCCATGGCCTGCTTGAGGGCCGGCAGCCATACCTGGCTGAACCATTGTGTGGCAGCGGCACTAGGTGTGTCGCGGCGCCGGAGGTCGAGCAGCAGACGGCAGGTGCCGTGCGCCACCGCCTGCTCCTGCACAGCGCCATATTCCTGCTGCAGCTGCGCCAGCTCCGACTCGCCCAGCCAGCGGGCTGTAAGCATGGCTAGGTCGGGGCGGTAGTGCAGCTGAAGGTTGGCGGAAGGCAACATAGGCCCCCTATACGACAGGCCGTTGGGCGGGTTTCCTGTAGGAGGCAGCGCCAGCCAGCCGGGGGCGTGGCAGAAAGGGCGTACTCCGGCGCCTACCGCCGTCCGACCGGAATGGGGTTGCAAACCTTACCGGAATCCTGCATCTTTCTCAGGCAACATTGCTACTCCGCTCTATCCGCCTGGCCACGGCTCCCCGCACCTATCCGCCCTGGCCGCCTGTTCTTTTTTTCCATCCCTTCCCCCCACTATCTGCCCCATGGCAAACGCATTTCAGGCCGACATTCCGGCCAACACCCTCCAGGAAGTGCAGCAGCACCTCACCGCTATTAAGGCCGCGCTGGCTCCCTACCTGGTGTCCCTGACCCCGGAGGAGCGCAAAACCATGCTCCGCATGGCCGACAAGACCGTGGCCTTCGTGCAGAAAACCGCCGATTACGCCACCAACACGCCCGCTTTCGTGCCGCCGTTCGTGGATTTCGCCGAGGTGCAGCAGGATGTGGCCGCCCTTACGGCCCTCACGCCGCTGCACCAGCAGCTGGAACAGCTGGCCCTGGATGTGGACAGCACCATGATGACGGCCGGCTCCGAGGCCTACGGCCACTCGCTCACCATCTACAACAACATCAAGTTCTTGGCCAAGAACAAGCAGCCCGGCGCCCAAACCGCCTACGACGACCTGCGCCAGCGCTTCCCCGGCAGCCCCAACGCCGGCCGCAAGCCCGCCGCCGCCAAAAGCTAGTCGTCGGACCGGGGAGGCGTTCCGGTCTGGCGGCGGCAGCCGTCCGGCCGGTTGCCGCCTGCTGACGTTGTGGCGGCGGCGTTCGGTGGCCGCGTGCCGACGTGCGGGCTGCTCACCTGCCTAATCGACCTGAAAAAGCCCGATTTCGAGGGGATGACCCCCGAAATCGGGCTTTTTTGGGTCCTAATCGGGCCAGAGTGGCTCGATTTCGGGCGGCGGAAGGCTGAAATCAAGCTAAAGTGGCTCGAAATCGGGCCTCGTTGGCGCCCAATGGGGGCGCTGACCCTCGAAATCCAGCCAAATTGGGTGCTAATCGGGGGGCGGACCCCCGATTTCCGGGGTCGGACCCTCGAAATCGGGGGGCCGACCCCCGATTTCGGGCTAGGCGGGCTGGGTGGCGAGCCAGGCCAGGGCCTCGGCTTCGTTGAGGAAGACGGCCGTGTGGTAGGGCTGCTCGGGGGCCAGGGCGCGGTGCGCCACCGGGGCCACCGAGGTATCGTCGGCCAGCTGCTGGAGGCGGGCCGGCGAACTGAGCACGGCCATGCACAGCGGGTGCGGGGCCAGGTCGCGCACGGCTTCGGGGAAGAAGTGCTGGGTGAGCCAGTGGATGGTGTACACGTCCAGGGGGCCATCGCGGCGGCCATCCAGCAGCCAGTGGGCGCAGGTGTGCTGCCTGGCCAACAAAAGCAGCTGCTGGTACGACTCCTGGGTTTCGTACAGGGATTGGGGCCGCAGCCAGCGCAGCACCAGCAGGCCCAGGTCGGGGCGGTGCTGGATGAGGTAGGCGTCGGGGCTGAGGGTAGAGGCTGTTGGCATGTTGGGGAAACGCAGCGCCTAGCGTTTTGTTCGGCGGGCTTTGGCGGGCGGGGGCAGCAGGGGCGCTTGCAGCTGCCGGTACTGCTCGAAGAGGAACTCCAGGCGGCTGAGCTCGGTGGGGAAGGCGGCCGGGCGGTAGCAGAGGTCCACGGCCCTATCGAGGGTTTGGTGGGCCTTCACGAGGGCGGGGGGCATGGTGAGCGGGTCGTAGAGGGTGGCCAGGCTTTCCTCGGGGAACTGGGCCCGCGCCGCCAGCACCTGCTGCGCCGCCGCTTCCACCGCCGCCACCTGCTTCGCGCTGGGCGTGGCCGGGAAGGGGAAGTTGTTGTAGACGAGTAGGCCGGAATACCGAAAATCACTCTTTAACCTTCCGCAAACAGCCCGCATCCAAGCCATGTGCATCTGCGAAGTCAAGACGCCAAAATGATAAACAGACGCACTCGGCACTGTGCGACATAAATCAGAGGCAATTACTTCTGGAGGCATGAATCCCATAGGAATGTATCGTCTGTTCTCCGACGAAACACCAGGAATCAAAATATACTCAGAGGTAGGTTGGCGCTGCTCACCAAATAGAGTTGGAAAGTCAGCAAGTTTTGCTGTGGCGGCTCGTTTGCTTGCTTGACGATAAAGCCTTACTGCTTCTATCCGCTTAGCCACCTCTGGTAAGTTTTTTAGTTGACTTGGAGAAGCTTCAACGAGCCAAAGGCACCATCGTGGAATCTTGTTAATGAATTCCTGAGAGCCCATAAAACGCCTGATGAATTGCGCTGCCTCAGGTTCCTTCTGTAATAATTCATTCTTCTCTTCATCTGACAGTAGCAGATTGCCCCCATCATTTGCCATGCTGCCATAACTTATTTCGGGTACGTTACTCAGCGGTTTGCTCCGCTTCCCGACAATAACATTCTCCGCATCGACTAAATACGGGTTGATGTTCTTCACCTTCAACTCCTGCGGCTCACTGCGGGGAGTGGCATAATCGAAGAGGCGGCGCACAGGTAAGGCATCCTGCCCAAAGCCCACAATCACGCAGAACACCTGCGCGTTGCCGCGCGCCTCGTTGCTCCATTTGAAGGTGCGATGCGCGAATTGGATATGTACGCCCAGCCGCAGCATCTCGCCCCACAAGATGCTCACCTGCTCGCCCTGCGTGATGCTGTTGGTGCTCACCAGCGCCACCCGAATAGCGGTGTTCTGCACGTATTGGGCGGCTTTCAGGTACCACGCGGCCACGTAATCGAGCACGCCCGCGCCTTGCAGCTTCGGCCCGGCCACGGCCAGCAGCTCTTTGCGCTGGCTTTCGGTCATGAGCTTGGAGCCGATGAACGGCGGGTTGCCGAGGATGTAGCTGAGCTGGTCTTTGGGGGCGACGGTTTCCCAGTCGGTGGTGAGGGCGTTGCCGTGCACGATGCGGGCGGTGCGGGTGAGGGGCAGGCGCAGGTAGAGGTTGCCGAAGGCTTCGGAGAGGCGCAGGTTGAGCTGGTGGTCCATGAGCCACATGGCCACCTCGGCAATGCGGGCCGGAAATTCCTCCACTTCAATGCCGTAGGCCTGGTCGACCTGCACGCGGGCGTAGAGGGCCAAATCCACGGTCTGGCCGGTGGCGCGGCGGTCGGCAAAGAGGCGCTCCAGAATTTCCTGCTCCAGCAGGCGCAGCTCCCGGTACGTGACCACCAGAAAGTTGCCGCAGCCGCAGCTGGGGTCCAGAAACCGCAGCTGCTCCAGGCGCAGGTGCAGGGCGTTGAGGCGGGGCCGGTTCTGGCCGGCCTGGGTGAGCTCCTGGCGCAGCTCATCCAGAAACAGCCCCTGAATCACCTTCAGAATGTTGGCCTCGGAGGTGTAGTGCGCCCCCAGGTTGCGCCGCTTCACCGGGTCCGTAACCGACTGAAACAGCGACCCAAAGATGGCCGGCGAAATCCGCGACCAGTCGAAGTACGTGCACCGCACCAGCTGCTCGCGCAGGGCCGCATCGAAGGCCGGAAACGGGAAGAACTCCGTGAACAAAGAGCCATTGACGTAGGGCAGCTGCTGCAAATGCGGGGGCAGCTGGCGCTGACGCTCGGCGTGGGGCTGGTCCAGCACGGAAAAGAACTGGGCCAGCTGGGCGCCCACGTCGGAGCCATCGGGGCGGGTGTGGGCTTCCAGAAACTCACGGAAAGCATCCTTCTCGAAGATGGCCGTATCCTCGGCAAAGAGGCAGAACAGGATACGCACGAGCAGCACTTCCAGCTTGTGGCCGTGGTAGCCGCCGCGCAGCAGGGCGTCGTGCAACTCACCCATCAACTCGGCCGCCCGAATGTTGGCGGGGTCCTCGGCCTGGTACTGGCGCTTCTGGTAGCCGGTCAGAAACGAGAACAAGTGCAGGTGCTGGTGCAGCTCCTCCAGCTGGAAATCGAAGCTGGTGCCCTCGTCGAGGTCATAGAGGCGGAAGCGGGCGAAATCGGAGACAAGGATGTACTTGGGCAGCTCGTGGTCTTTGAGGCCGGGGAAGTAGTCTTTGGCCTGCTGCATGGCCTTATCCAGGTCTTTGCCCCGGCTTTTGTGCTCCACCAGCAGGGTGCCCTTCCAGAGCAGGTCGATAAAGCCCTGCTGGCCGGAGAGCTTCTTCACGGGCTCCTCGAAGGTGGCCACCCGGCGGCGGTTCACGCCGAACACGTTGAAAAAATCACCCCAGAAGGCCTTGGCTTCGGCGTGCTCCCGGGTTTCGCCCTGCCACTCCTGGGCAAAGCGGATGGCACGGTCTTTTACTTCGGATAAGGAAAGCGGCATACGGATAGAGAAAGTAGGGGCGGAAGATAGGCAGGCGGGGCCTCATGTGCGCCTCACCTCCTAGCCCCTCTCCGGGGGCCTCACCCCCTAGCCCCGTCTCCCGGCGCCTCACCCCCTAGCCCCCTCTCCCGTGGAGAGGGGGAACTAGCTTTAGAAAAACCCGCACTAGAAAACTAAAAACTAGTCCCCCTCTCCACGGGAGAGGGGGCTAGGGGGTGAGGTTGACGTAGGCTGGCACACAAAAATGCCCCGGCCAGCACGGCCAGGGCATTGAGGAGAGAAGGGCGGAAGCCGGTAGCCGCTACCAGAGGCGGGTGTCGCTGACGCCGGCCGGCAGGGGCGGGTGCTCGGCCAAACCCAGCACGCACCAGCCGTTTTCCAGGCCAAAGGCGCCACCCTGCAGCAGGTAGCTGATCCAGCGCTCGGTGCTGCGGCCGCTGTACTGTTCGCTCTCGGGCTCATACTCGCGCAGCAGCACCGCGTCGCCGATCTGGTAGTCCCGGTCGTTGAAGCGCACGTCGAAGGCTTTGCGGCCGTCGAGTACGGCGGCAAAGCAGGCGGGCCAGACCTTCAGCTCGTGGTAGGTAGGGGTGAGGACCGAAGCAGTGCGCGTGGAAGACGAAGTATATAGCATGGTGTGGAAGTGCAAAAGGTGGAACGGAAACTCGCCGGCCACGCCCCTGGTGGGCTGACCGGCAAGGGTATTTACTGACTGGCAGCGGCGTTGGTTGCCGCCGATCGTACTGCAAAGGTACTGTTCCTGTGTTACTTCCGTGTGAAGGTTGCGTTTCGGGCAGGTGCTACGATACAGCAAAAAGAACGTCATGCTGAGCTTGCCGAAGCATCTCGCGTGCTGACGTTGCCAAATCGTTGACCGGCAACCGCTCCGTAGCCCAGGGGGTAAACCCGTGGGCTAGTGAAGCAACATCAGCACGCGAGATGCTTCGGCAAGCTCAGCATGACGTTCTTTTAATCAAATGCCCGCTACGCGGTTTTGCGGCGGCGGCTGTTCTTTTTCAGCCAGGCGTAGGTGTCGAACTGGGCACGCACGGCGGCAGCATTGGCGGCCACCTCGGTGGTGGGGCCTACAAAGTTATTCTGCCAGTCTCTGGACTTCACGCTGTCCTGGCGCTGCAGATCCAGCATGTGGCGCACCTCGGTCCGCAGCTTAGGATCCAGAATCGGGAAGGCCACTTCCACGCGGCGGTCGAGGTTGCGGGCCATCCAGTCGGAAGAGGCCACGTACAGCTTTTCGTCGCCGCCGTTGCCGAACACGTAGAGGCGGGCGTGCTCGAGGTAGCGGTCCACGATGCCGCGCTGGGTGATGTTCTCGCTCTGGCCCGCCCGGCCCGGAATCAGGCACGAAATACCCCGGATCAGCAGCTCCACCCGCACGCCGGCCGTGCTGGCTTCGTAGAGCTTCAGAATCATGCGCTCGTCCTGCAGGGCATTCAGCTTCAGGATGATGTAGGCGTCCTCGCCCTTGCGGGCCCGTGCTATTTCGGCGTCGATGAGGGCGTTGAGCTTCTCGCGCAGCTCGAAGGGGGCCACAAGCAGGTGCTCAAACTGCCCGGTTTTGTCGAGGCGGTCGTTGAAGTAGCGGAACACCTCGCCTACCTCGCTGGTCAGGCGCGGGTCGGCCGTGAACAGGCCGTGGTCGGCGTAGATGTTGCTGGTTACTTCGTTGAAGTTGCCGGTGCTCAGGTAGGCGTAGAGGCGGTTGTGGCCTTCCTCGGCGCGGGTGATAAGCAGCAGCTTGCTGTGCACTTTCAGGTCCGGAATGCCATAGATGACGTTGGCGCCGGCTTTCTGCAGCTTCTCAGCCCAGTACATATTGCTTTCCTCGTCGAAGCGGGCTTTCAGCTCCACCACCACCGTCACCTGCTTACCGTTTTTCACAGCCTTCAGCAGGGCCTTGGCCACCTCGCTCTTGCTGGACACGCGGTAGAGCGTGATGCTGATGCCACTGACCTGCGGATCCTGGGCGGCCTCCGTAATCAGGCGCGTCACGTAGTCGAACGACTGGTAGGGCAGGTTGAGTAGGTGGTCGCGCTCGGCAATGGCGGGCAGCATCTTGCCGGTGCGTGGCAGCGTGGGGTGCGGCAGCGGCGGGTGCGGCTCGTACACGAGGTGCGAGAGGCCCAGGTCGGGGAATCCGAAGAAGTCGCGGAAGTTGTGGTAGCGGCTGCCTTCCACCAGCTCGTCCTTGCCGATGCCGGTTTTCTGCATCAGGGCTTTGAGCACGGGTTTGGGCATGGCCGGGTCGTAGAGCAGGCGGGCCGGGTAGCCGGTTTCGCGCTTCTGCAGGCTGCTCTTGATCTTGAGCATCAGGTTGCCCGACACCTCCTCCTGAATGTCGAGCTCCGCGTCGCGGGAGAGTTTGACGGCGTGCACCTGCACCTTCCCGAACTTGGGAAACAGCGTGTGCGCGCAGCACCGAATCACGTCGTCGAGGAACATCACGTACCGCTCGTCGCCGATGATGGGCAGCTGCACAAAACGGCCGCCGTGGCGCTTAGTGGGCAGCTCCATCACCATCACCCGCTCGTCTTCGGTGTGTTTTTTCTTCTTGCCGCTGGCCTCAGGCTCCGTGAGGTGGAAGGTGAGGTACACGGTCTGGTCTTTCAGGAACAGGTGGTGCAGGTTCTCGTCCAGAATCACGGGCGAAAGCAAGTCCTGCACGTTCTGCTCGAAGTACTGCTGCACCCACTGCTGTTGCTCCTCGCTCAGGTCGTGCTCCGACACTAGGTGAATGTGCTGCTCCCGCAGAGCGGGCAGCAGCCCGTTGCGGAAGGTTTCCCCGAACTCCTGCTGCTGGCGGCCTACCTCTTCGAGCAGGTCTTTGAGCTGCCCGGCCGGGTCTTCGCCCAGCTTGGCGCGGGTTTTTTTCTTGAGCTTCACCAGGCGCCGCAGCGTGGCCACCCGCACCTTGAAATACTCGTCGAGGTTGGAGCTGAAAATGGCCATGAACTTGAGGCGCTCCAGCAGGGGCACCTGCGGGTTTTGGGCTTCCTGCAGCACGCGGCGGTTGAAGGCCAGCCAGCTCAGCTCCCGGTTCAGCAGTTCAGGTTTCGCCGTTGCTGGCTTCTTTTCGGTCTTTTCCATGAGGAGGAGGGGGAAGAAATAGAGGCTGCTATGCAGAGGCGCCGCCGAAGCATCTCGTGAGCTGGCGTTGTATGGCTAATCATACTACAGCCCGTAAGATGCTCCGGCAAGCTCCGCATGATGGCCCTGCGTCAGTTTTTAATTGGAATCCCGCGGGCAGTCGAAGAAGTAGAACTCGGCATTCTGCGTGTCAGCCTCGGCCCAGCGCTCCACCTGAAAGTGCAGGCACACAATGGCCGCGGTAGGCATCTCCTCGCTCAGCGGGCTGGGCGAAAGTAGGTTGGCCAGCTCCGTAATGCCGGGGTTGTGGCCCACCAGCAGCACGCTTTGCGCCTCGTCCGGCGACTCGCGCACCACCCGCAGTAGCGTCATCGGGTCGGCGTGGTAGATGTCGGGCCGCACCACAATTTTGTCGTGCTGATACTCAAGCTCCTTGGCCACCAGCGCGGCGGTAGTCAGGGAGCGTACGGCCGTGGAAGCCAGCAGCAGATCCAGCTTGATGTTGCGCTCGGCCAGCGCCTGGCCCATGCGCGGAGCATCGGTGCGGCCTCGTTCGTTGAGGGGGCGCTGCTCATCGGAAAGGTCGTCGAAGCTCCAGCTGGATTTAGCGTGGCGCATCAGGTATAGGGTCTTCATAAGGCAAAGGGAGCGGAATGGGAGAGTCGCAGACCAGAAGCAGGCCTCTTTACTGAGGTGTCCGAAAAAAGTTTTTGCGCCGCCGGATACGGCGGTCGGCCATCCCTGCAAGATAGCACGAGCAGGCCGGCTCCCGGTCAAAAAAGGAAAGCCCGCCAATTCGGCGGGCTTTCTTTGGGGAGTGAGGGTAAAGCATCGGGGTATCCGATGAAACTTACGCCTGCATTACTCTTTCACGAAGCGCTGATGCGACACCTGCTGGCCATCGGTGATGGTAAGCATGTATACGCCTTTGCTCAAGCCCGAAATGTCGAGCTGGCCTTCGGTGCTGTAGGTAGCCTGGCGCTGCTCGGCGCCGCGTACGTCGTACACTTTCACGCTTACGGCGCTCGGGTCACGGTCAGCGGGCAGGGCAATGCTCAGCACGCTGGTAGCAGGGTTCGGGTACACGCTGTAGTCGGTGGAAGCCAGACGTGCCGAGGTACGGGCCGTGCCGCCCGAGATGGTGACGGTGTAGTCTTCGGTTTCGCCGTAGCCGTAGCTGTTGCAGCTGGTGGTGGCCGAGGCGTCGCTCATCACCACGCGCATGCGGGTGCTGCCGGATTTAGCGGTGGCAGGTACCGTGAACGTGCTGGAGCGCGTGGTAGCCACGTTGCTGCCGGCGGCATTCACCACCAGCTCACCGGCGTCCGTGAACAGGCCGTTCTGGTTGTAGTCAATGTACACCTTGAAGTACTCGGTGTAGGCCGTGCCCGCGAAGCCGGCGCTGTAGCTGATGGTCTGCGAGGAGCCGGCGGCCAGCGTGGTGCTCAGAGCAGTGCCGTTGTAGTAGCCGGCATCTTTGCTGGAAGTGCGGGCAATGGTGCCCAGCTTCACGTAGTCGATCCACTCATACGCCACGCTGTTGCCCTTGCTGGCGCAGTACGTAACGGTGGTAGGGGGAGGCGTGGTGCCGCCGCCGGTGCCGGGGGCCGTGCCGCCCAGCGAGGTGAGCAGCGAAGCCCGGCTGCCGCCACTGCCGAACAGGGCGTTCATGCGGGTGCTCTGGCCGGTGGAGAACATGTACATGCAGGCGTCGTTGGTGTAGTCCATGTAGTTCATGAACATGTCGCCGTTGGTGGTATTGCCGCAGGTGCGGCGCGGGAACACCGGGCAGCCGGAGTTGTCGGCCTGCTGGGTGGGCGTATCGCTCACTAGGTCGCTGCCGCAGTTGGCATCTCCCCAGATATGGCGCAGGTTCAGATAGTGGCCTACTTCGTGCGTGGCCGTGCGGCCCAGGTTGAATGGGGCCGACAGATAGCCGGTGCGGCCAAAGTAGTTCGGGCCGATAACTACGCCGTCGGTGCTGGCTGCGCCGCCCGGAAACTGCGCGTAGCCTAGAATGCCGCCGCCGATGTTGCACACCCAGATGTTCATGTACTGGCTGGCAGGCCAAGCGTTGAGGCCGCCGGTAGCGGTGTTCTTCATGGCATCGGCGGTGCCCCAGGTAGTTTTCGTGCTCGATTTGCGCTCGATGCCGGTGGTAGCGTTGCCGTTAGGGTCGCGCTTGGCCAGCACAAACTGCAGGCCGGCGTCGGCGGCGAGGCCGGCAAAGGCCGCCGGCGTCTTGCTCACGTCGGAGTTAAGCTTGCGGAAGTCTTCGTTGAGCACCGCAATCTGCGAGGCAATCTGGGCGTCGGATATGTTCTCGTTGGCGTTGCTGTAGAGCACGTGCACCACTACCGGAATAGTACCGAGCAGGGCCGTGCCCCGCTGTGCAACCGGGTTAGCCTCCAGCTGGCGCGTTACGTTCTCAATATTTTGCATGCGCTGGGCCATGCCGGGGTCGGAGGCCATCTGGCGCTCCAGCACCTCCATGGAGGCACACTGGCGCTGGGCTACTGCTTCCGTGCTGAGGCTCATCCCCAGGGCGGCCAGTAGAACTGCGTAAAAGGTTTTTTTCATGTGAAAATGAGTTTGGTTGTGGAAAAGGGAACGGTTCGGCTAACTTATTGAAAATATGTCAAAATAATAAGCGTTTCACCTGTAGTATTTCAAATAATGCCTGAAATTGCCCCCGGAGTGCTATTCAGGCTAAGAGAAATGCCGAAGCACAAACGCCGAACAAGCGTTTGTTTTTGCATTATGGGCATGTAGTTGCTACAGAGTCCGGTGCGCGAGCCATACAAAGGAAAAGCCCGCCATATGGCGGGCCTTTCGGGGTGGTGAGTAAATGAAAATCGGAAGGGCTATGCTGCCGGGGCGCTGCAACACCGGGCGGAAGCAGCGCTAATTACGCTATTCTTTCTCAAACCGCTGGCGGATCGTTTGCGTGCCGTCGGTCAGGACGGCCTGATACAAGCCCTGGGGCAGGCCTGCCACGCCTATGTGGCCCTGGTTGTCGTAGCTCACCTGCTGCATTTCGTGGCCGCGCAGGTCGTACACCTTCACGCTCCAGCCGGCAAACTGCTCGGCCGGCACCGATACGTTCAGCGTCTGGGTGGCGGGGTTCGGGAACAGGCGCACCTTGCTCTGGGCTTCAGCCGTAGCGGCTGACTGGCGCAGGGCCGTGCCGCCCAGCGAGGTAACCAGCGAGGCGCGGGCACCGCCGGCCGCAAACAGGGCGTTCATGCGGGTGCTCTGGCCAGTGGAGAACATGTACATGCAGGCGTCGTCGGTGTAGTCCATGTAGTTCATGCTCATGTCGCCTTGGTTGGAGCACGATACCTTCGGGAAGGTAGGGCAGCCGTAGTTGGCTGCCTGCTGGGTGGGCGTGTCGCTCACGAGGTCGTTGCCGCAGCTGGCATCACCCCAGATGTGGCGCAGGTTCAGCCAGTGGCCCACCTCGTGGGTGGCCGTGCGGCCTTTGTCGTAGGGTCGGGCCGTGCCGCCGGGCAGCGTCGAGTAGAGCACTACCACGCCGTCGGTGCTGGCCGTGCCGCCCGGAAACTGGGCGTAGCCGAGCAGGCCCTGGCCCAGGTTGCACACCCACAGGTTGAGGTACTGGCCGGCGGGCCAGGCGGCGGAGCCGCCACGCTTGCCGTTCTTCACGGCGTCGTTGCTGCTGAAGGAAGTGGTTTTGGTGAGCTTGCGGATGATGCCGTCGGTGGGGTTGCCGTTGGGGTCGCGCTTGGCCAGCACAAACTGGATGTTGGTGTTGGCGGCCAGGCCGGCGAAGGCGGCCGGCACCAGGCTGGCGTCGGCGTTCAGCTTGGCAAAGTCCTTATTGAGTACATCAATCTGCGCCTGAATCTGCGAGGTCGGCACGTTCTCGGCCGCCGTGCGGTACACCACGTGCACTACTACCGGAATGGTCACCACGCCTGCCGTAGCGCGGCTGAACACCGGCGACTTCTCATAGGCTTGGGTCTGGGCTTCCACAGCGGCCATGCGCTGGGCCAGGCTGGGGTCGGCCTGCATCTGAGCGGCCAGCACTTCCATGGCGCCACAGGTGCGGCCGGGCAGCGTAGGCGCCAGTTCGAAGTTGCCCTGGCGCAGCTCCTGCCCGAAGGCAGCGGAAGTCAGACCCAGGAAAGCAAGTGCGAGCGAGTATACAGTTTTCTTCATGTTGGTTGTTTTGATGGGTGTTCGTGCAATGAGGG
Organism: Hymenobacter sp. APR13; assembly: GCF_000737515.1. Classification (NCBI taxonomy): domain Bacteria; kingdom Pseudomonadati; phylum Bacteroidota; class Cytophagia; order Cytophagales; family Hymenobacteraceae; genus Hymenobacter; species Hymenobacter sp. APR13. The sequence goes on from NZ_CP006587.1 coordinate 2,452,328, forward strand.
CTCTAATTTATTGAAAAATACGCAATAATAAAGGTGTTGTATTGCGACGATGCTCGTTTTTTTATGCAAAGTGCGTGAGGCTCTTTGCATGGCAGTCCGGGCCGGACACGCAAACGCCCTTCCGGCCACGAGGGCGGAAGGGCGTTGGCAGCGCCGGCCAGCGGCCGCGTACAGGAAGGCGGCTATTCCTCCACGCTGAAGCCGGGAACAAAATTGGGGTAGCGCTCCATGTGGATCTTGCTCACGTGCCGCGTGATAAGGTCCCGCAGCTCGTCGATGTTTTCGCGCTCCTGCGCCGAGATGAAAATCACCGGGTCGTGGAGCTTGGCCATGTAGGTGTCCTGCAGCTGCGCCAGCGACGGGCGCACGGGCAGATCCTCGTCGAGGTTCATGCCCTCGAAGTCGGGCACGGCGTCGGCGGGAGCGTCGGCGCGGTACTGGTCAATCTTGTTGAAGACGAGCAGCATGGGCTTGTCGGCGGCCTCGATGTCCTTGAGCGTGGCATTCACCACCTCCATCTGCTCCTCGAAGGTGGGGTGCGAGATGTCCACGACGTGAATCAGCAGGTCGGCTTCCCGGATTTCGTCGAGCGTGCTCTTGAAGCTCTCAATCAGGCGGGTGGGCAGCTTGCGGATGAACCCCACGGTGTCGGAAAGCAGAAACGGCACGTTCTCGAACACGATTTTGCGCACCGTGGAATCGACGGTGGCAAACAGCTTGTTTTCGGCAAACACGTCGGAGCGGCTCAGCAGGTTCATGATAGTGCTTTTGCCCACGTTGGTGTAGCCCACCAGCGCCACCCGCACCACGCCGCCGCGGCTTTTGCGCTGGGTGTGGCTCTGCTTGTCGAGGTCCTTGAGCTTTTCTTTCAGGAAGTCGATCCGCTCGCGCACTACGCGGCGGTCCGTCTCAATTTCCGTTTCCCCCGGGCCGCGCTGGCTTACGCCACCGCCGCGCTGCTTGTCCAGGTGAGTCCAGAGGCCGGTGAGGCGGGGCAGCAGGTACTGGTACTGCGCCAGTTCCACCTGCGTGCGCGCCGTGGCCGACTTGGCCCGGCGGGCGAAGATGTCGATGATGAGCAGCGAGCGGTCCACGATTTTCACCTTCAGCTCGGCCTCCAGGTTGCGCAGCTGCGAGGGCGAGAGGTCGTCGTCGAAGATGACCACGTTGGTGTTGCTGTGCTGCACGTAGGCCTTGATTTCTTCGAGCTTGCCTTCGCCCACAAACGTGCGGATGTCGGGCTTGTCGAGGCGCTGCACAAAGCGGCGCGTAACCGTGACGCCGGCCGTTTCGGCCAGGAAGGCCAGCTCGTCGAGGTATTCTTGGGTGCGGGCGTCGGCCTGGCGTTTGTCGGGCACGGCCACCAGCACGGCGGTTTCCTGCTCGAGGGCGGTTTCGTAGGTGGCGTCTTTGTTGCCTTTGGCCAGAATGCGGCCGGCGCGGCCCTTGGCGCTGTCGACGGCGCCGGGGTGGCGGGTGCTATTCTGGCGGCGTTTAGCTTCTTTGGCCATATAGTCAGAGGAAGAGAGTGGGAGGGAGCGAGTGTATAAAAAGCAGGTGGCGCGGCCGAAGGTTTAGCGCAGCGTGAGCGAATAGGCTACTACCTGCTGAATCTGGGCGTCGGTGAGCTTGCCCTGGAAAGCCGGCATCTTGCCCAGGCCGTTCGTGACCAGGTACACGCGGCCGGCGGTGTTGAGGTTGCTTTTGGTGAGGTCGTGGGCGCCGTTGAGGCCGCGCTGGCCGTCGGGCCCGTGGCATACTACGCAGTTCTTGGCAAACAGGGCCTGTCCGGCGGCCAGTTCCGGACTGGGCGTGGCGGCCGGCTCATCGGAAGTGGCGTCGGCAATGGTGGCCGCGTCGGCATCGGACAGGCCAGCCGGGGCGTTTTCGATGGGCACGTCGGCGTCGGGCGTGGCAGTGGTTTCGGGCAGGCCGGCGGCGGTGGGTATAGTGCCCGACAAAACCGCCGCATTAGGCGCTTCTCCCAGCAGCGCCTGCCGCAGCACATTAGGCTGCTGCGGCCCCTGAATGACGAGCGCGCTGTACGTATGAAGGCCGTAGCTGACTACCAGGCCCAGCAGGAAGAGGCGGGCTGCCCCCCCACGCTCTTGCCGTAGCGCCCGGACAAAGCCCAGGGCAATAATCGTTAAGAATACCGCCCTGACCCAGGCCCACGGTATTTTGGGACCCGTGTAGGTGAGGTAGGCGGCCGCAAAAGTGAGCAGGCCGGCACCCAGCAGCAGGCTGTCGGCCCAGCGGGTGCGGGCGCGCAGGCGGCGTAGCTGCTCCTGGCGGCCCGTGAGCAGCAGCACCAGCTTGTAGAGGAAAAACAACAGCGTCAGCACCACCACAACGGCGTGCAGCCGCCACAAAACGATATTCAGCATCAGGAGGAACGGTCAGGAGGAGCGGCAAAGATACGGGTGCCGGCAACTGCTAGCGGCCGGCGGAGCGGGGCGAAGCAAGTGTCGGCAGCCGAAAAAAGTTTGGGCTCGTATAGGCCGGCCGGGCGTTTGGTACCTTTGTCGGCGTCGGACCGGGAGGTTCCGGTCTAGACTGGCTACGACCGGAAACCTGTCACCTCATCACCTCATCACCCCAAGAATGCGCGTTGCCCTGGTCATCAATACAAGCTGGAACATCTGGAACTTCCGCCGCAGCCTGGTAAAGGCCCTGCAGGACGCCGGGCACGAGGTGCTGGCCATTGCCCCGCCCGATGCCTACTCCGAGCGTCTCGAAACCGAGCTGGGCTGCCGCTACGTGCCCATCCTGATGGAAAACAAGGGCACCAACCCCGTGAAGGACGCCCTGCTTACGCGCAGCTTCTACACTATCTATAAGCGCGAAAAGCCCGATGTAGTGCTGCACTACACCATCAAGCCCAACATCTACGGCACGCTGGCCGCCAAGCTGGCCGGCATCCCGAGCGTGAACAACGTGAGCGGGCTGGGCACGGTGTTTATCGTGAAAAACCTGGTGAGCCAGGTGGCGCTGGGCCTCTACCGCTTCGCGTTCAAGTTTCCGCGTAAGGTGTTTTTCCAGAACGACGACGACCGGCAGCTGTTCCTGCAGCACCAGCTCGTGCGCCCCGCCATTACCGACCTGTTGCCCGGCTCCGGCGTGGCCACCGACAAGTTCCAGCCCGCCGCCACGTTCCGGCGCCAGGAGCCGTTTGTGTTCCTGATGATTGCGCGTGTGCTTTATGAAAAGGGCGTGGAAGAATACTTTGAGGCCGCCCGCCTGGTGCGCGAGGCCGTGCCCGGCACGCGGGTGCAGCTGCTGGGCGGCGTAGATGAAAGCGGCGGCGTGGGCGTGAAGCGCGCCGTGTTTGAGCAGTGGCTGCAGGCTGGCCACGTCGAGTACCTGGGCACCTCCGACAACGTGGCGGCCCAGATCCGGGAGGCCGACTGCGTGGTGCTGCCCAGCTACCGCGAGGGCACGCCCAAAACCCTGCTCGAAGCCGCCGCCATGGCCAAGCCCATCGTCACGACGGACGTACCCGGCTGCCGCGAAACCGTGGTGGACGGCCAGAACGGCCTGCTCTGCGAGGTGCGCAACGCCGCCGACCTGGCCGCCAAGATGCTGCAGATTCTGCGCCTGCCCGCCGCCGAACTGGAGCAGATGGGCCGCGCCGGCCGCCACCTCGCCGAAACCAAGTTCGACGAGCGGATTGTGCTGGACAAGTATCTGCGCGAAGTAGCCGCCGTAGGAAAACGGTAGCGGCCAGGCCGTCTGGCCACCGCAAAATCTGCCTAACTTGCGGCCCAAAATCCGGCGGAACCGGCCACTAGAAGCTGTTATATGGAGTTCAAGTATTTTGCTATTGCCGGACCGGTAGAGATTCTGCCGCGCGTATTCGGGGATGTCCGGGGCGCCTTTTTCGAGTCGTTCAGTGAGCGGCGGCTGGCCGAAGCCGGCATCAGCGGCGAGTGGGTGCAGGACAACCAGTCACGCTCCGACCGGGGTGTGGTGCGGGGCCTTCACTTCCAGAAGCCGCCCTTCGCCCAGGCCAAGCTGGTGCGCGTGGCCAGCGGCCGCGCCCTCGATGTGATAGTGGATATCCGCCGCGACTCGCCCACCTACGGCCAGCATCTGTCGGTGGAGCTGGACTCGGAGCGCTTCAACATGCTGTATGTGCCCGTAGGCTTCGCGCACGGCTTTACGGCCCTCGAAGACAACACGCTGTTCCTCTACAAGTGCACCAACTATTACGCCCCCGAGTCGGAAGGCGGCCTGCTCTGGAACGACCCCGCGCTGGGCATCAACTGGGGCGTACAAAACCCCACCATCTCCGCCAAAGATCAGGTACTGCCTACCCTGGCCGAGTTCAACAGTCCGTTTTAACTGTCATTGCGAGGAGGTACGACATTCCGCGCATCAAGCGAAGCAATCCTTCCTCTCAGCAAGCAAAGCAACCCTGAATGCAAAGCCCTCTGGCGTTAGTGTACTACACTACTGCCGGAGGGCTTTTTTATTAAGGAAAGTGTCTGCTGCGAGAGGAAGGATTGCTTCGCTTTGCTCGCAATGACAGCTACACCATGTCCAGCAGGCTTTCCAGGCCCATGCCGCGGGAGCCTTTGATGAGAATCTGGCGGCCCTGCAAGGGCTGCTGCTGCAGCCAGCTGGCCGCCTCGGGCTTGGTGGCGAAGTACCGGAACGACGGATCGACGGCGGCGGCGCGGGCCATGTCGGGGCCGATGAGCACCACGGTGCCTAGGGGTAGTTCGGCCAGCAGGTGGCCCAGGGCCTGGTGTTCGGCCGGACTCTCGTCGCCCAGCTCAAACATGTCCCCCAGAATCACCACTTTGGCCGCATTCGACACGCCGGGGCGGGTGGCAAAGCTGCGCAGGGCGGCGGCCATGCTGCTGGGGTTGGCGTTGTAGGCATCCAGCACCACCTCGTTGCGGCCTGTCTGCACCAGTTGCGAGCGGTTGTTGGTGGGGGCGTAGGCGGCCAGCGCGGCGGCCACTTCCTGGGTCGGTACCTCGAAATAAGCCCCCACAGCGGCGGCGGCGGCCAGGTTCGGGAAGTTGTAGTCGCCGGTGATGTGAGCTTCGGCGATGGTGCCATCGGCGAGGCGGAGCACCACCTGCGGGGCGGCGCTGAGCAGCGTGGCCGGGTAGGTGTCGGTGGGGCCGGGGTACGTGACGTGGCCGGGCACGAGGTCGGCGAGGCCGGCGAGGCGGTGGTCGAGGGTGTTGACGAAGGCGGTGCCGCCCACCGTGGCCAGAAACCGGAACAGCTCCGACTTGCCCTTCAGAATGCCCTCCTGCCCGCCAAAGCCTTCCAGGTGGGCCTTGCCGATGTTGGTGATGAGGCCATGCGTGGGCTCGGCCAGCTCGCAGAGCAGCGCAATTTCGCCCTGGTGGTTGGCGCCCATCTCCACAATGGCCAGCTCATGCTCGCCGCTGCGGATGCTGAGCAGCGTGAGCGGCACCCCGATGTGGTTGTTGAGGTTGCCGCGCGTGTACTGCACCTTGTAGCGGCAACTCAGCACGGCGTGCACCAACTCCTTGGTGGTGGTTTTGCCATTCGAGCCCGTTATGGCCAGCACCGGAATGATGAGCTGGCGGCGGTGGTGCCGGGCCAGCGCCTGCAAAGCCAGCAGCGGATCGGGGGCGTAGGTGTAGTGCTCGGGGTTTTGCGCGGCCAGCGTGGCGTCGTCCGTGACGGCGTGGCGGGCACCCTGCGCTATGGCCTGCGGGGCGAAGTCGGCCCCGCGGAAGCTGGGGCCGTTCAGGGCGAAAAACAGGGTTCCGTCCTGCGGCTGCCGCGAGTCGGTGCTGACGGCCGTGCAGGCGCGAAACCGGTCGTAGAGCGCCTCAATATCTTCCATGGGGTTTGTGGTAACTTGGAGCTTGCTTTTCGTGTCTTACAAGAAAAAAGGTATTTCTATGTTTCGACGGTTTATTCTCGCTACTGCGTTGCTGACGAGCTTTGGCTGGGCCGGTTCGGCTACCCGGGCAATTGCGCAAAATACGGCTTTTGGCTTTGAGTTTCGGGAGGTAGCAAAGGTAGTGCAGGGCGCCGACACGCTCCGCAGCGCCTGGGCCGGCGGCCTCGACTCGCCCCAGTTTTCGGGCATCGACCTCGACGCCGACGGCCGGCAGGATTTGTTCATCTTCGACCGCCGTACGCGCCGGGTGCTCACCTACCGCAACGCCGCCGCGCCCGGCGGCACCCGCCGCTGGCAGTACGCGCCCGAGCTGGCGACGCTGTTTCCGGCTGGCCTGTTGAACTGGGCTCTGCTACGCGACTACGACTGCGACGGCCGCCCCGACCTGTTCACCTCCGCCGAAAACGGCGCCGACATCCGGGTGTTCCGCAACGTGGCCGGTGCCGGCGGGCTGCCGTCGTTTCAGCTCGTAACGCCCCAGATCCGGGCCGTGCTGCCTGGTAGCACTATCACCGTCAACATCAACACCGGTACCAACATGCCCGCCATTGCCGACCTGGACGGCGACGGCCGCCTTGATATTCTGATAGTTGATTGGGACACCAACCGCTCTATCTACCACTACCAGAACACGGCCACCACGGCCTGTGGCGGGTTGGCGTTTCGGGAAGCCTCCGATGCCTGGGGCAACATCCGCAACTGCCTGGGCGAGTGCGGCTCGTACCTGTTCAGCGCCACACCGGTGCTGTGCCGCGAGGCCCGGCCCCAGCACTCCAGCAGCAGCAGCCTGACCGTGCTCGACCTCGACGGCGACGGCGACCAGGATGCCCTGATGGGCCGCGACTATTGTCCCGAGTTGGTTTCTACCCTGAATGAGGGCACGCCTCAGCTGGCCCGGATGACGGCCGCCAACGCCAACTTCCCCACTGCCGCCGCCCCCATCCGGATTCCGTTTTTTCCGGCCGGCTACGTGGTGGACCTGACCTTCGACGGCCGCCCCGACCTGCTGGCGGCGCCCAATCTGTTCGACAACCTCGACAGCGTGGACACGCGCCGCACGGTGCTGCTCTACGAGAATACCGGCACCGGCCCGGCCTACAACCTGCAGCCGCGCCAGACCGGCTTTCTGCAGCAGGATATGCTGGAAGCCAGCTCGCAGGCCGCGCCCGTTTTCCTGGACGTGGACGCCGACGGCCGGCTGGACCTGCTGGTGGCTGGGGTGAAGCGCCTCACGCCGGCCAGCCCGCTGGTGGCCTCGGTGGCGCACTACCGCAACACCGGCACCGCCGCCCGCCCCGTGTACCAGCTCATTACCGAGGATTTTCTGGGGCTGTCGGCGCGTAAGTTTGGGGCGCTACGGCCCGGTGTAGCCGACCTTAACCGCGACGGTGCGCCCGACCTAACTGTGGCCGGCTACACGGCCGTGGGGCGCCGGGCCTTTGTGGGCTACTACCCCAACCGTGCTTCGGCCGGGCAGCCCGCTAGCTTTGATACCAACGACCTGCGCCTGATCAGCAACTTGCCCAACGCCTTCGACGACAACGCCACCTTCTTCGACGTAGACAACGACGGTTTTCTGGACCTGCTCTACGCCACCAATTCCACCCGCTCCGATATGCCCGGCCAGGCCCTGCGCTACTACCGCAACAGCGGCAGCGCCACGCCCGAAACGGCTTTCGTGCTGGCCAACGCCGACTTCGGCCAACTGCGCACGGCCACGGGCGCGCGCCCTGCCAACCTCTCGCCAGTGGTGGCCGACTTTGACGGCGACGGAACGCCCGATCTGCTGACCGTAGATGCCAGCGGCCAGGTGCGGCTGTTTGCTAACCTGCGGGCCCAATCCGGCATTTTCATTGACCGGTCCAGCCTGTTCTACAACGCCGCCCAGGGCCGCTACGACGATGGCTACCTCGGCGCGCATACGCCCAACCACTTCGCCCTGGCCGCCGCCGACGTGAATGCCGACGGCAGCCCCGAGCTGTTTATTGGGACGGAAGCCGGCGGCGTGCTGGCGGCGGGCACCCGCAACCGGGTACTGAGCACCCGGCCCGCCGCGGCGCAGGCCCTGCCGCTGAGCGTGTACCCTAACCCGGCGGCAGCGGCTACGGCCGTAGAAACCACCCGCCCGTCCCGGCTCACGCTGCTCGACCTCACGGGCCGCACGGTGCGTAGCGTGTCCGTGCCCAGCCGCCGACACCAGCTGGATTTGCGTGGGCTGTCCGCCGGCGTGTATGTGGTGCGCTGCGAAACGCCGGATGGCCAGGTAGGCGTGCAGCGGCTGGTCGTAAGCGAATAGCTTGGCAGCGCGTTCCGGGAAGGACGCATGCCACTCATTACATTTATATGTAAAGCCCTCCGGCGCCAGAGTAAGCTCTGCTGCCGGAGGGCTTTATATGTGAATCATGTACAGTCCGAAGGAAATGCTGCGCTAACGCCGCTCTATCTCGGCTGATGGCTGGAGCAGCTCGAAAGGGTCGGCGTCTTGCAGGGCGGGGAAACGCTCCCGGAAAGCCTCGAGATCGGCGCGGCGCAGCGTGCGGGTGATGCCGGTTTCCTGGTTGCCGACTTCCACCAGATACTCGCCGCGCATGTCCAGCAGGGCCGAGTCGCCGGCGTAGGCCAGGCTGTTGCCATCAATGCCCACGCAGTTCACGCCCATGGTGTAGGCCAAGTTTTCCATGGCGCGGGCCCGCAGCAGCGTCATCCAGGCAGTGCGGCGCGAGGCGGGCCAGTTGGCTACGTACAGCAGCAGGTCATAGGGCTCGTGCATGGGGTTGCGGCTCCAAACCGGGAAGCGCAGGTCGTAGCACACCAGCGGGCAGATGCGCCAGCCGCGCCATTCCTCTATCAGGCGCTCGTTGCCGGCGGTATATACAGTATGTTCGCCAGCCATCGAGAACAGGTGGCGCTTGTTGTAATAGCTCAGGCTGCCGTCGGGACGCACCCACAGCAGGCGGTTGTAGTACTGGCCGGCCTCGTCGCGAATAATAATGCTGCCGGTAATTACGGCGTTGCGGGCTGCAGCCAGCTGGCGCATCCAGGCTACCGTAGGGCCGTCCATCGTTTCGGCCAGATGCTCAGCATCCATGCTGAAGCCGGTTGTAAACATTTCCGGTAGCACAATCAGGTCGGTTGGCACCGATATTTCATCGATGTGCCGCTGCAGCTCCTTCCAGTTAGCTGCCGGATCGTGCCATTGCAGCGAGGTTTGAATAAAGGAAACGGTTAAGTCAGGCATAGGGAGCGGTGCAATGGAGGTGTAGTAGAACGCAAGGAGGCGGGTCGGCCAGCAAGTGCGTACCAGAGGCTCAGGCTGAAATCAAATAATATGAAATATATAATAATGTTTTTGCTTTACCCAATATCCAGCCTGTGCGCAAGAAGATGGTACTCGGCTATATACGGAAGAGCCCCTGCGGCAGATTGCAGCAGGGGCAACAGATCAGAAACCATACAAACGCCCATGCCTACAATGCCCGCAACCGCTTGGCGGCGGCCCGCAAGGTAGCCTCCTGCTTAGCAAAGCAGAAGCGAATTAGGCCCTCATCGTGGCCGTTGTGGTAGAAGGCCGATACCGGGACCACAGCCACCCCAGCTTCCCGGGTGAGGTGCCGGGCAAACTCCACGTCGGGCAGCGCGGAAATGCGCGAGTAGCGTGCCAGCTGGAAGTAGCCGCCGGGCACGGGCAGCAGCTCGAAGCGCGAATTGGCCAGTAACTCCCGAAACAGGTCGCGCTTTTGCTGGTAGAAGGCGGGCAGCTGCTGGTCGTGGAGGTGGTCGGCCTCCAGGGCGTCGGCCAGGGCATGTTGGGTGGGCGTGCTCACGGCAAACGTGAGGAACTGGTGCACCCGGCGCACTTCGGCCGTGAGGGCTGGCGGCGCGATGCAGTAGCCCATTTTCCAGCCTGTGGCATGGTAGGTTTTGCCAAACGACGACAGCACAAAGGCCCGCTCCCGCAGCTCGGGGTGCTGCATGGCGCTCCGGTGCGGCTCCCCATCGAACACCATGTGCTCATACACCTCGTCGCTGAGCAGCATAGTAGGGGTGTCGCGCAGCAGGGCCGCCAGCGTGTCGAGGTCGGCGTCGGTCAGCACGGCCCCGCTGGGGTTGTGGGGCGAGTTGAGCATAATCAACCGGGTGCGGGGCGAGAGGGCCGCCTGCACCTGGTCCCAGTCGGGGCGGAAGTGAGGGGCCGGCAGCGGCACGTACACCGGCACGCCGCCCTGCAGCCGAATGGCCGGGCCGTAGAGGTCGTAGGCCGGTTCCAGCACCAGCACTTCGTCGCCGGGATGCACTACGGCCGCCAGCACCGCGTACAGCGCCTCCGTAGCGCCACAGGTGACGGTAATTTCCGTGGCCGGATCGGGAGCGTCAATACCGTAGACGCGGGCGGTTTTGCGGGCAATAGCCTCGCGCAGGCGCGGCAGCCCCGGCATGGGCGCGTACTGGTGGTGGCTGGCCGTGGTGGCGTGGTGGGCCAGCGCCTGCTGCAAAGCCAGCGGCGGGTCGTAGTCGGGGAAGCCCTGCGCCAGGTTGATGGCCCCGCACTCCTGGGCCAGCTGCGTCATGACAGAGAAGATGCTGGTCCCGATGTCGGGCAGCTTGGAAGCGGGGGCGGGAAACGGCATGTGCGGAGGTAATCTTCAGGATGAGCCCGAAAATACGGAGCGCCCGCCATTACGCGGCCGGCGGCCAGCTGCTGGCTACTGTTCGCGCAGGGCAGCTTCTTCGGTCACGTCGCGCATGGCGCCCACCATCCGGACTGGCAGACCGGACGCATCATGAATCACGCAGGCGCGGTCCTGAATGGTGAGGTAGTGGCCATCGGAGCGGCGCAGGCGAAACTCTGATTCGAGCAGCTTGGCGCTGGTGGTCAGGTCGTCCTGCACGCCGTTTTGCACCCGGTCCAGGTCGTCAGGATGTATCAGGCTGAGCCAGAAAGCTACCGTTTCGGTGTCAGGGCGGGGCGGGTAGCCTACCAGCTGCCAGAAGGCCTCACTGTACCACATGCGGCCCGAGGTCATGTCCCAGTCCCACATGAGGTCGTTGGTGGCGCGGGCCATCAACTCAAACAACTCCCGGCCGCGGCGCTCCTGAATTTCGGCCCGTTTCTGTTCGTCGATGTCGGTGGAAGTGCCCAGCCAGCCCAGCAGCTTGGCATCGTGCCCGTACAGCGGCACTACCCGGTCGAGGTACCAGCGGTAGCGGCCGTCGTGGCCCCGCCAGCGCAGGTGCAGCTCCATGGTTTTGCGGTTGGGCAGGTGGCGCAGCTGCGCATCGGCGGCTTCGGCCCGGTCGTCGGGGTGCAGATAGTCCACGAAGCCGCCATCGGCCAGAGCATCGGCCGGGGCGCCGGTGTAGCTGTGCCACCGCCGGTTGCAATGGATAACGGTGCCATCGGGGGTGGAGAGCCACGCCAAATGTGGCAGCGCATCTAGCATAGGTACTGGCTGCAAATCCCGCATCAGAGTTCGGGCGGCGGCAGTTTCGGTGGTGTCAGACCAAAGCATACGTGTGGGAGGGAGCAAGCGGAGCGAAGATGCAAGATACAGTCACTAATAGAATATAGCCATTTATATGTTACAATGCCGTTGTCCGGAAGCGAGCAGCGGCCGCATACACAGTATACGGCCGCTGCGGCAGGCCTACGCAGGCTGAAGGTCACCCTAGAGCGGATTCTTCAGCAGCTGCGGAAAGGCTTTGCGGAACTTCTGCACTTTAGGCACCGATACTGACTGTACGTACGGATTGTCGCCGTGCAGGCGGAAATAACCCTGGTGGTAGTCTTCGGCGGGCCAGAACTTCGTAAAGGACGTTACCTGCGTCACGATGGGGTTGGGGTAGTGCTTCGAGGCATTTACGCGCTTGATGGTAGCCTCAATCAGCTGCTTTTCCTGCGGGGTGCGGTAGAAGGCCACCGAGCGGTACTGCGCGCCGGCATCAGGCCCCTGGCGGTTGAGGGTAGTCGGGTCGTGGCCGGCCAGGAAAAACACGTCGAGCAGCTGCTGATAGCTGATCTGGCCAGGGTTGTAATACACCTGAAAGCTCTCGGCGTGGCCGGTGCGGCCGCTGCCCACCTGTTCGTAGGTGGGGTTGGCTTCTTTGCCGCCCGCGTAGCCCGACACCACGTACTGCACGCCTTTCAGCTCCTCAAATACTTCTTCGGTGCACCAGAAACAGCCGCCGGCAAAGGTGGCTACGGCCAGGCCTTTGGCTTGGGCAGCCGTAGGCAGGCCGCCGGCAGTGGAGCGGCTCAGGGCCTGGGCATCGGCAGGGCGCTGCTGGGAGCAAGCCATGGTGAGCAGCAGCAGACCCAGCAGATAAGGCTTTTTCTTCAGGAATGACAACATAGTGGAACAGAGGGAGAACAGGGAAACAGGCAAGAAAATGAATATACGCAGGAAGCGGATGGGCGGACTGACCGGGCATTGGCTGAACAGTGCTGACAGCCTCTGCCGTTCCCGCGGCGCACTGGTAACACGGCCGGCGCCAAGCCACCTTATAGCCTGATAAGGCCAGGAAAGTTTTGGCTAGCTTGGCAGCTTGGCTATGCGCTGCCACCTAACTGTTCGCTAGCAAGCGTGGGAACTCTTTAAACGAAACATCGTAACATTATTTTGTTCAAATAAATAGTGAATTATGCCAAATTCAAATGATGCGCGTTTCCCGGCCGGAAGTATGCCGGACAACCCCAGGGTTCGAGAGGAAATGGCCGCCCGAATGCGCGCATTCCACAAGGAAGTAGTTGAGAAGATTGGCCGGTCTGAAATGCTGAAAGTATACTGCCATGCCCTCAGTAACTGGGTGCTCAACCCCAATACCGACCCGTATCAGATAGAAATGCTTTTCGACGAAATCTGCCTGGGCGCCCAGCAGGAAGGCCTCGACGACTGGGACGTGTAGCGCGGTTATCGGCGGTAAGGTAAGCTGGGGCCCACGGCATGTACCAAGTCTTTGCTGAGCCGCTCGGGCTTGAGCGAGGAACTGCCGGCGCGGGCATAGTCGAAGCGCCAGAGCAGGCGGCCGTTGCGGCAGTCGTGCAGCATCAGGTTGGTGGTGGCCGAGTTGGAGGGTATGGCGATGGGTAGCTCGCTGGGTAGCAGCACACGGGCGGCTAGGTTCAGGCCGTTGGGCAAAGGCTGGTAGAGCAGCGTCTGGCCCGAAAGCAGGGCGTCAACTCCCAGCACTTGGCGCAACTCTTCCATACTGTGCTCGGGCAGATTCTCGTAGCTGATGCCTGCCGCCAGCAACCGCCGGTTGGTTTCCTGCACATCCTGAAACGCCACTGTATAACCGCGGGCCGGCTGCTGGGCCATCAGTTGTGCCAGCACCAGCCGCTGCAGCTGATAGCCCAACTGGCGGGCGTCGCGCTGCTGGGCGTTGGTCCACTCCTGCTGCACGCGGCGCAGGCCGGCTTCGCTCAGGTCGGGGGTGGGGCCAGCG